>CAYMUE010000072.1:0-29276 GCA_964393505.1 uncultured Polyangiaceae bacterium
CAGCCGTCCCACCATGTCGCGCATCAGCGCTTCACCCTCGCTCGCGCGCATCGCGTCCAGGGCGTCGAGCGCCGCCTGAAAGGCCTTGCCGACCGCAGACAACAACGCCTCGCGCTGGGCCTCACTCTCCCCCACGAACAGGTCGGGAAACGCCGCCAGCGTCGAGAACGGCACCGCCTCCCCAGGTGCGAGCCGATCACGCAGCTCGCAAAGCGCCCGATATACCGACTCGCCCCTCGCCCAATCGAGCGTCGCACCCCCTACCGCCCCCTCCGTGCGAACCACTACCTCGAATCGCCCCCGCTTCAGCTGCTCCCGAGCCATCTGCTCGAGATACATCGTCGCGTCCGTCAGCTCCCGCGGCGCCCTCACCCGGACATCCAGAAATCGGTGATTCACCGAGCGCAGCTCCACGATCACCCGCCCTTGCCCGAGCGGCGCTCGACCAACTCCGAAGCCCGTCATGCTCTTCATGCGCGCGCCCCTTCCGCAAGCTCACGCTCCAGGAAGGCCGACGTCGGCCCCAGCCCCTGCTCCCATGCCACCTGCGGCTCCCACCCCAGCAGTGCACGCGCCCGTCCGATGTCCCCCAGCGAATCCCGCACATCCCCAGGACGCGGCGGCAGCTTGCGCCAGCGCACCTCGCGTCCCACCACCCCGCCCAGGCGACCCACAAGCGCGTTGATCGATACTCCCCGGCCCCCGGCGATGTTCATCACCTCGCCTCGGAGCTCCCGGTCGATCGTCGCCGCCAACACGTTCGCGCGCACCACGTCTGCGATGTAACAGAAATCGCGCGTCTGTTCACCATCCCCGAAGATCTCGAGCTCCCGGCCGCGCAACGCCGCGTCCAGGAACCTCGGGATCGCCGCCGCATACGGCCCGCTCGGCAACTGGTTCGGACCGAATACGTTGAAGTACCGAAGCCCCACCGTCTGCAGCCCGTGCATCTCGGAGTAGAGCTTCAAGTAGCGCTCCCCGACGTACTTGTTCAGCGCGTACGGTGACTTCGGCGCCACCGCCATGCCCTCCGTCTTCGGAATCCGCGGATCGTCGCCGTAGACTGCCGCCGACGTCGCGAACACCACCCGACGAACCCCCGCACGACGCGCCGCCTCCAGCACCGTCACCGTTCCGCCGACATTCACCCGGTCGTACTCGAGAGGATCCTCGATGCTGCCTGGCACCGAACACAGCGCGGCCTCGTGGAACACGACCTCCACTCCTGCACACGCTCGCTCGACCGCCTCCGCATCCCGCACGTCGGCCGTCACCCGCTTCACACCCGCAACGCCGTCGAGGTTGCTCCATCGCCCCGACACCAGGTTGTCGAATGCACACACGCCTTCGCCGCGCGCAGCCAGCGACGTCACGAGGTTGGAGCCGATGAAGCCGGCTCCGCCGGTGACCAACCACCGACAGCAGTCCATGTCCGCTCGCCTACTTCTTCTTGAACAGGGCGTCGAGTCGGGCCTTCGAGCTCGCGATGCGCGACGTATCGTCTTCCGCCTTGCCGTCCCGCAACGTGAAGAACGTGCAGAAGTTCGCCTTCTCCCGGTCCGGGATGTACTCGGCGATGTGCTCCTTGCACTGGTTGTGCGCGGAGGGATCCCAGTACTCGCAGTTCTTGCAGCAGTGCAGATCGAAGCCGCAGTGGATGCAGAGATCCTGACGCTGCAGCTTCACCTCCATCACGAGCTCGTTGCCGCAGTGATGGCAGAAGTGGTGCTTCTCTTCGACCTTCGGAACCCACATGATTCATCTCCGAGCGGCGCACCACGCCCGTGGTAGCGCGCTCCCGCTGCTTAGCACACTCCGCCCGCCTGTGGCGCGCGCGGCTAGAGCCCCTTGCGGCGACGGATGTCCTCCATCACGCGGCGGTACTCGACCTCCCACGTGCGGGTCCCCTCTTCCACGTGCTTGAGCTGCGCGCGGGTCTCCCGATCGAGCTCCTCGTCCAGCGCCATGTGCCGCTTGAGAATCGGCGCCATCTTCCGCCGCATCTCCACGTCCTCGGCGTAGACCTCCTCCACGCTCGACGAGTGCATCAGCATCTCCACGATCTGATCGAGGAGATAGTCGAGTGTCTCGTCGCCGATCTTGAAGCCTCGCTGCTCCGCTACCAGCTTCTTCGTGCGCGCGAACTCCTGCTGCCCCAGGTTACGGGCCTGCATGAGATCCTTGGCCCGCTCGGTCACCTGACGGTCCGTCTCCAAGTAGGCATTCAGTACCGCCGCGATGTCCTGTTCCACCTCTCGGCGATCCTCGGTCTCGATGTCGCCCGACGAGGTGAGCGTCTGCACGACTTCCGCTGCGATGTTGGGGATCTTCCCTGCGTAAATGCGCATCTTCGATTCTCGCGTCGAGCCGTTGCAGCTCGATCCTTCGTGACAAGGTAGGAGGGCGACGGAGCGCCTGTCAACGCGAACACCGCTTCCCTCGACGCTTTGATCGGCCCCGTCTCCTCGCCCCGGCTCGATTCGCATCCCGACTCCCCCGTTCTTGGTTCAACCTCCCCATTCCGCTAGCATCCCCCCATGTCCGTCTGCCCTTGGTGCAAGGCCTCCGTCCCCTCGTCGTCCGGTCCCTGCCCTGCCTGTGGCAATGACCCGGCCGACCACCCCTCCATCGCCTCCTCCGACTTCGGCGCCGCCAACCCGTTCGATAACCTCGACGCCGACCCCGGCGACCTCGGTCTCGGGACTCCCCAGTTCGGCGCCGTCTCACACGGGCCCTCCACCTCGTTCGGGTCGGATTCGTTCGACGACGACGACGAGGGAGACCCGAATCTGAGGCTGGAGCTCGGTGAGGCCCCGGTTCGCGCTGCCAAGATCGAACCCCCTTCCTCCCACGCCCAGGCTCCCGCAGCCGTGTCTCCCCACTCCGCTGGGGCTGGCCAGGAGCCCTTCCCCCCATCCTCCGTCCGCGCTCGCATCGTGCCCCAGAACCCCGCCCTCGACCCCTACGAGATCGCTGTGCTCGCAGAGTTCGGCCGGCCCCCCGCCCAGATCTGGAACTGCCCGGCCTACGCCGTCCGCGTGTTCCTGCGAACCCGCGATCTTCGACGGATGCTGGCTGCCGCACAACGCCGCGCCGGCGACTCCGAACGGCTCCGCGACGACAGCCTGGCGACGATCGCCGAGAAGGTCCGCCCATCGATCGAGCAAGACCGCGAGCTCGCCGGTTACCTGGCTCCTCTCGCTCGAATCGAAGAAACCGCCCGGGAACGGGAACACGCCCTCTCCGCCCGCAGCGCCGAATACTCCGCCAAGGTCGCCTCCGTAGATCAACGTCTGGCTGATGAGGAGAACCGCGCATCCGAGATCTCCCGGCGTCGCGATCTTGCCGCCTCCGAGCACGATGCTCGCTCACAGGTCCTCTCCCGCGCGCAGGCGCAGCTCAAGCGCGCCGAGATCGAGCTGCGCAACGCGCAACAGGTCGCTCGCACCGCCGCAGCCCAGCCTGGCTCACAGGCGTCGCCCGAGCAGACCGCCGCCCTCGCCGCCGCCCAGAGAACCGTGGAGCTGCGCCGGATCGAGCTCCAGCCTCCCACCGCCGCCGCAGCGGAGAGCTCCAACGCCCTGCGCGGGGTCGAGGCCGAGCTCGTCGAGGCCGAGCGACGGATCGCCGCGCTGCGCACCGAGCGGCGCACATGCGAGGCCACCTTCGCGCGAGAGGCTGGGCTCCGCTCGGAAGGCGTAGAGCAAGCGCTCACCGAGAAGCGCGCCGCGCTCATCGCCCTGGGCGCGCGCTTGTTCGACACCAATTCCTCAGCAATTCTCCCCGAGGATGCGGCGGCCTTCAGCCGTCTCCGCACAGAAGTCTCGCAGCTTCACCTCGAAGTCGAGCGCTGCTTGCGCGCCATCGACTCGGCCGACAAGACCGCAGTCAAAAAAGGCTGGTCCATCATCGCTGCCGCCGCTGTGCTCCTGATCTCCCTCGTCGTCCTCACCTTCGGCACGACCGGCTGATCAGCACGCGCCCGAACGCGCTCGCAGGCTCACCCGCCGCGGACTCGCCCACCCACGCGCGTCACGCCCGAACACCGACCTCAAAGCTCAGGCGGATCCCCGTCGTCCGGTTTCCGCGCCTCGTCCTCCAGCATCGCCAGCGCCTCGTTGGATATCCCCGGGTACAGCGAGGTGCCGCTCTTGCTGTCGCGATCGGCTGCCCCGAGCTTCAGGCGCCGCATCACCGCTTCCTTCTGGCGTCCCTTGTACCGGGCGTGGCTCCCCTCGCCCAACTCGTTGGAGGCTTCGGTGTCACGATCGACGATCTGGAACTCGCTGGTCACGAAGACCACCGGTCCCAACGCCCAAGCGGCGGCAGGGGCGTTCTCAAGCGACTCGCGCGGCAGACGCACCGGGACGTCTGCCACGAAGTGGATCGCCCGGAAGGACTCCGCGCTGAAGATGTTGTCGCCGTGCGTGAGGTTGTCGTCGAGCCCCAACTGGAACTCGCCCAGCTTGGGACGGAGCGTGTCGAACTTAGCGAAGTAGCTGCGGAGCCGGAACATGGTGTTCAGGCTCTGCTTGGGGATGACGAGGTTGACCGGGAAAAGGCGCTTGGAGAGAAAGAGCACGATGGGCAGGATGTCGTCGGCGGAGCGGCTCACGATCCGGAATCGCAGGCGGTCGTAGACCGGGGCCGCCAGCGTGTCGGGCTTCGAGAGCAGCTTGGTGTAGAGCGAATCCTTGTTCTTGCGCCCCCCGATGAACTCCGTGATGGGGAAGCCGTGCGAGAGCATGTCGCCGATGACCCGGTAGACCTTCTCCTCGACGAAGTGGAAGACCTCCTGGTGGGACATCGGAATGGTGAACAGCAGGTCGCGCCCATCGACGTGATGGACGATATGCATCGCCTTGAGGATGGTGCAGGCGCAGAGCTGGCGGTGTCCGCGGCCCGAGGCGAGCAGCAAGAGCTCCTCAGCCGTGGCGCGCTCGATCGGCTTGGGGATGGGGAAGTTGAAGTGCCGTCGCAGGAAGCTGATCGCTTCGTTCTTGATCTTCTCGAGGCGGGCGCGGTCCGACGGCTCGTCCGGGCGAAACTCCTGCGCCTCCAGCAGCGAGCGCGCCTCATCTTCGTCCTTCAGCGCCAGACGAAACCAGTCTGCAACCGAGTCCCCCCGCAGGATCAACCCCACCGTCTCCATGTCGGAGAGGCTGAACTCCTCGATCTGCTTGAACCCCTCCAGACCGTCGAGCATCGCGTACGCCTGTGGGTGGGAGAATCCGGGAATTGGCTCGAAGGCCAAGGTCCACGGTCACAGCGCGTGACCGGGGTGATGCGTCGATATCAAGCGCGCTGCGCAGGGCCCTCTTTGCCCGCACCCGACGAGCTCGGGGAGCGCCCCAGGGACAGCGTGCCGAAGAAAATGCAGAACGTCAGCAGAAGCACTGCCAGGTGGCCATAGACAGCGCCACTGCATCCAACCACCGCGAACGGGGCGAGGGCTGCCAGGTACCAGGGGGTCAGCTTCATCGGTTCCTCCAACAGGCCGTCTGTTCAACGCCCTGTCTTCTCTGCCACTCTATCGTTGTCCTCTCGGGACCGGATACTGCCTACATGTAAGATAAGGTCTCACACCCCCGTGCTGAGGGCCAAGTCTTAACGGCATGTTCGCGCGACGACAAGTGATTTCTGCCGAGCCCGCCCGCTGCATCCGTTGCACCAACCGCTTGACTTTCGAAACGTTTCTTTGATTTCGAAGACTTATTGATGTCCCAGGGGGTCTCCATGGACCTCCCCGTGGCCCCCCGCCCACGCCCGTGTCCCTTGCTGAACACCTGGTGCGTGTCCCTTGACCTCTCGTCTCCGTTCTGTTCGGGTGCACTTGCTGAAGTGCTTCCGGATTCGCTCAACGACGGAGCTCGCCATGCCAGGACGGATCACTCTCGCTGTTGCCAACCAGAAGGGGGGCGTGGGCAAGACCACGATCGCCGTCAACCTCGCCGCCGGCCTGGCTCTCCGCGGTCACCGCGTCTTGCTCGTCGATCTCGACATCCAGGGCTCCGCCAGCTCCATCCTCGGCCATCGCCCCGACTCCAGCCGGCTCGACGTCGCCCGTTGCCTCATGGATCAGCGGCCGTTGTCCGACGCGATCGTCAACACGGCGCACAAGGGCCTCGACCTTGCCCCCGCCGGCGAACACATGGCCGTCGTCGACCTGTTCCTCGCCTCCGCCCTCGGACGAGAACGCGTGATCTATCGCGCTCTGCAGAACCCTGCCCTCGCCTCCTATGACATCGTCCTGCTCGACACTGCTCCCTACCTCGGACTGCTGACCCTCAACGCCCTCGTGGCATCCCATCAGGTCCTGGTCCCCGTTTCGTGCGAGTACCTGCCGATGCTCGGCCTCAAGCTCCTCGGCGACACGCTCGACCGCGTGCGAGAACAGGTCGGCGCAGACACCCAGGTGCTCGGCTACGTCCTTACAATGGTGGACCGTCGCGAGCGCATCACCGACGAAGTCGAGGCGATGCTGCGCACCACGTTCGGTGATCTGGTGCTTCCGAAGGGGATTCGCGTGAACACGCACCACAAGGCGAGCCCCAGCCATGGTCAGACGATCTACCAGTACGAAGCGAAGGGAGGTCGGGGACGGGCCGACTTCGATGCCCTCTGCGACGAACTGGAGCGTCGACTCGGGCTGCGTTCCGGTCGGAGCTCCCGCTCCCCCCGCGCGACCTCCTGAGCCTGCACCCGGTCACCTCGCCTTTTTGACAGCCAGCCGCTTTCGGAGCATGAGAGCCCCGTCATGAAGTCCTCGCCGCGGCTGATCGCCCTCTGCCTGTGCGCGTTGCTCGGCGGTTGCCATTGTGGCGGCCCCCAGCCGGAGCCCGCCTCGTCGTCGCCCCCCTCCGCTCCATCCGCGACGCCGTCCGCCTCTTCCCCCAGCGCGACTCCGCAGCCCGCCCGAAACGAGCCCGTCGCAACCGCCTCCCCTTCGGCTTCCGTTCCCGTGTCGAACGCGGTGCCCGAGAAGCTCAACGTCGTCCTCCTCACGATCGACGCGTTGCGCGCGGACATGCCGTGGGCCGGGTATCCACGGCCGATCGCTCCGCGGCTCACGGAGCTGGAAGGACGCTCAGTCTCCTACGCCAACGCGTACGCCATCTCCTCGTACACCTCGATGAGCCTCGGCGGGATGCTGTCGGGCGAATACCCGGCATCGATGAAGCGCGACGGGTTCTTCTTCGGCACCTACGCCAAGGACAACCTGATGTTCCCGGAGCGGTTGCGCGAGGCCGGGGTTCGCACCGTCGCGGCGCAGGCGCACCGGTACTTCGCCGCATCGGCCGGCTTCAACCAGGGTTTCGACGTCTGGGAGATGGTCCCTGGCGTCAAGTTCGACCCCCAGACCGATCCCAACGTCACCGGTCCCAAGCACGAGGAGATTGCGGAGCGGCTGCTCGGCGACCCGGCGAACACCTCCGGGCAGTTTTTCGCGTGGTTCCACTTCATGGACCCCCACGACGTCTACGTGGCTCACAAGGAAGTGCCCTCCTACGGGCACGAGGCGCGGGACCGTTACGACGGCGAGGTGCAGTTCACGGACACGCAACTCGGCAAGCTGCTCGACTTCGTCGCGCGGCAGCCGTGGGCCTCCAGAACCGCCATCGTGGTCTCGGCGGACCACGGCGAGGGGTTCGGCGAGCATGGCGTCTTCCGCCATGGATTCGAGGTCTATCAGGAGCTCGTTCGGGTCCCGTGGTTCTTTGTGGTGCCAGGCATCGCGCCACGCAGGATCGACAAGCCGCGCGGACACATCGATATGGCCCCGACCATCCTCGAGCTCATGGGCGTTGCCCAGGGCGACGCCCCCCTTCGCGGTCGCAGCCTAGTAGGCGAAATGCTCGGGCGCGATCCCGCCGAGGCGCGGGACGTCATCGTCGATCTGCCGCGCACGAGCGACAATGACCGTCGCAGGGCTCTGATCAGCGGGGATCACAAGCTGATCTCGTTTGGCGACGACGCGTACTTCAGGCTGTACGACCTGAAGGAAGACCCCGGGGAGCGCAACGACCTGCGCAAGAAGGATACGCAAACGCTATCCCGGATGGTCGAGCGGTACAGGGAGCACGCCAGGACCATCCGGGAAGTGAAACCCTACGCATGTCGCAAGCTCAAGGGCGCTCCCGAAGGTCGCGACCACTGAGCGCGGATCCCGACGGGCAACCCGAGCTTGCTGCATGGGGGCCGGCGTGCCCGCGCTGGTGCCGGGCGCACGCAGCGGGCCTTTCATCCCCTGGGACCGGTGCTGGCGGTTCGTTGCCGGTCTGAGCGGGGCGCCGTGCGCAACCCTTACAGGGGGGCGTGACGGGGATGTCATGGTGCGCCGAAGCTCGGCACGATCTCAAGGAAGCTCGGCCCTGGGGAGCGTAACCTTGCGAACATACAGGGGTCGCGGGGCCGTGGCCAAATTCTGTTGACGCCGGCGCCCGTCCCTGGGATTTCCGACCATCGCGGGTCCGCATGCCCAGATTCCTCGTTGCTTTCACTGTCCTCGGTCTGGTCCACGCCTCGTCATGCATGAGCGGGCGGCGGGAAGCGGAGCCTGTGCAAGTGCCGCAGCAGGAACGGGCGGTCACGGCAACGCTGCGGGCGGTGGGAGCCTCGACGGGAGTGCAACCCACGTGGACCGCAGCCGCGCGGATCGGCCTGCCGGTGGCGGGCGCCCTCGGGAACCTGGCAGCCGCTGCACAACCGGCCGCCCCCTCGGACCGTCCCTGTCCCGACGGCATGGCGTACGTCTCGGGCGACTACTGCCCCGACGTGGAACACCGCTGTGTTCGCTGGATGGAAACCGGCGGCAGGTTCGCCTACTACCGCTGCGCAGAGTACGCCCGCCCGGCGAAGTGCCTCACGCAGCGTCGTCCCATGAAGTACTGCATCGACCGCGATGAGTACGTCCCCCCGCAGCAGAACCTCCCCGCATCGAACCAGTCCTGGACCCACGCCACGCAAGTCTGCAACTCGCTCGGCAAGCGCGTGTGCATGGAGTCGGAGTGGCAGTTCGCGTGCGAAGGCGAGGAGATGCGTCCGTATCCGTACGGCTTCGTTCGCGATGCCGACGCGTGCAACGCGGACCGCGTGGACATCTATCGAACCGATGGCAAGCTGCTCGACCTGCGCGAGGGAGCGAAGGACCATCCGCGTTGCGTCAGCCCCTTCGGCGTCCACCACCTCTCGGGCAACCTCGAGGAGTGGACCACGATCGACAACTCGACCCCGCCGCGTCCCGCCATGAAGGGGGCGTACTGGCAGCCCTCGCGCAACCACTGTCGGGCGGCGCAGACGGCCCACGATCAGTACTACAACGGCACCGAGACGGGCTTCCGGTGCTGCAAGGACGTGCGCTGACGCTCGGAAGGCCCGCACCGCTCACGGAAGAGGCGGTTCTGTGCGAGCGACATGGTGGCAAGTGGTCGCTCGAGGGCGATTCCCGGGTGGTTGGGAGCGTCGTTCAAGGAGAAGGAGCATCCGGTGCCGGCGGCGCTGCCGAAGCTGGAACCGGAGCGCGGACGCGCGTGATCTGGTCCCCCAACGCGGCCCGGCCGCTCGTCAGGTTTCGGCTCTCCCCAGAGTGCACCGTCAGCTCCACGCTGTAGTCGCCATCGGGCCCTCGAACCGTTGCGTGCACTTCCTTCGGCGCCGTGCCGGGACTCCACTGATAGCGGCTGCCGCCGATCGGCTCATCGGCGGGCGAACCGACTCGGGTCCACACCACCTCGAGGCCGGTGACTGCATCAGGCCCGGGGTCGAAGCGATAGGCCACGGGATGGTCGTGGGGGAGGTGGGGTTTGAGCAGGACCCAGACGGCGAGGGCGCCGCCCACCAGGATCAACACCGAGGCGCGGCGAAGGCGCGGGTACCTGGCGGCGAGAGAACGGATCGGTTCGGGCATGGCGGCTGGATGGGCTCATGGCGGAGCCGGGCCCCGGATTCAAGGGGCCAGGTTGCGTCGCGGCGATTTCTCGTTGCCTATCCGCCCCAGTCGCGCGAGATCGGTTCCGATGATCTGCATCGACTGCCGGTACATCCGAGAGCGCCCCAGCGGCATCAGCGTGTGGCTGGTCGAGTTGATCGCGAGGTTGCCGGGTCTGCTCCCGGACGAGCGATTCCTGCTGCTCCGACATCCCAAGGCCGCTCGCCTCAGCCACGCGCCGAACGTGCGCGAGCAAGTGGTTCGGTGGGAGACGAACGGTCCGGCCACGATGTGGCTGCAGCCGCGCCTGGTGGACCTGTCGGACGTCGCGCTCTACTACTCGCCGTCGAACACCCTGCCAGCTGGCCTTTCGATGGCGACGGTGGTGACGGTCTGCGACGTGATGTGGATCAAACATCCGGCCTGGGCCCGAACCAACTGGCACTGGGGCCGGATCGAGACGGCCTTCTACCGGCACGGCATTCGGCGTTCGCTTCGTTGTGCGACGCGGCTGTGCACCATCAGTGAGGCGTCCCGGCGGGAGATCGCATCGGTGGATGCTGCGGCGGCAGCGAGAACCACAGTGATTCTGCAGGGCGTATCGCCGGACTTCCATCCGATCCGAAGCGCGGACGAGCAAGCGGAGGCCGATGCTGCGCGTGAGCGATTGCTGCCTGGCGCGAAGCGATACGTTCTGACCGTCGGACAGTTCGCGCCCTACAAGAACCACGAGAGGATTGTGCGGGCCTTTGCGCAGGCGTTCCCGTCCGACGAAGACCTTCACCTCGCGCTCGTACAGCGTCTGGGGGATGGTCCAAAGGCGCTGCGTCCGCTCGCTCGAGCTCTTGGAGTGGAGCACCGGGTGAGATTCCTGCACGGCGTGCCACATATGGACCTGACTCGTCTGTTCCGCGGCGCGACGTGCGTCTGTCACACGTCGCTGTATGAGGGGTTCGGCAACGCCCTGGTCGAAGGCATGGCGTCCGGGGTGCCCGTGGTGACTTCCAACAGGTCGTCGATGCCGGAGGTCTGCCTCGACGCTGCGCTCCTGGTCGAACCGGAGGATGTGGCTGCGATTGCCGGCGGGCTGCGCTCGGCGGTACAGGACGAGTCCGCGCGCGGCACGCTGCGGGAGCGCGGTCTGGCGCGGGCTGCGGAACTCACGTGGGATCGGTACGCCGAGGGGTACGCGCGAGTGTTCGCGGAGACGCTGAAAGCGGGACGGGGCCGAAGCTGAGTCAGGGGAGTGGGGGCCCGGGGGGGGGGGGTGAGGAGGGGAGCGCCGACGCCGTGGGAGGAGCAGGCGACGTCTGTCCGGTGTTGTCATGGTCAGCGGGGGACCACTCGCGTTCGGCTTTTCTGGCGCAGGAGGCGAGGGGAGGGACGCAGAGGAGACACGCGACCAGGAGAATGCCGAAGGCTCGCATGGGCGGAACCTAGCACCTTGTCTGGAGCGGAGGGGGGCGGGGGGGGGTTACTTGCGGGGGTTGTCACCGAAGACGGTGCCGCCGCCGATGGCATCGGCACCCATCCAGGCCTTGTTGCCGACTTCGACGACGATGAACTCGGTGCGGCGGTTCTGCGCGCGGCCCTCTTCCTTGGCGTTGTCCGCGACGGGCTTGGTGTCGCCGAAGCCGACGGAGATGAGGCGCTTGCCGTCGATGCCCTTGTTCACGAGCCAGTTCTTGACGGCGAGGGCACGGTCGCCGGAGAGCTTGAGGTTGTCAGCGGCCTTGCCGACGTTATCGGTGTGGCCTTCGATGCGGACGAGGGTGATCTGCTTCTTGCCCTCGAGGAAGGAGTGGAGCTGCTCGAGGACGGGCTCGCTCTCGGTCTTGATGACGGCCTTGCCGGTCTCGAAGACGATGGCGCCCGGCAGGGTGAGCTTGTTGCCTTCCTGCTTGACGGTGCTGGGGGCGACAGCCGGGGTGGCGGTTGCGGTGGCGGTGGCCGTGGGGACGGCGGTCTCGACCGGGGCCGCGGGAGCGCTGCCCGAGGTCGCGGGGGTGGTGGGCTGGCCGGTGGCGGCGGTGAATTCCGCGTGGCAGCCGACGGCAGCGGTCAAGCCGATGATGAAAAGCGAAGCAACGAGCTTACGGGCCATGAGATGGTTCCTCCTTCGACGGTGCGTCGCCTCTGCGGGTGCAGGCCACTGAGGTCTGTCACCTGTACCAGGGGCGATCGCTCGCGTTTGACGAGCAGCCCCCAAGACGTCTTCAAGGCAGGGGAGCATGTACTCCGACTTTGGGGGGGAGGGAAGTCGATTTTCATCCTGGCGCAGGAGGCGGGGGGATCAGTTGCAGCCGGGACCGCCCGCGTCGGGGGGAGCAGGGGGGCAGGCGGGACCGAACTGGCTCTTGGCCTTGCCCCCGGTCGAGATGAGAGGGGTCTTGCTGGCGGCGTCGGCATAGAGCGGCTGCACGATGCAGTCCACTTCCCCGCACACCCCCTGAATTGCCATGACGTCCGCCACGAGCCAGAACGCGTTGTCGCTGTCGTCGTCGGAGCTTGCGTTGCACGACGATGCCGGGAAGGTGACCGGTGCGTTGTAGCCGGAGCCGCCGAGTTGGGCGACCTGGGCGCCTCCGCAGTAGATGGTGATCTGCGGGTGCAGATCCCCGTTGAAGCAGTGCCCGAAGTAGTGCACCCCGATGCGCGTCCAGAGGCCGTACGGCGGCTCGTCGATGTTGACGTTCTCGGGCGCGCAGAACAGCTCACTCTGGGGGTCGGAGACGGTGTTGTCGCAGGTGATGTTGTCGAGGTCGAGCCGCGGGTTGTGGCAGCCCTTCTTGAACATCTTCCATTCATCGCCCGCGCCGCGCGGGGCGTTGTAGCAAGTGTAGATCGGGTCGTTGGGGTTGTAGGGCTCCTGCCGCGTCCAGTTGTGCGGGTACTGGTCTGCAGTGAACCAGTTCGGGGCGCCGGGCATGGTCATCACGAAGCTCGCAGCCGTGCAGTTGCCGTAGAAGCAATCATCGCCCTTCATGCCCATCGGACCGTTGAACCACACGGTCTTGAAGCCGGGGCGATGGACGTGCAGGTCGAGGTCGGGCCCCTTGCCGCCGCCGGACACGCCGGCGTCGTCGGTGTAGTGGTTGTCGGCGCCCTCGCCCTGGTGATCCCAGTTGAGCTCCACGCGGAGGCCACCGGAGCCGACGTAGAGCGAGAACGTGCAGGAGTCGCTGCCGTCTTTGGTCGCGGTGACGTTGTACTGGCCTGATTGCAGAGGAGTGTAGGTCGCGTCGATGCTGTCGGGGTTCTGGACCTTCGGGCAGTTCGCGGCGGGGATCGACGGTGGGCACTCGACGAGGAAGTTCCACGCGCTGGTGGGCGACGAGAAGGTGCCGAGCCCGTCTTTGAGGTTCACGGCCGTGAAGGGGAGCACGGAGAGGTCGTGGCAACCGACGTCGGTGCCCTGTTTCAGGCAATCGTCCTTGGTGTCCGCGTGGAAGCCTCCGAAGCAGACGCCCCAGTGCCCGGTCTCGTCGCACTTCTCGACGCCATCCTTGCAGGCTCCCTTGTTGCGCGAGGCAGGATCCCCCTTGAAGCACCAGTGGGACAGCCCCGGCGTGCAGCCGCATCCTTCGTCGACCAGACCGTCGCAATCGTCGTCGTACCCCAGGAACTGCTGATCACACAGCTCGACGGGGCCGCACTGGCTGCCGCAGACATTGACGGGGACGTCGCTGACCGCTCCATCCGTGGGGGCAGCGTCGGTGTTGATGAATCCACCGGAGGCTCCGCCCTCGTTGTTGCCGCCGCCCTGGCCGACACCGGCGGAGCCAGCGACCGAAGCATCGGCGCCCCCCTGACCCGGAGTCAGCGCGGTGGAATCACCTCCCGCGCTGCAGCTTGCGATGACGGCAGCAGCACCGACGACGAGGGCAAGGCAAAGGAGCACGCGATTGTTCGAAGCGTGGGGCATCATCGACCTCCGCGGATACACCGAGGGTACGCGGAGACCGAACGGATTGCACGTGAAGGATGCGTGGCGTGTCAGCGAGCGCCGGCGTCGGCGCAGGGGTCTTCGGCGGCCGGGGCCTTGTCCAGAGCCTTGCCGAGCTTGGCAGACTGCAGGGTGAAGCCGAAGCCTACCGTGATCGCATTGCACGTCTTCGCCGGATCCTGGGAGCCGTCGGACAGGATATCGGAGGCCGCGACGATCTCGGCCTTGAAGTTGTCGAGCGTGTCGCCATCGCAGAAGCTGGAGTTGAGCTTCCCTGCGAGCTTGCCGAGGGAGTCGAGGACCTCGTCGGTGACGAGGATGCCCGCGATGACGCCGTCGCTGCCGCTGGTGGGCGGGTTGCCGGAGCCGAGCTTCGCAGAGAGGACGGCGGAGTGGACGGTGAGGTCGAGGGAGTACCCGGCGACGGCGAGGGCGACGGCGATGGTGCCGGAGCCCTTGGTGCCGGAGACCCAGGTGCCAGCGTTGACGTAACTGGAGGGGAAGAGGACCTTGGACTTGTTCGCAGGCGGGGCGGGAGTGCCGCTTTCGAGGCACTGCTCGAGCAACTCGCAGAACACGGGCCACTCGTCGGTGCCGTCCCACTTGGGTGAGAGTGCCGCACCGTTGGCGTCCTTCAAACCACCGGCTGCGTAAATCGCAGCGGGCAGGTCGACGTAGTCGGAACCTGCGCCGAGCTTATCGATCTGGATGAGGACCGTGACGTCGCCCTTGTTGATGGAGTCGGAGATCGAAGCGTTCGCATCGCTGGGGAGCTGCGGCAGGATGTTCTGCCCGAACGAGTTGTCGATGCCGTTGTTGCCATCGACCTTCACATAGGCGGCGGCGCCGTCGGTGAGCTTGCAGTGATCGGTGCTGTTGACGACGGTCTTGCGGCCATCGAGGTCGTAGCCGAGGGACTTCCAGTGGTCGGGCTCCACCTCCCAGTTGCCACCGAGATCGATGGAGCGGATGGCGAAGACCTGTCCGGAACCGTCGCCCTGGGCGCCGTTGGCAGGCTTGTCGGGGGGCGATTTGCAGTCGGCGCAGCCGGTGCCGGAGCCGGCCGAACCAGCGGAGCCTGCTGCGCCAGCAGCGGAGCTGCCCGCGCTGCCCGTGTCGTCGCTGCTGCTGTCACTGCCGCACGCAACGAGTCCCACGATGCCGAGCGCCGCCGTCAAACCAAGTCCAAGGTAGGTCGTCTTCGATCCAAGCATTTCGATCGTCTCCGTCGTTCGGGCCGGGCCGCGTGTCGAGCAACGCATCGCGGTTCGGCGATGCGGGCACATACTAGGGCTGGGAAGCTTGTCTTCGCAACACCCAGGCACTCGGTGGAGCGCGGGTGCAGGGGCGAGGGAGCGAGGTCGGTGAGCCGATCGGCTGTCGCCTTTACTCCCCGGCAACCTCTGGCTAGGGTCCGCGGGCCATGCCCGATTTCGTGCACCTCCACGTGCACTCGCAGTACTCGCTGCTCGACGGCGCCCTGCGGGTCAAGCCCGAAGCCGACCGTCCACCGGAGGCCCGCACGGATCTGGCCAGCCGGGTCAAGCGCATGGGGATGCACGCCGTTGCACTCACGGATCACGCCAACATGTTCGGCGCGATCACGTTCTACAAGGCCTGCAAGGAAGCCGGGATCAAGGCGATCCTGGGCTGCGAGCTGAACGTGGCGCGCGCCGGCGTGGCGCCCGGGGGGCGCGCCGACATGGCGCCCGTGGATCACCTGGTGTGTCTGGCGTCGAGCGAGGTGGGGTACCACAACATCGCGCGCATGGTGTCGCTGGGGTCGATCCAACCGGCGACTTCGGCGGGGCCGAGCATCACGATGGATCTGTTCTCCCAGAACCGCGAAGGGGTCGTGGTGCTGACGGGGTGCATGGGGGGGATGATCCCGCAGGTGTTCCTGAACGAGGGGGCGGAGCGCGGGGTAGCGGCCCTCGAGCGGCTCAAGGAGATTGTCCCTTCGGGACAACTGTTTGTGGAGTTGCAGGACCACGGCTTTCCGGAGCAGCCGATCCTCAACGGGATGCTGTGCGAAGCAGCGGACCGGCTGGCGTTGCCGATCGTGGCGACCAACGACGTGCACTACCCGGAGCGTGCGGATGCGGATGCGCACCTGCTGCTGTCGTGCATCCAGGCGAACATGACGTACGACGACGCGAAGGAGCGTCATCACGGCTCGAGCGAGATCTACCTGAAGTCGCCGGAGGAGATGGCGGAGACATTCCGGCATCACCCGGCGGCGATCGCGAACACGATGCTCGTGAAGGAGCTGTGCACCGGGTGGAAGCTGGAGCTCGGCAAGCCGATGCTCCCGAACTTTCCGCTGCCGGAAGGGCAGGACGTGACGGGCTACTTCATGCAGGTGGCGCGCGACGGACTGCAGGCGCGGTTCGCGGAGGCGCGGAAGGCGGGGCGGACGGTCGACGAGCAGGCGTACACCGAGCGGCTCGAGATGGAGCTGAAGGTGATCGTCGGGATGAAGTTTCCCGGCTACTTCCTGATCGTGTGGGACTTTATCCGGTTCGCGAAGGAGAACGGGATTCCCGTGGGGCCGGGGCGCGGCTCGGGCGCAGGCTCGCTCGTCGCGTACGCGATGCGCATCACCGATCTCGACCCGATGCCGTACGACCTGTTCTTCGAGCGGTTCTTGAACCCCGAACGCATATCGATGCCCGACTTCGACGTCGACTTCTGCATGGATCGTCGCGAAGAGGTGATCAAGTACGTGGCGCGTCGCTACGGCGAGAACTCGGTCGGGCAGATAGCGACGTTCCACGAGCTGAAGGCGCGCAGCGTGATCAAGGACGTCGCGCGTGCGAAGAAACTCTCGGCACAGGACGCACAGCGGCTCGCCAACCTGGTGCCGAACCTCGGACAGGGCAAGACAGCGACGATCCCCGAGGCGCTCGAGATGGAGCCCAAGCTCAAGGCGATCGTCGACGAGGGCGGCGTGATGGCCGAAGTCGTGGACCAAGCCGCGAAGCTCGAGGGGCTCACTCGCCACGTCGGGATGCACGCCGCCGGCGTTGTCATCGCGGACGGTCCGCTGTGGGACTGGGTGCCGTGCTTCAAGCACGACGAGACGCTCGTCACCCAGTACTACATGGCCGACGTCGAGCAGGCGGGGCTGGTGAAGTTCGACTTCTTGGGGCTGCGCACGCTGACGGTGATCGACATCGCGGTGCGTCACATCAACCAGCGACCGGATCGGAAGGCCGAGAAGTTCGACATCAACATGATCCCGATGGACGACGCTGCGACGTTTGCGTTGCTGCAGTCGGGTGAGACGACGGGCGTGTTCCAGCTCGAGTCGCAGGGGATGCAGAGCCTGTTCAAGCGACTGCGACCGGACCGGTTCGAGGACATCATCGCCGCCGTCGCGTTGTACCGTCCGGGGCCGCTCGAGAGCGGGATGGTGGACACGTACGTTGCGTGCAAGCACGGCAAGCAAAAGGTCGCGACGATGCACCCGTTGATCGACGAGGTGCTGGTCACGACCTACGGCGTCATCGTGTACCAGGAGCAGGTCATGCAGATCGCGCAGAAGCTGTCGGGCTACACGCTCGGCGGCGCAGACCTGCTGCGTCGCGCGATGGGCAAGAAGAAGAAGGAGGAGATGGACAAGCAGCGCGACACGTTCGTGTCGGGCGCGCAGAAGAGGGGAGTCGACGAAGCCAAGGCGGTGGAGATCTTCGAGCTGGTGGCGCAGTTCGCGAAGTACGGCTTCAACCGGAGCCACTCGGCGGGATACGGGCTGGTCTGCTACCAGACGGCGTACCTGAAGGCGCACTATCCGGCGGAGTTCCTGTGCGGTCTTCTGACGGCCGATCGCGAGAAGACGGAGAAGGTGGTCCGTACGATCGCCGAGGGCAAGGCGATGGGGGTGAAGATTCTGCCCCCGGACATCAACGACTCCGACACCGGCTTCAAGGTGGTGTTCGCGTCGCCGGACGGGACGTGGAAGGCGCCGCGAGGCTCGCGGGTGACGGACCGCTACCAGCCGCAGATCCGTTTCGGTCTCGGTGCAGTCAGAGGGGTGGGGGATGCGGCGCTGGAGTCGATCTTCGAGGCGCGCAAGGAGGGGCCCTTCAAGGACCTCTTCGACTTCTGCAGCCGTGTCGACGCGCGCAAGATGAACCGCGGGGTGCTCGAGGCGCTGATTCAATGCGGGGCCTTCGACTCGACGCTGGTCGCGAGCGGAGTGTCGCGCGCGCAGGCGTTCGGTGCGATCGACGCAGCGCTGGAGCGAGGGCGATCGGCCAGCAAGGACCGGGAGCGTGGGCAGGCGACGCTGTTCGGGATGTTCGACGCCGGGCGCAAGAACGAGCCGGTCCGCTCGGAGTATCCCGAGGTGCTCCCCTGGGATCTGCGCGAGACCTGCGTGCGCGAGAAGCAGGCGTTGGGGTTCTACGTCTCGGCGCATCCTCTCGACCGGTACGGTCGGGAGCTCGAACGCTTCCAGCTCACGAGCGCCGGGGAGCTCGCCGGCATGGACAACTGGGCGAAGGTCCGCGTAGCAGGCATGGTGGAGGGGTATCGCGAGAAGATCTTCAAGGGCAACGGTGGGAGCGGCGGGGGAAAGATCGCGTTTTTCGAGCTCGAAGACCAGAGCGGTCGCGTGACCGTGCGGGTCAAGGAGAACCAGATCGACAACGCGGCCCCAACGCTGACGTCGGGCGATCCGGTGGTGGTGTCCGGGGCGTTGAGGTTCCAGGAGCGCAGCGACGACGAAGAGGGAGACAGCGGTCCCCGGGAGCCCACACTGCTGCTCGACAAGGTGGAGACTCTCTCCTCGCTGCTCCAGAGCGAGACGCGTTCCGTCGTGATCCGACTTAAGACGAAGGATACGAGCGCAGAGGAGGTGACGAGACTCGGGACGGTGCTCCGTGAGCTCCCAGGCACCTGCGGGGTCTCGCTCGTGTTCGAGATGCCCACCGGTGCGGAAGTCCACCTCACCCTGCCGGACCTGCGCGTCGAACCGGGAGATCGTCTCCTCGCCTCGCTCGAACGGCAGTTCGGGCGTCAGGTCGCAGAGCTGCGATAGGACGCGTGCCCTGTCGCGGGAGCCGTCTCAGGGGTGGCTCCTGGTTGCTCACCTGATCATGGCTTGCAGCTGGGGGCGTAGATCTGGACCTTGCCGTCGCGCACCACGTACGCGTAGCCGTTGTCTGCGGCAACGCTGATGCCGGCGAGGTCGGTGCCAGGCATGGCGATTCGCTTGACGAGCTCCGGAGCCTGCGTGCCCGTGCGCCGAACGATGTCGAGGGATGGGGCAAGTGAGGAGCCTCCCGCAATGACGGCGGCGGCCACTGTGGTCTCGTCGATGAAGGCGAGCGGACCGAGAGGAGAGGCAGGGATCCCGACTGCAAAAGACTCGATGGCGTAGTCGGACGGCTGGACCTTGGAGGTGGTGGAATCAGCGAGCCAGAAGGCGTGTACGTCCTTCCACAGGGAGCCGTCGTAGGTTCCGATGATCCAGGCGACGGAGCCCTTGCGGCTCGACGCGAAGAAGCCGCGGCTGGTGCTGCTGGTGGGGAGCGCAGTGATGTCGACCGTGCCGCTGTTGGAGGAAGCGGATGTGGCGGCGTTGTTCTGCAGGCTGAAGGCGTGCAGGTGCGGAATGTTCGAGCTGATCCCCTGGAACACCACGCGGTGCAGGGAGGAAGCCACGGAAGTTGGCTCGTCGGCGCCGGTCGCCGGGAACGCCTCGAGGTAGGTCGGCAGTCCGGGGCCGAAGCGAGCGAAGGCCGGCACGCCGCCCACGGTAGTCTGCAGGTAGACGGTGTCGTTGGGCCCGGCGTACATCCCCGTGAGGGAGCCGCCAAGGAAGGCCGTGACGACGTGGAACGCGGGCATGGGGCTGACGCCGTCCGCGGGAAGATCGATCCAGGAGAGCGCGACAGTGGACGGGTTGCCGGTGTCGGTGGAGACGCTCCACAAGCGCTGGCCGCTGCGGACAACGAACTTCGAGCCCGGGGCGACGTTGGAGGGCGGCGTCTCCTGACGTACCGACAGGGGATTGCGGACGTTGTAGACCAACAGCCCGGCGTCGGTGAGGACGGTGAGGTACGGGCCGACGGCTGCGACGCAGGAGCGGTTGTATTGATGGGGGCAGGCGAGGACGGTGCCCGGCGGAAGTTCGAAGGAGTGAGTGACCTCCGCCACGGTGCCCTGATCGACGCAGGTTCCGTTAACGCACTTGCGCCACGTGCAGCCGACCGGCTCGCACCAACTGTCGTCGCTGCACACGACGAGACCACCGTCCGGAGCGGGCGGCCCGTCGGTGGAGACATCGTCGGGAGCATCGGTCGAGACGTCGTCCGAGCCATCGACTTCGGCGTCGTTCGAGGCTTCCATCTCGGCATCGTCGGAGGCCTCGACCTCGGCATCGTCGGAGGCATCGACTTCGGCGTCGTCAGAGGCCTCGGGCAAGGCGTCGTCCGAAGCCTCGGTCCCGACGTCATTGGCGGCATCGGCATCTGGAGCGGAGTCGGGTTGAGCGTCGCCTCCCTCGGAAGCCTCCGCGGGCACGTCGGGGAGTGCCTCGGAGACAACGTCGGAAGCCGAATCACTGGCGTCGGGGGGAGAGGCGTCCGGGGCCGCATCGCCGCCTTCGGCGGACATCTCCGTGATCACGTCGGTGGCGGCGTCATCCGTAGGCTGTTGCGGCTGATCCATCAGGGATTCGTCGATGGACACGAAACAGCCCGCGGCGCCGAGAGCCGCCGCGGTCAGGGCCACGAGCGGAGTGGTTCGGAACGTGCGGCGCATCAGAACGTCCCTCCCAACTGCAAGCCGCCTGGGGTCGGCGCCAGCGACACGCTGGGCTTGTCGGCGTCATCTGCCTTGGGTTTGCCTTCGGGCCAGAGGACCAGGGCGACGCCGACGCCTCCGAGCACGACGGCACCGGCCCAGGCGACGTTGGTCCAGGTCCTGGACGAGACCGCGCTGTCGTAGCGGTCCTGGGTGGGCGCTGCTTCGTAGTCGTCTCGAGCCGAGAGGGTCTTGAAGCCGAGGGCGATGGCAACGCCGCCGGAGATGACACCCGCCCCCATGGCGCCGAAGCCGATGAGCTTGCGGGTCGATGGGCCCTTGCTGGGCGGAGGAGGAGGAGGCGGCGGCGGTGGTGGTGGCGGCGGAGCAGAAGCAGAAGTCGGGGGCTCGGCCGAGGGTTTGGGCGGAGCGAGGGGTTCGGTGAGATCGAGATCGACAGTCTGACTTGCCTTGAGGATCACGTCGCGTCGTTCCACCTTGTCGTCGCGCACGACGAGCAGGACCTTGACGCCGGGGGTGGCGTGGAGGCGGGCGGGGGGGTGGCCTTCGGTGAGGCCCTCGAACTGGACGGAGAGGGAAGCCGGGCCGGTGATGTTGGCGGTGCCGAGGGATTCCTCGAGGGTGGAGAGGCGCTCCTTGGCGACCTTCTGCTCCTTGGCAGGCAAGCCGGGCATGACGAGAGCAAGCGCGAAGTTGTCGGCCGCGCGCGCGGGGTCCTCGGCTTTGTCCCAGGCAACCGCGGCGGTATAGGCCGCGACGCCGTGGGGGCGCAGACGCGATGCGGCTTCGAAGTGCAGGGCGGCTTCGCGGAAGCGTCCTTCTCCCATCGCCTTGGTGCCTTCCCCGAAGCGTCGTTTGGCCTCCGACGCGTCGTCGGCGTGGGCGTGCATCATGGGGAAGAGCACGAAGAGTGCGAGCGCGAGGAGGGCGAGGAGTCGACGCAGAGTGCGCATCATCTGGCCATCAGTAGGGGTTGGCAGGGATGGCGGGTTGCTTGCCCGCAGGCGTTTTCCCCGTCGGCGGCTTTGAGGTTGCCGGCGGTTTGGAGACCCCCGTGCTGGCGGGCGGTGTCTTGGCGGTAGTCGCTGGGGGTTTCTTACTTCCCGCAGGCGGCTCCGTTGCCGTGGGCGCAACCGACGTGGGCGGCGTCGGTGAAGCGGCGAGCTCCACGGCGCGTTCCGCGGCGGAGTTCTCGTCGAGGATGACGGTGGAGGGGACGAAGCCCGGGGCTTTGATCACGACGGCGATCGACGCATCGCCCTTGGGGCGGTCGATCTGTTGGCGTCCCACGCCAATGGTGATCCCGTTGAGCTCGACCGTCGCATCGTCGGGCTTGGGGATGATGACGATCTTCTCCGATTGGGCAGCCGGGGCGCTGGCGCTTGGGGGAGGGGGCAGAGGAGCAGCCGCGGAGGGTTGGAGCTCAGCGGCGCTGCGCTGCTCTCGAGTTGGAATGGAGCCGATGGCGACGATCCCCAAGAGGCCGGCGACGGTGATTCCGCCGCACAAGACGAGGATGGCGGTGGCCGTGGATCTGCGCATGCCACCTGAGCGGGGGCCGGAGACAGCGACCCCCGGGACCGAGAGGGAGACCTGCGAAGGGGGGATCAGCGCGATTTCGTCGGGAAGAGAGGTCGTGGCGGCGCGGATGCGCAGGCGTCGCTCTTCGATCTCCCCGCTCGCCAGCTCCATGATGAGTCGTCCGACGTCGGAGGGAGTGACGATGGCGTTGCGGGAGACGAGGAACTGCTCGAGGGCGAGGCGCATCTGCTCGGCCGTTTGGAACCGCTGGTTGGGGTCCATGGCGAGAGAGCGGGCGAGGATGTGCTCGAGCTCAATCGGCAGATCGGCGCGGATCTGACGTGGCGGGACGAGATTGCCGGAGAGCAGGTTCTGTAGTCGGGTGACGTCGTTGGCGCCGGGCCAGGCACGCCTGCCGGTGAGCGCCTCGTAGAGGACGGCACCGAGTGAGAAGATGTCCGAGCGCCGATCGACATTGAGGTCCCCCATGGCCTGTTCGGGCGACATGTAGGCGACCTTGCCCTTGAGCTGACCGGCCATGGTCGGGGCGTGGTCGAGGTTCATCGCCTTCGCCACACCGAAGTCGGCGACCTTCACGTTGCCGTCGAAGGCGATCAAGATGTTGTGCGGCGAGACATCGCGGTGGACGACGCACTGGTAGTTGCCGGTGTCGTCGCGCAGCTCGTGGGCAGCATGAAGGCCCGCGCACGCGTCAGCCACGATGCGGACTGCCAACAGATCGGGCAACGGCGTGTGAGGACGCGCCTTGAGCATCGACAGAAGGGAGGTCCCGTCGACCCATTCCATGGCGAGAAACAGGACGTTTCCTTCTTCGCCGAGGTCGAGGATCTCGCAGACGTTCGGGTGGTGGATGGACGAGGCGATCCTCGCCTCATCGAGGAACATCCGCTCGAACTCCTCGTCGGCGGCGAGGTTCGGCATGATGGTCTTGATGGCGACCATCTTCTGGAAGCCGCGCTGCCCGGTCTGGCGCGCGGCCCAAACGCGGGCCATGCCGCCCTGGCCGACCGGAGTGAGCAGCGTGTACCTCCCCAGCTTCTGCCCGGGCTTGAGGCTGTCCAGCTCCGCCACGCTCGGGTTCGGTGGCCGTACTTCAGGGCTCTCTGCTACGCCTTGCATGCGAAATCAATCTACCATCCAGCGGGTGCAACGCACCTGTCAAGGTGGATAACGGTCCGATTGCGCAGGATACACCGTTGCGGTTCCGTGCGGAACCTTCCTTGCGCCGGCTCACCTTCTTCGGCATCGTCAACCGTGGCACCTTCCCGCCCTTGTTCGCGCTCCCGAGAAACGATCGTGGCGCGGGGGCGATCCAGCAGTGCCTGCTGACCAAAGGTGGTCCACCCTGGTACAATCGAAAGGACGGTCCCGCTTCCAACCCCTGAAGGATCGTCCTCTGCGGTTCCCATCATGATCTCCACGACCTGCCCCGGCTGTTCCGCGAAGTTTCAGGTGCCCGAGAACCTCGTTTCCGGCAAGACGGTCCGCTTCCGATGTCGCAAGTGCGGAGGACCGATCGAAGTCGATGGCACGAAGGCATCCGGGGAGGCCACGGAGGCCGCTGCGTCGAAGCCGGAAACCGCAGGACGGCAGCGCAAGGCCACGCTGCTGTTTGGTGGCGGGACATCGGAAAACGCTTCGAAGCCCGCGGTCGCAACAGCCCAGGTCGCCGCGCCGGTTCAGCCGAAGATCGAGGAGGCGAAGCCGGGGAAGGCGCAGCTCTTCGATCTCGCACTCACGCCGCCGCCTCCCGATACGGACGACCTGTGGGACCTGCCTCCCGAGGCGGTCACCATCCAACCGAAGAAGGCGTCGAGTCCGAAGTCGGAGGACGCGAAGCCTGCGAGCGCAACGGCCCAGGGGCCGAAGCCCGCGGATGCCTTGGTCCAGCAGGCCGCGAAGCCGACGAAGTCCGACGAGGCCAAGGCGGCGACGAAACGGGAGTCCACGGCGTCGCAACCCGCTGCCCCAGAACCGACTTCCGATGGGAAGGCATCGCCGGAGCTTCCGTTACCTCCGCGCTCCGCAGAAGCGGGGAAGACCGCAGCCCGGGCCGACAAACTCGCGCCTCAGCCGTCCTCCAAACCTGTCCCCTCCTCCAAGCCAGCACCATCCCCCGCCTCCGTGCGCAAGTCGGGGCTGCGCAACGCCTTCGGACTCGATGAGCCGGGAAAAGACAAGCCTGCACCTGCGTCGGACAAGAAGCCCGCACCTGCGTCGGACAAGAAGCCCGCACCTGCGTCGGACAAGAAGCCCGCACCTGCGTCGGACAAGAAGCCTGCACCCGCGTCGGACAAGAAGCCTGCAATCCTCGGTGGAGCCGAAGGCAAGTCGCCCGATTCCGCGAAGCCGTCGACGCCGAAACCCGGGACTGCGCGCCCCGCGGCCGGAGAGGCGCGCTCCGATGCGACCCTGTCGAAGCGCTCGCGGGCCTCGATGGAGCTGGGTGGAGTCTTCGGAGCGAAGGACAAGGGCGCGACACCCGAGAAGCCTGCGCCGAGCGATCACGACGACTTGGACGTCGAAGTCGATCTCGAGGACAACCTCGAGCTCAAGCCGCTGGTGATCAGGACCGACGGCGCGAAAGCTCCACCGGCTCCCCAGCTCAAGAAGGTCGTGATCGATCTTGCAGACGTGGGAGGCGGAGCGCCTCCGGAAGCTCGCGCGCTGCCGTCGGTCGCCTTCTTCAGTCCGGTGCTCGTGCAGCAGGCTCAGCTCGCCACTCCCCCGGTGTCGCTTGGCCCCACCGAGCAGCAGAAGTCGGAGGCCCACAAGAGCCGCAACGGGGCGATGTGGGCGGCGATCATCGCGGGGGTCGGTGTGCTGTGCGCCGCTGGGATCCTTCTGTGGAAGGCGCTCGAGAGCCGTGAGCCGGCGCCCACGCGAAGCGGTGCGGCAGCGGACACGACGACCGAGGTGGCCTCGTTGCCGGCGCCGCAGACGGGAGTGCGGGGGGCGGAGCCGACGCCTGCGGCGACGGCGGAGCCGAGCGCAGCGCCTGGTGCGAGCCCGGAGCCGACGGGTGCGGCGTCGGCCGCTGCGACCGCTGGGGCTGCGACGGCGGGGGCGGAGCCGACGGCGAAGGTGACGTCAACTCAGGGCAAGGAGCCCGCAGCAGGGCCGGCGAAGCCAGGGCCCACGGCCGAGGCGAATGCCGCGCCGGCGGAGACCGCCAAGCAGCCGGACCCGGCGAAGCCCGAGGTGAAACAGCCCGAGCCCGCCCCGGCGAGCAACGAAGTCCCCTTCGACAAGGCCGCCGCGGCAGCGTCGTTGGCGGCACGCAAAGGCGCAGCGGCGGGTTGCAAGCAGGAGGGGGGGCCGACCGGGCATGCGAAGGTGTCCGTGACGTTCGCTCCCTCGGGGCGCGTGACCACCGCGAACATCAACGGGCCGCCGTTCGCGGGCACGCCGGTCGGCGGCTGCATCGCATCGAAGTTCCGCGGCGCCACCGTGCCCCCGTTCACAGGCAGCCCAGTCACGGTTCACACCTCCGTCGCGATTTTCTGACCGTCCTCCCGCTCGAGCCCGTGCTGCGTTGGCGCGCGGACGCATCCGCCGTAGGCTAGTGGTGTGACCACGGCCGAATGGGAGGCGCTGCTGCCTGCGATCGTGACGTGGGCGGGGCTCGCGGTGGAGCTGCTGGCCCTGGCCCTGATCCCGTTCGTGCTGGTGCGACGCAAGGATCCCTCTTCGACGATCGCGTGGATCCTCGTGTTGGTGTTCCTCCCCGGGCTCGGAGCGCTGCTGTTCCTGCTGTTCGGGAGGTCGCGCGTGCGCTGGTCGGCGCGTCGCAAGCGCGATGCGGACGAAGCGCTCAGCGGGCACCTCATCGGGTTCCGGGCGGCGGATGTCCCGTCAGCGCCGTTGCCTCTCGCGGGGCATGATCTGGGGCTCTTTCGAGTGAGCTCGGTGTTGTCGCGGGGCGAAGCGACGGCGGGGAACCGAGTGGACGTGCTGCTTGGAGGCGCGGCCACGTACGCGGCGATTGGGGAGGCGATCGACGCTGCGCAGCACCACGTGCACGCGGAGTACTACCTCATCCGGCCGGACGGGACCGGGGAGTGGTTCGTAGGGAAGCTGATGGGCGCAGCGCGGCGCGGGGTGCAGGTACGGCTTCTGTGCGACGGCTGGGGATGCCTCTGGATGCCGAGGGGTTGGATTCGGGACCTGCGCTCGGCGGGGGTGAAGGTGACGTTCTTCTTTCCGTTGTCCTCGATGCTCGTGCAGCCGGTGAGCCTGCGCAATCACCGGAAGATCGTGGTGGTGGACGGCAGGATCGGGTTCACCGGGGGGATCAACGTCGGGGACGAATACCTGGGGCAGATGGCGGAGGTGGGGGCGTGGCGCGACACGCACATGCGCGTTCAAGGCCCGACGGTGTCGGAGTTGCAGAGCGTGTTCCTGCGCGACTGGTACTTCTCCTCGAGGGAGATCGTTCGTGATCCGATGTTCTTTCCCTCGTGGCAGGAGCTGCCGGGAGACGCGGTCGTGGCCATGCTCACGAGCGGTCCGGACACCGACAGCGAAGCGATCCACCGCGTGTTTTTCGGGGCGATCGCGGGAGCTCGCGAGCGCCTGTACATGAACACGGGGTACTTCGTCCCGGACCGGTCGATCCTCGTCGCGCTGCAGATGGCCGCGCTCCAAGGCGTCGAGGTCCGTATCACGCTCCCCTCGCGCAGCAACCACGCCGTCACCTTCCACGCTGGCAGGAGCTTCTACGACGATCTGATCGAAGCGGGGGTGCACATCCACGAGTACGTTCCAGGGATGATCCACGCCAAGACCATGGTAGTGGACGGGCGCATCGCGCTGGTGGGGAGCGCGAACATGGATCTGCGGAGCTTCCGGCTGAACTTCGAGGTCCACGCGCTGATCAAGGACGAGGCGACGTCGCGCGCACTCGAGCAGAGCTTCCTCGCGGACCTTGGACAGAGCCGCGAGATCCTGCTGCCCGAGTGGCGATCGAGGCCGCTGCGATCACGTGTCGCGGAGGGCGCTGCGCGTCTGGTCTCTCCGCTGCTGTGACGTAGCGCGGGGCTAGTTCAGCCAACGTTTGTCCACGGGCTGATCGGGCGATTCCTTGGCGCCTCGGCTCCCCTCGATGACGCGGAGGTGAGGGGGGATCCGGTGGGGAGCCTGGAGCTTCTTCTTCTGGGCCGTGAGGGACGCGAGCTTGCGGCGGAGCATCCAGCGGCGGAGGGGGGAGGGGTCACCGCCGACGAGCCAGCCGAAGAGCATGGCGCCGAAGGGGGAGAAGAGGCCCTCGGGGGCAGCGCCGCCGACGAGGAGGCGTGCGACGGACAGTCCCACGACGAAGAGCACGAGCACGCGGGAGGAGACCGGGAGCACGAACATGAGGGCGACGCTCTGGCCGCGGAAGGACAGGGCCCAGGCGATGGCGACGGCTTCGACAGCGCCGACGGCGCCGAACCAGAGGGGCTGTCCGAAGCGCGCGCTCATGGATGCCGGCAGGAGGGCTTCCACGAGGATCTGGAAGAGGAAACCGCACACCGCGGCTCCGTAGAGGAAAGCGAGCAGCCGTCTGCCTCCCCACTTCTTCTCGAGAGAGGGAGCGAGGAAGAAGAGGCCCAGCAGCGTGACGAGCATGTGGCCCAGCGCCGCATCGCCCTGCGGGAGGTGCAGCAAGGGCGCCGTGAACAGCCTCCACACCTGTCCGTGCAGGACGCCGTCGGTGCTGCCGGCGAGGGCCTTGAAGAGCCGGTCTCCGCGGCCGCCCCAGTTGATCGACACGGCGAACATGATCCAGATCGCGAGCAATCCCACCATGACCGAGCCGAGGGCTCTTCCTGGACGCGGGAGCGCGGCGGAGATGGATCCGGGCGGAACCTGTCGTGGACTCATGTGCTTCGCGGGGCGTCGGGTCGGCGGCCCCCCCAAGCCATTCTCTCGGCCTGTGACCGCGCGCTGTCAACCGCCGGTCAATCCGACGGCAGCAGCGCGCTTCGAAACGTCGGAGGCTCGATCGCGACGAGGCGATCTCCGCGCAGGACATAGGTGGCGTCGAGCGCAGCGAACCGCTTCGCCGCAGTCGGGTACCCCGGCTCCCGGCAAGCCCGTCGCATGGTGGCGGCCGGGACGTGCACCGCGACGGTGGCCTCCTCGAGCCGCCATGCGAACTTCGCCCGCCCCCGGACCGCTCCCTCGACCTTGCAGTGGTACTCACGCCCCTGCGGGGTCCGAATCAACTCGTCGCCCTCCAGCTCCACCAGCGCTTCGCGAGACCCTTGCCTGAAGCGAATGGTCATGCGGTCGGTCGTGCGCAGATAGGCGATTTCTGGCTGATTCGGGTACCCCTCCGTCTGCGCGGCCTCCTGCCACGCCGACCCCACCGTCAGGATCCGCTCCTGGGCATCAGCCTTCTTCGGCGAATCGGGTCCCTTTTCCTGTCCCCCTCCGCATCCGAGGACGGAGACTGCCAGCACACAGGAGATGGCTCGAAGCACGCGATGTCCCTCCTGTCTCCCCGCAGGGGAGAACGCTGCCCCATTGAAGCACCCGCAGCGCCCTGCTGGGAACCCCGGATCCCGACCTCAGGGGCCCGATCAGTCAGCGCCGGCTTCCCCGGCCTCCGATTCGCCTCCGTCCGTCTCGCCGTCGCTCGAAGCCTCCACCGCGGCGTCCTGAGGCTCCTCCACCGGAGGCACCAGGAACGAGCACTCCTCGTACTTCTCGGGATGCTCGATCAGATCGCAGGGGTCGGTGATCGTTGCGGCCCCCGTCTCGCAAGCGGCCGAACCCGCTCTCGCGCACGCAGCGGCGTTGGTGATCGCCGTGACGCAACGTTCGATCTTCGGCTGCCCGGGATCGTCGGCGGACGCGAGCCCGTGCAGGCACTGGTCGTGATAGAAGCGCTTGCAGGCGTCGACGTCGAAGTTGGGGAAGTCCGGGCATGCAGGCGCTGCCTCGCAGCGGGCGTTCTCGATCGCCTCGCACCCCTCGGCGTTGACCGGCTCCGGCGAGCACGCGCCGAGCCACGCGACTCCGACGAACAGGAGGGCCGCGGCGGAGTGGAGTGCGAAGAGGGAAAGCCTGCGCATGGGCGCGCGGTAGCACGGGAGGGCA
>CAYMUE010000073.1:0-29176 GCA_964393505.1 uncultured Polyangiaceae bacterium
CTTGCGTTGGCGAGGTTGGATTCCACCTCCGCGAGGCGCGCAGCGTTGGCCGGTGAATCGTCGACAGGCCCCAGCGCGCGTGGCGCGACCGAACGAATTCGACGTTGTGCGGCTTCCTCGGCCAGGGAGCTCTCGAGCTCGACCCGCGCGTCGTTGGCCGCCACCCGCAAACGCGCCACTTCCTCGATGGCGGCCTGCACCTCGATGCTCAGGTCCCCGATGCGGTGATCGGTCCGAAAGCGGTCGTAGCGATCGCGCGATTCCTCGAGGGATTTTCGGCTCTGGACGAGCGACAGCCTCAACGACTCTGCGGTCTCCCGGAGCCGTGATTCGGACACCTTGCGCTGCGCGTCGAGGTACACGTCGACCATGGTATTCGCGAGCTCGGCGGCGGCTTCGGGACGCGTGCTCGTGGCGGAGATGGTGATGAGCATCGACGGATCGCCGGTGGTGACATCGATTCGTTTTGCGAGGGCGTGGAGAGGCTCGCGAAATCCGAGGCGCTCGCGGACCAGGTCGAGGTTGGCAGGGAGCTTCACGCTGTCGACGAGGGTAGAGATCTCGCGGGTACGTTCGGCGCGGCCAGCGGCGGGCGGCTCCCAGAGGAGGATGGCCTTTGCGACGTAGGCTTTCGGGATTCCGTGACGTCCGACGACAGTGCCGAGGATCACCGAGATGGCCAGCAGCATCGCGAGAAGCTTGACGTTGCGACGCAGTGGGTGAACCAAGCGCCAGACGTCGACGGCCATTCCGGTGCGCCGTGACTGGGTTCCACGACTCGCGGTCAGCAACATGCGTTCCCGTTCACCGTTCAATCGAAACATGGGATAGCCTTCCCCGCAGGCGAACTTCGAGCCGTGGGAGCGTCCGTCAAGCGCCTCGCTCCGGCAAGCAGGCGTTGCGAAGCAGCACCACGAGATCGTCCACGTACGCGTCCAAGGACAGCCGTCGCGTCACGAGCTGCAGCCCATCGGCGACGAGCCGCTCTTGACGGATTGGGTCGCGCATGAGGTCGGCTATCACGCGCGCGACGGCGGGTCCGGTACAGGAGGGGGCCCGCGCGACAACGGGGCAGGCGTCGAGGAGCTCCTTTGCGCCGCCGAGGGGATAGGCGACCACGTTCACGCCGCAGGCGATGGCTTCCATGTACGTGAGTCCTTGGGGCTCGGCCCACCTGGACAGAAACAGCACAACATCGGAGCCTCGATACACGTCTGCGAGTTGGTCGCGCGGGACCAGGCCGAGCCAGCGGACGTCGTCGGCGACTCCCAGCGCTACGGACCGGTGGGAGAGCTCGACCTGGTAGGGCGCGGAGACCGGCGCACCGGCGAAGGTGAGGCGGCCGCGAATGCCCAGGCTGCGCAGGGCAGCGAGCGTCTCGAGGGCCACCTCCGGCGCCTTTGTGGGGTGAAGTCTGCCCGCGAAGAGAAGCTCCGGCTGCGACGGAATGCGTCGGAAAGGACGGGGGGAAAAGAGCTTGTGATTGACGCCCTGCCAGCGAACGAGTCCGGGGGGGAACCAGGGGACGGCGGTGCGCACGAGGTCACGCGTACAAGCAGAGAGATAGAGGACCCGGTCGACCGCGAGGCCTCTCCACATGTGCTTACTCCAGGGTGCGCGGTCGAGGAGGCTGCCGATGCGGCCACGAATTCCGGGCCCATTGCCGGACGCGAAGGCGACGGGCCAGTCGTCGTTAACGGTCAAGACGTACGGAACTGCGAATTCCCGCAGGACGCGGAGAGGCTCGACTCCCAATCTGCGGAGACTCATCACCAGCGCTGCGTCCGGGACGCCCTCTCTGTGCAGGTGATGGCGCAAGGCGGTTGCGTTGTGGACTGCAACGATCAGGTGCCGTGCGCGATCCTTCCGCGCTTCGGAGCCGAAGCTCCGGGACAGATGCAGTATTCGCTGTACCCCCTCTACCGCTTGGCCACGGCCTGACGTAAGAACCGACACTGAATGACCGCGCGACCGGAGTTCATCGACGACGTCCTGGGCGAGCAGCTCGTAGCCCCCGAGAACATCGGGAGGGTACAGGTTCGTCACGATCAGCAGCTTCATTCGGTCTCCGTGGCCCAGGGCCGGGGGGAATATTGCGTGATGACCGTCATCTGCAAGGGAGCGTGCGCTGTTGGGCTGTTGTCCGTCCTGTGCGCTTGCGGGCCCGCACTTCGGTCCGCACCCACGCTGCCTGGTGACGATCCCGCGTTCGTTCAGGCACGCCCGCCCCCCCGGGAGGGCATGCAGGAGAGTGCTGCACAGCCGCCTGATTCCCTCGCTGCCGGCGACGTGATTGCCGTCCACTTTCTGGGCAGTCCTGACATGGACCTGGCCCAGGCTCCCGTCGATCGGTCGGGACGCGTCCACCTCCCGCTCGTCGGGGACGTTCTGGTTGCGGGACGCACGCTCTCCGAAGCCGAGGCGCTGATCCAGAAGGCCCTGGAGCGCTACGAGCGCAGCCCGCACGTCACGATCAACCTGGTCGAAGCACGAGGACGCTTTGCGACGGTAATCGGTGCAGTCGAGCGACCGGGGAACATCCCGCTGGTCGGCGATTCTCGCGTCGCCGACGTCCTCGCTGCGTCCGGCGGACTGCGGGCGGCTGCAACCGACGACCAGCTCGCGGAGCTGGCAGACATCGACGCAGGCCGCCTGGTGCGTGGCGGCTCTGCGCTGCCGATCGACCTGCGTCGCGCCATGTCGGGGGAACCGAAGCACAACGTTCGCGTTCGGCCCGGGGATGTCATCTACATCCCGCCGGCCCTCAGCGGACGAGTCGTGGTGCTGGGGCACGTCACGCGTCCCAGGGCCTTGACTTGGCATCCCGAGATGCGGTTGACCGAGGCGCTTGGGCAAGCCGAGGGGCTTGCTTCGAGCAGCGACGGAGACGACGTGCGGGTGATACGGGGCGGCTTCTCGAACCCGCGGATCTACGGAGTGAGTGCGAGGGACCTGTTCGCAGGAGTTCGGAGGGACATCGTGCTTGCGCCTGGGGACGTCGTTTACGTGTCCGAGCACTGGTTCGCGAGTGTGGGCGAGGTTCTCGAGCGGGTGATGCCGCTGACGACGACCTATCTGCTGTATCAGAATCTCAATCGGAATCGTTGAGAGCGCTGGCGAGGCGGGGTCGAGGGGGTTCGGAGCCCTCGCGCGGGGTCGAGCATCACCGAGGGGACCGCTCCGCCGAGATGTGCCGGTGGAGGGCGAAGACCAGGGCGGCGACGCCCCAGTACATGTATCCCATCACGGTCTGGCGCGCGACCCATTCGAGCGCGCTGAGGGCCGACAGGGCGACCATGCCGCCGAAGCAGCCGAGCAGGATGTCACCCCGGATGTCACGACGGGCCAGCACCGCACCGCGCGCAGCGAGCACGATCGGCACGGCCATCAGCGCCAGAAACGCTGCGATCCCTGCAAAGCCGAGCTCCGCGGCGGTGAGCCAGTACAGGTTGTGGACGATACCGGCCTTGTCGTTCGGAGGGAGGTCTCTCGAGTACGCCGAGTGCTCCAGGACCCACGAAAACTGGTTGATCCCGATGCCGAAGGGGTGGTCGCGGAGCATGGATGCGGAGATCGCCTCGAAGGATGTACGAACCTGGGACGACTCCTTGGGAGCCATGAGGAATCGCTCGATGATGGTTCCGGCGGCCTTGACGAGGATGACGGCGAAGGCGGCGAGCGCGGCGACGCCGGTGACGAGTTTGCGGGGAGTCACGCCGCGCAGCAGGGAGCCTGCGTAGACAATGCCGGTGCCGAGCAGGAACGCGAGCAGGGCGCCACGGGACAGGGCGAGCACCAGGAGCACCGACATCGCGCCGAGCGATGCCCAGGCGGTCTTGCCTCCCTGGCCTGCCAGCAGGATCGCGACGATCACTGGCGCGATCAGGCAGACGGCCATGCCGAGCGTGTTCTGGTGCGGGAAGGTCGATGCGATCTGGTGTTGATGTCCCAGGTAACGCTGCTCGAGACCAATCAGCAGCGCATAGACGGCTCCCCAGGCGAGGCCCTTCAACCACGTGGAGGCGAGCCTCCAGTCCTCGAAGGCGCGGGCGAGCACCGCAACGAAGAGGTAGAGCCGGAGCACCTTCCACAACCCGAAGAACGCGAAGTGGGGCATGGGAGCCAGCAACACCGAGAGTGCGACGATGCAGAGGTAGGCGAGGCGCGACCATCGGTAGGGTGCAGGCTGGGTGCGCCGCGGCAGGGCGAAAGCGAGCACCAGCATCAGGATGTCGACCAGCGTGACCTCGAGGCCACGCGCATCGCCGCGATAGGTCTCGAACGAGATCGGGTTCATGGTCACGTGGGGGAGGCCGATGAACGGGACGAAGCCGGCGCACCAGATCAGGGCGATTTGGACGCGGGGCCTGCTGGCCACCAGCCTTCCAAGGGGCCAGCAGAGGGCCAGGGCGCCGAACAGGACCCACCACTTCAGGGCGCTCATGCCGATCACGCGCTTCTCCTGTGCCGGCTGAATCGTTTGGACTCTAGGACCCACGGAGACCGACCGCCAGACTTGACCACGAATCGATTCGGAAGGTGGCCGAGGTTCGTCGAGGACGGTCCACACGATTCGCGCCCGCTTCGCCCAATCGCGCGGCCCCCCGCGCCTCCACCGCATCCAATGGACACGCATGCCCAAAGTCATCCATGTCGTACGCAAGTTCGTGCCGTCGGAATGGGGCGGTACGGAGACGCATCTGGTGAATCTGGTGCGCGAGCTGTCGCGCCTGGGTTGGACGAGTGAAGTCCACGCGCCGGCGGAGGCGGGCACCGACGGCTCGCCGTTGGTGCAGGCCGGGGCCTCCTTTCACACCTACCGGGCGTTGTACCCGTACTGGCGCCTCGACCCGCGTCAGCGGGCCACGCTGGTGGCCTCGGGCGGAAACCTCTTCTCCTTCGACGAGGTCTGGCGCCTGGCGTCGGATCGGCGTGCGTCCATCGTACATACGCACGCCATCGGCAGACTCGGCGGCATCGTCCGATTCGGCGCAAGGCTCCGCAGGACTCCGTACGCGGTGACGTTGCACGGGCCCGTGCGCGCGAACTCCGAGGTCGTGCGACAGGATGTGGCGCGTCGCGGCGCAACGATGACCGATCTGGGCGCGCCCCTCGGATGGCTCGTGGGCGCGCGACGCGTGGTGCGCGATGCGGATCTGGTGTTCGTGCTGAATCCCGCGGAGCACGCAGCCTGGAAGCAGGAGCGGCACGGGCGTCATCTGGAGCTCACTCGACACGGGGTCGATCCCACCCCAGCCACGGCGAAGGCGAGGCGCGCGGCGCGCGCGCGGATTCCTGGCGTGGGCGACGGACGCTTCGTGGCGGTGATCGGGAGGCTCGACGCGACCAAGGGGCAGGACATTGCGATTGACGCGTATCTCCGCGGGTGTGCGCCGGACCACCATCTGGTGCTGGTTGGCTCGGTGGCCGATCCGGACTACGCTGAGGCGCTGAACAGAGCGATCGACGGCGACAAGCAGCGGATTCACGTCGCGGGCGGGGTGTCGCCCGAGGTCGCGCGCGGGTTCCTCGCGGAGTGCTCGCTCGCCCTCATGCCCTCGCGGGCCGAGTCGTTCGGCCTGGCGTTGCTCGAGGCCTGGGCCGAAGGAGCGCCGGCGCTGCACTCTGCCGCCGAGGGCTTCGCTGCAATTGCGCGCAATGCGGGCTCTACGGCGACACGGGTGGACTCGACGTCGCCCGAGGCCTGGGCGGCGAGAATCCGCCAGACCCTCGGGGACGCCGCGCTGCTGGAGAGAGAGCGGCGCGAGGGGCCTCGACGGGTTGCCCTCCGGTACTCCTGGCGCGCCGTGGCTGGCGAGGTCGCCCGTGCCTATCGATCGGCAACCCTGGAAGGTGACGGACCTTGACGCTCTATCTGATTCGGGACGACGACAGCAACGCGACGACCGATCCGACGCGGCTGGAACGTGGGTACTTGCCGCTGCTCGACGCTGGGCTCCCGATCAACCTTGCGGTCGTTCCGGAGGTACGGCTCGACACCCTCGCACCGGGCGGCCAGCGGGAGGAGTTCCTCAGCCCGTCCAGACCCGTATCGAGCGCCCGTGCGACGCTTGAACGCGAGACCCCTCTGGCGGAGTGGCTGCGCGCGCATCGAGGCCAGGTCGGCGTGATGATGCACGGGTTGTCGCACGAGCGCAGACGAGGCGGAACGGAGTTCGGGGCGCTCTCGAGGAGCGAAGCGGTTCGCGTCATGGTGCGCGGCCTGGACGTGCTGGAGCGCGCGCTCGGCGTGTGCCCGCGAGGGTTCGTAGCGCCGTGGGACGCGTTCTCTCGGGAGTCCCTCCACGCTGCGACGTCGGAATTCGATCTGGTCTCGACGGGCTACGTGGACCGCGTTCGCCTCGCTCCCGGATACTGGGCGTCTCACGTGGTGGAGCGCATCTCGCGAGCGGGGGTCGTGGCCGCAGGGCGCGGTTGGGTCGTTCGTCATCCGGGATGCGTGTTCACCGCGGACACACGACCCGCCGACGTAGGTGGGATTCTCTCGAGGATCTCTGCGGACGCACTGATCTGCGTCATCGTGCTGCACCACTGGATGTTCTGGGCCGAGGAGACTCCGCACCCGGTGATTGCAGAGCTGGCGCGGCGGCTGCGCGGGAAGGACGTTTGCGGGGTAGCTCGGGTCATCGAAGAGCTGGACGCACTTCCGGCGGGGTGGGCGTTGCGGCAGGCGGCCGGCAGAGCGGTGCAGCGCGTCTGGAGCGGAATGTCCAGGCGGTTCGGGGAGGGAGAAGGCGGCGGAGCGCGGGACCTCAGTGGCGGGCAGGCTTGAAGTACTCGTATCCGGGGAACAGCTCGATTCCATGAAGCAGAGAGAATCCCATCCAAATCTCTGGGGTTCCGGGGGTATCTCCAGCCCCGGAGCCCATCATGCCCCTGAGGCACGTGGAGCCGAATCGGAGCTCGATTCCGCCTGCACCGAGGGCTGTCGCGGTCTTGGTTCCCTCGATCTCGAATCTCGAGCTCAGGCTTCCAATCACTGAGACGGTGGACTTGTCGGGGATCCGGATGCCGGCGCCGACGAGCACGGCATGGCCGAAGCCAGCGGTGTCGAGGGTACGGTTCGGAGCGAGGTAGCCGCCGCCGGAGAGCACGGCGTGCATGGGCCCGATGGGGCCTCCGAAGACGAGCTCGAGTCTGCCGGCAAAGCCGCCCTCGCCGCGGTAGTCGCCCTGTTTCCCTGCGGGGAGCATGACCTCGCCGCGCGCGGACACCCGCGCGTTGGTCGTGGGGTGCCGGGCTATCGGGATCAACGCTGCGAAGCTGGGCGACAGGAGTCCTGCCGAGGAGACCGACGAACCGTCGTCGCGCCAGCCATGGTCGTACATGGTGAAGGGAACGCGCGCGGAGACGGCGAACCCTGAGGGGAGTCCGAAGACGAGGGAGGGATCGAGGGCGACTCTGTACTGCAGACGGTCGCGCAGGAGGTGGTCGCCTCCCAGCATCATCGGTCTGCTGGCGAAGTCGAGTCCCGCGCCGGCGACGACCGTGCCCGGGGCGGGCGCGTGTGCGCCGTCCACGGTTCCGATCCCGTCGGGGTCGGACGTCATGCGGTGGAGTCGCGCCAGCATTCCCTGGGCGCGCGCCAGTCCTGTCGAACAGACGATCAAGGCGGCGGATGCCGCGACGCTCGCTCTCCGCATGAACGGTCCCTCGTTGGTCCACGCTCTCATCATGTGCGGCCCGGTCTCGCCCCTCCAGATGGTCCCCGCGCAACGGGACGACATCGCATGTAGTCCCCGGCGGGCTGCATGCCAAGCCGGGGGCGTCGATTCTTCCGCACGCCGGAACCCCACACCGTCCAGCCCGATCCACCTTCCGTTCGCATCATCAAGCTCCATCTTGGAATCCGGAGCCACCTTCTCTATCGTGCCCGTCTCAGGTGAACCCATGTTGCATTCGCGCCGCTTTCGTCTACTGCGCTCCGCCTGCTGCTGCGCTCTGCTCGCCGGCCCCTACTTCAACTCCGACGCCGCGGCTGCCCCCGCGCCGGTCGCGTCGAGCACGGCACCGACGAAGCCTGTCTACGCCGAGTGGTTCACCGACGAGGCGATGCGGGTGGATCTGTTCCACGCCGGGAGCGGGTCTGCGGAGCAGTACTCGCTGGACGAGGTCGTATGGGAGCCGCTGTGGCCCGGTACGCGGACGCACCTCATCGACCCCTTCGGCTTCGGCACCTGGCGGTTCCGCGTGGTCGATGCGGCTTCGTCACGGGAGATCTTCCGGCAGGGCTATGCGACGCTATTCGACGAGTGGCAAGGAACCACTGAGGCGCAGGCGGGCGTGTCCCGCTCGATGAGCGAGTCGGTGCGATTCCCGTGGCCTCGCAAGCCCGTGATCGTGCACCTCGACAAGCGACAGAGGGATGGATCGTTCCGCCCTGCGTTCTCCATCAGCGTCGATCCGTCCTCCCACCAGATCTCGCGCGCCCGTCCGTTCGCCTCCTTCCTCACGGTCGAGCTGAATCCCGGCCCGCCGCCGGACAAGGCGCTCGATGTGTTGATCGTTCCCGACGGCTACGCCCGGGAGGACGAGGCCAAGCTCCGGCTCGACTTTCAGCGTTTTGCGCGTGTCTTTCTCGAATACGAGCCGTGGAAGTCGCAGCAGACCCACATTCGTTTCCGCGGAGTCGAGAGCTTCTCTCGGGAATCCGGAGTCAGCGAGCCCCGCAAGGGCATCTACCGGGATACCATCCTGGGCTCCTCCTTCAACACGTTCGACTCCGAACGATATCTCACGGTCATGCACACGAAGCGGCTGCGGCAGATCGCATCTCTCGCGCCCTACGACGCGCTGTTCGTCATGGTGAACTCCGGGCGATACGGGGGAGGAGGCGTGTACAACCAGTGGAGCGTATTCGTTTCGGACAACGAGTACGATGACTACGTGATGCTCCACGAGTTCGGCCATCACATCGCGGGGCTGGCCGACGAGTACTACGACTCGGCGATATCGAATGACGAGGAACTGATGTACCCGCCTGGCGTTGAGCCGTGGGAGGCCAATATCACCGCGTTCCTCGGCCGACGGCGCGAGAGCGTCAAGTGGCATGCGCTGATTCACGCCGACACGCCGTTGCCCACGGAGGAGAAGACCGCAGCCGCGGATCTTGTGGGTGCGTTCGAGGGGGCGGGATACAAGGCCAAGGGGCTGTTCCGACCGCAGAAGGACTGCAAGATGTTCCACAAGGGGATTGTGGGCTTCTGCGCGGTCTGCTCTCGCGCCCTGCAGAACATGGTGCGCTATCACGCCGGTCAGGAGGTGCTGCCGTGAGCCGCACGAACGCGTTGCTGAGCTGGATTGTCTGTCTTGCCCTCGGAGCCTGCTCGCGCCCCGCGACCTCCAACCCCGACGCGGCGCCCGCGACGTCGGCTTCGGTTGCCGCTTCGTCGTCCGCTCACCCCTTCGCCTACACGGGGAAGCTCGAGCCCAATCCCGATCCTGTCGCGGACCTGGTGGCACGAACGTACACGGTCACAGTGCGAGAGGACCTCGTGCACGCCGGCACCACGGCCGGCGTCGTTTCCTGGTCCTATGCCGCTGCGGACAAGCCGACTCGACTCGCCACCCTCGTGCTTCCTGGATCGGTGTCGGGCATCACCGCGTTCGGGCCCAGCGGCTCGCTGCTTGCGGTCGCCACCGGACCCACGGGACTGGTGATCGTCGATGCTGGCAACGTGGCCCGCGGACGGCTGGATCGCATCAGCGATGCGCCCTGGAAGCCTTCCGAGCGCAAGGGTTGCCATGCCGCGTGGAACGCGCGCGTCCCCTCGGACCGCGCGGCGTTCGTCGCCTGCGGTACCGGCGGCATTGCCGAGGTGGACCTGTCGGTCCTCGCTCGTCCGACCGTGTCCCGATCCATCGATGTTGACGGCTACGTGCGCGACATCGCGGTCCTCGACGGCTCCGCCGGACTCGCTGCGGGGAAGGCCTCCCCTCACAAGCTCGTTGCGGCCGCGGGCTCCGCCGGCCTCGCAGTGGTCGAGTTTCCCCCCGGTGGCGCGCCTCGCATCGTCTCTCGACTCTCCACCCGCGGAGAGAGCCGATCGCTGGAAGTGCGTGGAGGCATCGCCTACGTAGCCGACGGGCCTGCGGGGGTTCGCATCGTGGATGTCCACGATCCATCGAATCCGAAGGAGCTGGCGACGTTCGATCCGGGCACGGTGGACATGGCGAGAGGGGTGGCGGTGCAGGGGACGACGCTGGTGGTCTGTCTCGGGGACTCGGGGGTGATTGCGATGGACGTGTCGGATCCGACGAAGCCGAAGCGTGTGGCGTCGGTAGATCCTTCGCGCGCGGTGAACCGGGCGACGGTATCGGGAACGCGGCTCTTCGCCGCGAACGACGCCGGGGGGATTGTCGTGCTGGATCTGTCGCGTCCGGGGGAGCTGCGACAGCTTCAGCCGTTGGAGGGAGCCAAGAAGCCTTGACCTCGAGGCAACGAACGTCTCAGGCGGGCTGCAGGGCCCCGGCGAGATAGCGCCCGGTGATCGATTGTGGGTGGGCCGCCACCTCCTCCGGAGTCCCTTCCGCCACGATTCGTCCTCCGGCGTCGCCCCCTTCGGGGCCGAGATCGATCACGTGGTCTGCACACTTGATGACGTCGAGGTTGTGCTCGATGACGATGACGGTGTTCCCGGCGTCGACGAGCCTTCGGAGCACCGAGAGCAGCTTGCGGATGTCGTCGAAGTGCAGCCCGGTCGTGGGCTCGTCGAGCACGTAGAGCGTACGGCCAGTGTCCTTGCGGGCGAGCTCGCGGGACAGCTTGACGCGTTGTGCCTCGCCGCCGGAGAGCGTGGGGGCGGGCTGGCCGAGTTTGACGTATTCGAGACCGACGTCGGACAAGGTCGAGAGGATCCTGCGCAACGCGGGGTGGGCGTCGAACAGCTCGAGGGCCTCACGGACCGACAGCTCCAGGACGGCGGCGATATCGAGACCCTTGTAGTGCACGGAGAGGGTGGCGTCGTTGTAGCGTTTTCCGCCGCACACCTCGCACGGGACGTAGACATCGGGGAGGAAGTGCATTTCCACACGGATGACGCCGTCTCCGGCGCAGGACTCGCAGCGTCCTCCGGGCACGTTGAAGGAGAACCGGGCCGGGAGGAACCCCTGGGCGCGGGCCTCGGGGGTCATGGAGAACAGGTCCCGGATCAGGTCGAAGCACTTGGTGTAGGTGGCGGGGTTCGAGCGGGGCGTGCGACCGATCGGGGCCTGATCGATGTGAATGACCTTATCGATGGAAGCGAGTCCGGAGATGGAGTCGTGGGCGCCGACCGGATCCTTGCCGCCGTGAAGGCGTCGGCAGAGGGCCGGATAGAGAATCCCGGTGATGAGGGAGCTCTTGCCTGCGCCAGACACGCCCGTGACCGCGGTCAACGTCCCGAGGGGAAAGGCCGCGTCTATGTTCTTCAGGTTGTTCTCTCGCGCCCCGTGCACCACGAGCGAGGCCTTGCCCTTGCGCCGCTGGTCGGGGACGTCGATGCTCAGATCCCCGCGCAGGTAGCGCCCTGTCAGGGTGTCGGCGGATCGCAGTTGAACCGCAGTGCCGTTGAAGACGACGCGTCCGCCAAGCTCGCCAGCGCCGGGGCCGAAATCGACGACGTGGTCGGCGCTCTCGATGGTCTCGCGGTCGTGCTCCACGACGATCACGGTATTGCCGAGATCGCGCAGGCGTCGGAGGGTGTCGATGAGCTTCTGGTTGTCGCGCTGGTGCAGCCCGATGGAGGGCTCGTCGAGAACGTACATCACGCCGCTCAGCTCGCTGCCGAGCTGGCTTGCAAGGCGGATGCGCTGGGCTTCGCCGCCGGACAGGGAGGGACCGGGGCGGGAGAGGGTGAGGTAATCGAGACCAACGGACTGGAGGAAGGCGAGACGGGAGAGGATTTCGCGAACGACCTCCTCGGCGACGACGGAGTCCTGCTTGCCGAGGCGGAGGTGGGCGAAGTGGGTGGCGGCGTGGGAGATGGTCCAGTCGGAGACTTCTTCGATGGGGACGCCGGCGACGCGGACTGCGCGGGATTCGGGGCGGAGGCGGGCGCCGCCGCACAGGTGGCAGGTGGCCTCGGTGAGATACTGCTTGTAGTAGTCCCGCATCTGCTCGGACTTGGTCTCTCGATAGCGACGCATGAAGGTGTTGACGACACCCTCGAACTGCATGGCCCAGGCGACCTGGCCGTGCCTGCCTTTCCACTGGACCTCGACGGCGTCCTTGGCGCCGTAGAGAACGATCTTTCTCTGGGCCTCGGTGAGGCGATTCCAGGGGCGGTCGAGGTCGATGCCGAAGTGTTTCTCGATGGCCTGGAACATGCCGAAGCTGAGGCCGCTTCCGCGTTCCATGGCGGCGGCCCAGGGGACGAGGGCGCCACCGCGAATGGACAGGGAGCGGTCGGGAACGATCAGGTCGGGGTCCATCTCCTCCTGGCGGCCCAATCCGTTGCATCCGGGGCACATGCCAAGGGGGCTGTTGAACGAGAACGACTGCGGGGACAGGTCGGGCATGCCGATTCCGCAAGTGACGCAGGCGCGCAGACGGCTGAAGCGGTGTTCGGCGCCGCCCTCCTCCGCGAAGACGACTGTACCTTGACCCTCCCGCAGGGCGGTCTCGATGGAGTCCGCGAGGCGCCCGCGCGGGGTCTGCGAGGGGTCGAGGCGGTCCACGACCAGGTCGAGCGCATGGCGCTTGCGCTTGTCGATCCGGGGCTCGTCCTCGATCCTGTGGATCACGCCGTCGAGGCGGATACGAACGAAGCCTCGTTGTCGCAGGTCGCCCAGAACGTCGCGGAACTCCCCTTTCCGGTTCTCGGCGAGGGGTGCGAGCAGGAGGGCGCTTCCGCGGAGCCGGGAGGCGCGTGCGAGGATCTGGTCGACGGAGAGGGCCTGGACCTCGCGGCCGCACCTGGAGCAGTGTTGCACGCCGACTCTGGCGTAGAGGAGTCGGAGGTAGTCGTGGACCTCGGTGATGGTGCCGACGGTGGAGCGGGGATTGGAGGAAGCGGTCTTCTGCTCGATGGCGATGGTGGGGCTGAGGCCCTTGAGCTGGTCGACGTGCGGTTTGTCCATCTGGCCGAGGAACTGGCGAGCGTAGCTGGAGAGGGATTCGACGTACCGTCGCTGGCCTTCTGCGTAGATGGTGTCGAAGGCGAGGGAGGACTTGCCGGAGCCGCTGACGCCGGTGAACACGACGAGCTTCTTCTTGGGGAACTCGAGGTGATCGATTCGGAGGTTGTGTTGTTTTGCGCCGCGGACGATGATGTTTTCGAGTTCCATGGGGCAGATCGACAGGAGAGCAGATGGGGACGCGCGGGGGCGTTACTTGCGGACGACCTTGGCGCGCAGCCTGGGTCCGCGCACGCGGCCGAGGACGCTGAAGCCCTCGGCGACGATGACGTTATCGCCGGGGACGAGATCGAAGGATCGGGAGAGCTCGAGTCGCCCGGCGTCGCGGTCGTGGGAGGGCGGTTCGCCGGTCTGGTCGATGCGTTTTCCGTTGAGGAAGAGGCGGAGCTCGGAGAGCCCGCCGCCTCTGTCGGTGGCCCGGACTCGCACGGAGAGTCGGGGGATGGCGGTTTCGACGGGGGGGCCTTCGGCCCATTCGAGGCGAGGGGGGAGACCGATTCCCTGGCTGATCTCGCGGGGGACCTGCGGGGTTTTTCCTTCGAGGAACTCGCGCAAGAGGCCTGGACGGTGGAAGCTTTCGAAGAGCTGGTCGGCGCTGAGCAGGTCGGCCTGGCGGAGGTCGGCGCCGACGCGGAACAGTACACGTTCGAAGGTCGCGCTCTCGCCCTCGAACAGGCCATCATCGGTGTGTGCCAATCCGCCGTCGCGTCCCTCGAGCTCGAAGGTCCGCAGGGCGATGGCCATTCCGTCGGAGAGCCGGTGCATGCGCAGGTCGGAGCCGGCCGCGATCACCACCTTGCCGTCGGGGCTCCACGCCGCCGCCGAGACGGGACCATCGTGACCGCGGAGCGTGTGACGCAGACCGCCGTCGCCGGAGTCCCAGATCTTGAGAGCACCGTCGTCGCCGGATGAGGCAATCATCGCACCATCGGGGCTGTAGGCGAGGGAGAGGACCTCGTCACCGTGCGCGGCAATCGTATCGCGCAGGGTGCCGCGCTCGGGTTCCCAGAACCGCAGCGTCTTGTCCGCGCCCGCGGAGGCGAGCGCGAGACCATCGGGACTCCACGCCACGGCGCGCACCCGCTGTTCGTGGCCTTTCAGCGTGCGACGCGAGGCACGGGTCTTGAGGCTCCAGACACGAATCGTCCGGTCCTCGGAGCCGGAGGCCACCAGGTCGCCTTCGGGGTGGATGGACACGGAGTGCACGGGACCGGAGTGGCCCTGCAGCACGGCCCGGCACGCGCCCGTGGAGGAATCCCACACGCGAACGGTCCTGTCGTCGGAGGCGGAGGCGATCAGGGCGCCGTCACGGCTGAAGGACAGGGCGTGGACGGGGCCCTTGTGGCCCTCGAGGCGGAGACGGGGGGCGCCAGTTTTTGCATCCCAGATTCTGATGACGCGGTCCTCACCGGCCGCGGCGATCAGGGCGTCGCGCGGATGGAACACCAGGGCGAGAACGCCCGGGCTCTGGGCATCGAGGCTCGCGCGCAGGCGCCCCTGATCGAGGTCCCACAGGCGCAGGGTCTTGCCGTCCCCCGCGGCCGCCACGGTGCTGGCGTCGGCGCTCCAGGCCACTGCCGCCAGCTTGCTGGCGCGCCCCTCGACGGAATACAGCAGCTCTCCGCCGACGGCGTTCCAGAGCTTGAGCTGACGGTCCAGGCCGCCGGAGACGATGCGGGCGCCGTCTTTGGACCAGGCCAGGGCGGTCACGGGATCGGCGTGCCCCTCGAGCTTCATGCGCGGCTGCTGGGTCTTCGGATCCCAGAGCCGGATCGTCTCGTCGCTGCCCGCGGTCGCCAACCCCGATCCGTCGGGGGCAAAAGCCAGCGCCAGGACCCCGGCGTCGTGCCGAACCTGCCCCGGGCGCGGCTCACATGTTTTTGCATCCCACCATCGGACAGTCTTGTCGCCGGCCGCCGAAACGATCGAGGCGCTGTCGGGACTGAAGCGCACCGCTTCCACGGTCTCCGTGTGGCCCTTGCACGTCGCGCGCACGGCTCCGCTCGCCGGGTCGAAGAGCTCCACCACCTTGCCGCTCGCAGCGGCGATGGACGCGGCGTCCGGGCTCCAGGCGACACTCGTGACGGGCTCCGCCACAGCCTTCATCGTCACGCGCTCCTTGCCCTCGCGAGCATCCCACACGGTTACCGAGGCTCCGTCGCCGCCTGTCACCAGCGCAGAGCCGTCGGGGTGGAACGCCACCGAGGTCATGCGCCCACCGGTCCGGTAGAGCGTGTGTTTCTGCGCACCGGTAGCGAGGTCCCAGAGGATCGCCGACGCGTCCCAGCCCGCCGAGACGGCGGTGGAACCGTCGGGGCTGACGGCGACGGCGGCGATTGCCTGCTTGTGGCCGTAGAGCGTGGCGCGCAGGGCGCCGGACGGTGCGTCCCAGAGCTTGAGGGTCTTGTCGCGGCTCGACGAAACGATGGTCTGGCTGTCGGGGGAGAAGGCGACGGCGGTGACGGGTTCGGCGTGGCCGGATTGCAGGACGAAGGCGGGGCGACCGGCGATGACGAAGCGTTCGGGGGCGACGCGAGCACAGGGCTGCAAGGGGCAGGCGCCGGAGCAACACGCGAAGGCTGGGGCGAGGAGCAGTCCCCAGGGAACGGCTCGCACGGCATCGCGGACGGTCAGGCGCATGGTCGCGCCAGCACTAGGCCGCAGGGCAGCAGCGGAGTCAAGCGGCGTGGGGCCTGGGAAGCAGCGCTACTTCGTGAAATCCAAGGCCCAGGCGTTGAGCGTGCCGGTGTTGCCCTTGGCGACGTCGACGAGGCGCAGCTTCCAGGTGCCGGAGGCGTCCTTGCCGGCGAACTCCGGGAGGTCGAAGGACTCCAGGATCTGCTGCTTGGACCCGCCGGTCTGGTCCCAGACCTTCACCTGCGAGCCGTCGTGCTCCAACGAGATCACCAGATCGCCGACCCAGCCATGGGTGACATCGAGGTGAAGGGTGACGCTCTTGGCTTCGAACACGTCGGGAACGCCGATCGTGCTCGTTGCGCCGGTCTGGCTCCCATCGGGGATGGCCACCTGCGATTCGCTCCCGTAGCGCACGGAGTTCTCGGAGGCGCCGCACAGCGAGCCGTCGGGGGAGAAGCAGTTGTCGCGGACGCCGCTGACGCCGAAGGTCGAGTCACCGACGCGCTGGCGGACGGCGACGAGCAGGTCGCGCCACGAAGCGCGGTAGCCGTTGTCGAGAGCCCAGGCGATCTTGGCGAGCACGGGGCCAGCGAACTCGTTGGCGCCGGCGGAGACCTCGACGACGCTCGACATCAGGTCGAGGTTGGCCCAGCCGCCCTTTCCGCCGAGGATGGGGGCCACGTAGTACTCGTAGCCGAGGCAGCCGCCGTACAGGAAGATCTGGTAGCTCTGGGGATAGACGGGACGCGACCAGAAGTCGCTCGCGCCGAGCATGCTGTGGCCGTCGTACGCGACGATCTCATGCTCGCTCAGGGCCTTCTGGAAGTTGTCGAAGTGCGCGTAGTCCGACAGCCCGCTGAACTCCTTGGGCGAGTACAGATCGATCTCGAAGTCCACGCCGCCGATGGGCTTGACGAACCTGCGTCCGAGGGGGGCCGGAGACACTTCCTGGAAGCCCGCGCCCTTGAGCCACGACGACATCTCCCGGAAGCCGCGCATCCCGATGTCGTTCTCGGACAATGCCCCGTCGCCGATCTGGCCGAACAGCACGACCGCGGTGACCTTGCCGTCCTTCACGAGCTGGTCGTACTCGGGGTACACCGTCTTCGGCTCCGGCAGCAGCTTCGACAGCGTCACCTTCATCTGCTGCGTGGGAATGCTGCACGCCGACTTGTCGGGATTCCACAGGTACCAGTACACCGAGGCGTCGAGGTCCATGTGCCCATCGGGATCCGCACACGTGTCGGCCGCGTCGCTCATCACCGAGTAGGGCTTGATCGGCACCTCGGCGGTGAAGACCTGCCCCTGCTCGACGCCGTCGGCCGCGCTGTGGAGCAGCACAGCGTTGACACCGCGGATCCGCCAGCGACGCAGCTTGTCGCTGGCCACCGACCTGGCCTGCTGCGCGGAGATCCACGTGCCGTCCACGAGCCACTCGACGCGCGAGTCGGAGGTCGCGTCCTCGGCGAGGGACTCGAGGTAGAACTCCCCGCGCTTGCGCAGGTAGGTCAGGGCGAACTGCCCGAGCTCCGCAGGCGCACCGGCCAGCTTGTACGCCGGGGCCTCCACGTCGGCCTCCAGGTCCACCTCCACCTCGCGACCGTCCGGGTTCATGTAGGCCGTGTCCGCCTTGCCGCTGTTGGTCTGGTCCGCAAGGAACGGGTTCGCCCCATAGACCTCGTCGTCCACCGACCCCTCGGACGCAGCCGAACACCCGCCGATCACCAGCCCCAACAGGCCCAAGCCGACAAGCCAAGAAGAGCGCATGCAGGAACCTCCGAAAGAGGACCCGTGTAGGATAACAGAGCACATGGGCGACGCAAGTGCGTTTTTCTTGGCCATCGCAACCCGGCCTCGGACGCACGCTTCGCCCTCGATTCCAGCAGCCGGAAAGGCGTCGAGGCAGGGGCGCCCCGAGACGTCGTCAGGGTTTCGGGACGAAGCGATAGCCGGCCCCGCGGACGGTGAGGAAGTGCTGGGGGTGGGCCGGCTCACGCTCGAACACGCGGCGCAGCCTCGCCATGAAGACATCGACGGTGCGGGTGTTGAGCTCGGGGGAGACCTCCCAGACGTTGGCGAGCAGCTCTTCGCGGGGGATGACGCGTCCCGGGTTATCGGCGAAGTAGCGGAGCATGCGGAACTCGAGATCGGTCAGCGACGCAGGGCGGCCCCAGGCGAAGGCCTCGCGCGACTCCCAATGGATCTCGTGCTCCGCGAACCGGTATGCCCCGGCCCCCGGCGCAACCGTCGCTCGCGTCGCGCCGTCCCACGTGCGCCTTCGGAGGATCGCCTTCACGCGACCCATGAGCTCCTGCAGAGCGAACGGCTTGGTGACGTAGTCGTCGCCGCCCGCTTCGAGGCCGCGAACGATGTCGTCGAGAGAGCCCTTTGCGGTGAGGAACATCACCGGGACGGTGACGCCGGCGGTGCGGACTTCGCGGCAGAAGTCGAACCCGTTTCCGTCGGGGAGCATGACGTCGAGCAGCACCAGATCCGGAGAGCGCGAGACGAGCTGCCGGGCCGTGGCGACATCGGGGGCGACGTCGACGTCGTAGCCCTCGGCGGAGAGGTTGTACTCGAGAGCGAAGGCGAGGTGCTTTTCGTCTTCGACGATGAGCAGGCGGTATTTCATGACGTCGCCATGGGGGTCCGGTCGGCGGGTTGCGACACGGGGAGCTCGACGGTGAACGTCGCGCCTTGATCGGGACCGGCGCTGGCGACCGCGATGCGTCCGCCCATGCGTCGAAGGATGGCGGAGACGACGTACAGGCCGAGGCCGGTGCCTTGGACCGTCCTGCCTTCGCGCGGGACGCGGTAGAAGCGCCGGAAGATCTTCTTGAGCTCGGCCGGAGGGATGCCGAGGCCTCGATCGGACACGGAGATGACGGCGCGGCGCGGCGAGGCCTCGATGTTGAAGGTGATGTGCGCGGGGCGAGGCGAGTACTTCACGGCGTTGTCGAGCAGGTTGAGGAAGATGGTCTCGACGGCGACGCGATCGGTGATGACGGGGAAGGGGGGGAGATCGGGGGGCTCGATCACGATCTCGTCATCGGCCAATTCGTGCCGTTCGCGGATTCGTGCGGCGCACACGGTGGCGAGCTGGGCGAGGTCGGCCTGTTGCTCGCGCAGGTCGCGTTGTCCCTGCTCGAGCCTTCCCGCATCGAGGACATGCTCGATGAACGTGCGGAGTCGGTCGACGTCCTTCTTCATCATGGAGACGAAGCGGGCGTGCATTTCCGGGGGGAGGTTGCGGGACTCGAGGGTCTCGATGGACAGCGAGAGGCTGGCGAGGGGGGACTTGAGCTCGTGGGTGACGTTGTCGACGAAGGCGTTCTGTTGGTTGACGTAGAGGGTCTGGCGGACGTTGCCGATGACGAGCAGCAGGATGGTGACGACGACGAGGACGAGGAAGAGGGAGCCGAAGGAGAGGATGACCCAGTAGCCGGCGCCGAGGTTGGGCATGTCGGCGGTGCGAGTGGACAGGACGTAGTAGCTGGTGAAGACGATGTTCCAGCCGACGAGGACGGCGATCGTGAACAGGATGGCGAGGACGCCGATGACGATTTGGACCCAGACGGGTCGGGTGCGAGCCATGGCGTGGTTCCGTGCAGGGGATCGGGTTATCCGGCGCGAGGGCGGTCGGTGGAAGGCTCGCCGAGGGAGGGCCAGGACTTGGGAAGAAGGATGGTGAAGGCCGTGCCGCTCGACTCGCTCGAGCTGAAGTCCACCTTGCCGCGCAGGTACTTCTCGCCGAGCAGCCGAATGCTGTAGGTGCCGATGCCGCGGCCTTCGCCCTTGGTGCTGAAGGATCGCAGGAAGATCTGGTGGCGCGCCTGTTCGGAGACGACACCCGGGTTGTGGACCGCGAAGCGGACAGACTCGCCGAGGTCCTCGGCCGACAGCGTGATCGTGCTCCCGTCGTCGGTGGCTTCGAGGGCGTTCTTGAGCATGTTGCCGAGGATGCGACGCAGCAGGGCGATGTCGGTATCGATGACGGTGTCTGGGAGCTCAGCAAGAGCGATGGTGCGTGTCTGGCCCAGGGGGCTGGAGGCCCAGGTAGCGCGCAGGTTATGGGCGACATCGCGGACGGCGACCTGGGAGACGCTGATCTTGAGCTCGCCGGTCTCTGCGGCCATGAGCTGGCGCTGGCTGTTGATCTCCTCGACGAGCTGCTCGGAGAGCGGCAGGAGCATGCGCAGCAGCTCGGGGTCGGAGGAGGCGGCCGCAGGTTCGGCGAGGAGGTGCGCGATGCCGAGGATGGCGCCTGCGGTGTTGAGGACGTCGTGGAAGAAGATGCGCTCGAGCACACGCCTTCGTTTCTCTGCACCGATGTCGCGGAGCGTGACGATCGACATGGGCTGTCCCTGCACGACGATGGGGGTAGCGAGGACCTCGATGTCGATGGCGGAGCCGCGGTCGGGCAGGACGGGGACGCTCCATTCGGTGGTAACGGAGGAGCCGATTCGTTGGGCTTCGGAGATGGCCTTGAAGGCGCCGCACCAGGCGCAGCCGGGCGTGGAGCCGCAGCCGGCGGCGCTGCTGGCGGCGCGGGAGCAGCCGAGGGGTTCGCCGAGGCGACGGCCACGGAGGCTCTGCAGCATGCTTCCGCCGAACTCGCGGATCATGCGGTGATTGGCAGCAAGGATGCGTCGGTCGCGATCGAGCAGGACAGCGCTGACGGGCATGGCCTCGAGCAGCGTGGACAGCTTGACGAGGGCATCGGCGGGGGGAGGCGAGAGGCGAGCGAGCTCCACGGGAGCGCTCGGCTCCTGGGGCTCATCGCGCTTCTGCGGGTCGCCGATCATCGGACGGCACAGGGTAGTCGCCTGCATCTCGTCGGTCCAGCCTGGAGGTGCAAGCGGGGAGCGGGAGCGATGCGCCGGGGTGCGTCATGCGCGGCGCTGGTCTTGTCGCAGCGTGGTATCCTCCGCGGCTCGAGAGGGAGAAAGCCATGACGACTGAGGGACACGAAACCGTATTCGAGGTGGGTGCGCAGTTCGAGGCCGGAGAGGTGTCCGGCAACCTGCAGGTCGGCAAGTTCGAGGCGTACTACGAGGAGCTTTTCGCCGAGGTGATCGAGGACGGGATCATCACGGCGGAGGAGCGTTCGCGCCTCGATCGAGCAGCCGAGAGCCTGGGGTTGGATCGCGCGCGGCTGCGCAAGCTCGAGCTCGCGCTGCAGGCGGCGTACGAGGCACGTCATCAGGTGCGGATTCGCGATCTGACGGCGCCCATCGAGGACGAGGATGCTCCGCGTGCGTCGCTGCAGCCGCTGGAGCCGGCGACGGATCAGAGGACGTTGGCGCTGGAGCGCCGGGTGAAGTTCCTCGAAGCGCGCATCGCGGATCTGGAGCGGGAGCTGGAGGAAGCGAAGACGCAGGTGGCGGTGGAGGTGGATCTTTCGGACTTCGCGGCGGCGCCGCAGCGCGCGGTGCCGGAGGACGACCCGCTCGAGCTGCAGCGTCGGGTGCGCCACGATCCGCGCGACGTCGAGGCGATCCGCTCGCTGTTCCGTCTGTTCGGGAGGAAGGGCGACATCGATCGTCGCTGGTGCATGTCGCACGCGCTGGTGTACCTGGATGCGGCGACGGACGAGGAGCGCAAGTTCTTCGCGCAGTACCACGATCCGCTGATCAAGCCGAAGTCGTCGCTGCAGCGGGAAGGCTGGAATCGCCTGCTGTTTCATCCGGAGCAGGAGGTGCTCGTGGGGGAGATCCTCGCGGTCGTCGTGTCGGCCGTGCTGCTCGGGCGCGTGTCGGCGCTGCGTCGCGACAAGGCCCTGCCCAAGCTGGATCCCGCGCGCAAGCAGAACCCCGCGGAGTCCACGCTGCAGGCAGTGCGATGCTTCTCTTGGGCGGCGGCGCTGCTGGGAATGCAGTCGCCGGCGTTGTATGCGGATCCGCAGTACGCCGGGACCGTGGAGATGGTGCCGGGCATCCCGCCCGCCTCGCGGTTCGGCAAGCAGGCGCTCTCGGGCAGGTCCGCGCCCGAGCTCGCGTTCCTCGCTGGTCACCACCTTGCGGGCTATCGCGAGGAGACCTTCACGCGACAGCTATTCTCTTCGATTCCCGATCTGGAGGACATCTTCCTGGCGGCGCTGAGTATCGGCAACCCCGGGCTTCCGCTGGCCGGGCAGGTCAAGGCTCGCGTGGTTCCCATCGCCAAGGCGATCGAGCCGATCCTGGAGCCGGCCGCGGTGGACCGCCTGCGCGGGCAGTTCCTGCGCTTCGTCGAAGAGGGCGGACGCACGAACCTGCAGCGTTGGGCGAACGCGGTGGACAAGACCGCCTCTCGCGCCGGGCTCCTGCTCTCGAACGACCTGCGCGCGGCGCACACGATGATCGCCCTCGAGGATCCCTCCCACCTCGAGGAGCGCATGGACGACCTGCTGGAGTTCACGACCAGCGAGCGCTATGGGCGCCTGCGCCGTCAGCTCGGCGTCCACATCGAATCCAACTGAGCCCTCCGCCCCACACGACGCAGCGGACCCCTCCGCCCCACACGACGCAGCGGACCGGCCGCGTTGCTGCGTACCCGATCACGCTGGCAGCGATTGCGTCCCGACCCGTGCTTGACCCGATCGGATCGTCTTCTACAATGATGAGCCGGGGCGCTCGGAAGCCCAGGGATGTCGAAGCGACCCTACATATCGACCGGACACGCAGCGAAGCTGCTCGGCGTGACGCCCGACACGGTCCTCAAGTGGATCAAGAGAGGGCGGCTGGTGGCGTTGCGCACCGCGGGCGGTCACTACCGAATCCCGCGAGAGCAGATCGACAGCCTCGTCGAGGCGCTCTCGTCGTCGGCATCCCAGCCGCAGAAGAGCCCGCCCCAGCACTGCTGGGAGCGCTTCGCTGCCGACGGCTCGGTGGCGCCCGAATGCCGCGGCTGCCTTGTTCACCGCAGCCGCGCCGACCGTTGCTGGGAGCTGATGCGCTATCCCAAGGAGGCGGGCTTCACGGCGTGCTTCCACGTCAAGGCGACGTGTGAGACGTGCGAATACTTCCGCGAGCGGCAGAACGCTCCGGTGCGTCTTCTGATCGTGACCGACAGCGCGGAGCTGCGACGTCGTGTTTCGCAAGGGGTTGAGGCGCAGAGCCGCTTCCGGGTGGAGTTCGCCTCGCACGGGTACGACTGCTCGTTGCAGGTAGAACGGTTCCGACCGGAGCTGGTGGTGATCGACGGCAGCCTCTCGGTGGACGAGAGCGCGGCGCTGTGCACGCATCTTGCGAACGACGTGCGCATACCGGGTGTGAAGATCGTGCTGGCGGCGACGCGCGCGGGGAAGGTGATGGAGCGAGCTCCCGGGGTGGTGGGCGAAGTGGGGAGCGGCTTCGAGCTGCGTGATCTGCTTGCGTGGGTGGGGCCAAGCGCCGGCGGCGATTAGCGTGGGGATCGGTGCGGGGGCGGAGCCACGGCGTGCAGGACGGAGCAGCGGCCGAAGCCTCTTGACGCGACTGGTGGACAGGTCGACGAGGGATCCGGGTCAAGAGCCTGGGAGAGAGCGATGAAGAGAAGCTGGTGGCGGACTGGGTTGGGCATCGGAGTGGTGGCGGCAGCGGTGGGGTGTGGAGCGGGGCAGGGCGGGGCCGATTCGCCAGCGTGCCCGACGACGAGCCCGATGACCGTGGCCTATCCTGCGCCTGCTGCCTCGGCGGCGGCGGCGGCGACGCCTCCCACGGTAGAGGAGGCTCGCGAGTTCGTGCGCGTGCTCGACTCGGACCTGCGGAAGCTCTGGATGCAGCGCGATCGCTCCTCGTGGGTGAACCAGAACTTCATCACCGACGACACCGACCTGCTCGCGTCGAACGCCGAGGAGGCGTCGATGGAGTACCTGAGCCGCAAGATCCGCGAGGCGAGGCGGTTCGAGGGGCTGCAGCTCCCGCCGGAGATCGCGCGGCAGATCGCGCTGCTCAAGCTGGCGAGCGCGGCGCCGGCGCCGGACAACGCTGCGGAGCGCGCGGAGCTGGCGACGGTGCTCACGCAGATGGGGAGCCTGTACGGCAAGGGCAAGTACTGTCCCGATCGGCTGAAGGGGAGCAAGACGCCGTGCCTGTCGCTGCACGAGCTCGACGACATCATGACGAAGAGCCGCAAGGCCGACGAGCTGCTCGACGCGTGGAGCGGGTGGCACGCGATTGCGACGCCGATCAAGCCGTTGTTCCAGCGGTACGTGACGCTGTCGAACAAGGGCGCGAGCGAGATCGGCTACGGGGATCTGGGGCAGCAGTGGAAGAGCGGCTACGACATGCCGCCGGCGCAGTTCGAGGCGGAAGTGGAGCGGCTGTGGCAGGCGGTCAAGCCGCTGTACGACGAGCTGCACTGCTACGTGCGGGCGCGTCTGCGCAAGCACTACGGCGCGGACAAGGTTCCTGAGAAGGCGCCGATCCCTGCGCACCTGCTCGGGAACATGTGGGCGCAGGAGTGGGCGAACATCTACGACCTGGTGGCGCCGTACCCAAAGGAGCCCTCGTTCGACGTGAGCAAGAAGCTCGCGGCCGGGAAGGTGGGCGCCAAGGAGATGGTGCAGAAGGGCGAGCAGTTCTTCACGTCGCTCGGGCTCGAGCCGCTGCCCAAGACGTTCTGGGAGCGATCGCTGCTGCGCAAGCCGCAGGATCGCGACGTGGTGTGTCACGCGAGCGCGTGGGACATCGGCAGCACGAACGACGTGCGCATCAAGATGTGCATCAAGCCGACGGAGGAGGATCTGATCACGGTCCACCACGAGCTTGGGCACGTGTTCTACTACACGCAGTACTACAAGCTTCCGATCCTGTTCCAGAGCGGGGCGAACGACGGATTCCACGAGGGGATCGGAGACACGATCGCGTTGTCGGTGACGCCGAAGTACCTGAAGTCGCTGGGGCTGATCGACGCGGAGCCGGGCAACGACAAGGCGCGGATCAACCTGCTGATGAAGCAGGCGCTCGAGAAGGTGGCGTTTTTGCCGTTCGGTCTGCTGATCGACAAGTGGCGTTGGGACGTGTTCGCGGGCAAGACGTCGCCGGAGCGCTACAACGCAGCGTGGTGGGAGTTGCGCACGCGCTACCAGGGGGTGTCTGCTCCCGGGGCGCGCGGAGACGGGGCGTTCGATCCGGGGGCGAAGTACCACATTCCGGCGAACACGCCGTACATGCGCTACTTCCTCGCGCGCATCCTGCAGTTCCAGTTCCACCGCGCACTGTGCAAGGCGGCCGGTCAGCAGGGACCCCTGGACACCTGCTCGATCCACGGGAGCAAAGCGGCCGGCGAGAAGCTGCGCGCCATGCTCGCCATGGGCGCCACGCGCCCCTGGCCCGAAGCCCTTACGGCGATCAGCGGCGAGACCGCCATGGACCCCTCCGCGCTCGTCGAGTACTTCGCTCCCTTGCAGGCCTGGCTGCGCGATCAGAACAAGGGCCAGACCTGCGGCTGGTGAGCCCCCTGCCCCCTACCACTGCGTGAAGAACACGGTCGGCACCGTGATCGCCTTGTAGGTGCCGAACCCCGTCGCAAGCTGCGCCGACCACACCACGCTCGCGTCCGGCGCAATCTCCAGCAGCCGCCCCGCAACGCCGTCCGCCAGGAACGTGTTGCCCGCGTCGTACCGCTTCACCGACCCCAGCGCGAACGAGTAGAAGTCCGGCGTCTCGCGGTACTCCCACACGATCTCCGCCGTCTTCGCCAGGGGGTCGAAGGCGATCTCGATGACGCGGGAGTACTCCTCGCCGCCGGCCCGGTGCAGCCCGTTGTCGAGCATCAGCACGCGGTTCTTCGCCACGAACTGGGGATCATGGCAGTGCGCCCAGAGCCCCTCGCCGAAGTCCCCGCCCTTGCCCATCGTCCACACGATCTCGCCCGTCGGATACGCGACCTTGTAGATGCGATCCAGGTTGCGCATCGCCACGTAAAACGCCTGATCCTCGGCGTCGTACGTCAGCGCGTTGCCGTGCGTCCAGTCGAGCCCGATGTTGTACGGATCATCCTGGATGCACACCGGACACAGATCCGTCAGCGGAAGGTGATCTCGCGCGAGCCACTCCCACTGCACGCTCCCCCAATCCGCATCGAGAATCGCGATGCCGTCGCCCACCCACACCTTCGAGGTCCCCTGCTGCATCCGATCGAACGTGAGCGTCGCAAAGCGCCCGTCCGGCAGCGGATCGATGTCGTGATGGGCGAGGCGCTCGGTGAACTTCTTGACCACGGAGCCGTCGAGGTCGAGGTCCACGAGCTGCACGGTCTGTTCGGCAGCGAGGCGTCCCTCGGGCAGCACCTCGACCTCGGAGACGAGTCCTTCCTGATGGTTCTCGTACTCCCACAGGATCCGCCCCTTCCGATCGAGCGCCATGATGTGTCCGGTGGACAGGTAGCTGGAATCGAGGCTCGCCACGCCGAGCACGACGACGTCGTCGGTGTAGCGGTCCGCGTCCGCGACGGTGATCTCGACGGCAGGCAGGGCGGAGGCGCGCGTGGTGACGGGGTCGAGGGCGTAGGGCGCGCCGCACTGCGCGCCGTCGCACGCGCGCAAGCGGTAGCGATACGCGGTCTGCGGCTGGAGCCCGAGATCGAGGAAGCGCGCGCGATCGGTGCGTCGCGTCACCTCGACCCAGGAACCGTTTGCAGCGTCCTGCCGCTCGATCGTCACGCTGGTGACGGAGGCGGGGACCTCCCAGGACACGCGCACGTTGCGTCCCGAGACGGCGACCGCCGAGGCCTTAGTGATCGCGGGGCCTTGCGGAGAGCCGTCTCCGTCGGTGGAGCCGTCGGAGCAGGCGGACAGCAGGGCGAACAGCGCAGCGCATGCTGCGTTCAAGCGACCGGGAGAGCGAAGAGGGCGGGACATGGTGAAGGCAATGGCTCCGTGTCGGAGGCGAACGGCGTGATCGAATGATTGGCGATCCGGGGCATGTGGGCAAGCTCGGTGCGGGGCGGTGGCGCCGAGGAGTGCGAGGGCGTCGAATCGTTGCGCCAGGGGCTCGTTGTGCTAGCGTCCAAGCGCCGTTTTTTTTGCGGCTTTCGCGATTCTCGGGTGCATCTCGCGAGCCCGATTCCGGCCGCGCACCGCTCACGCTCCTCAACTGCCTGCTCCATCACCGTGTTCAGAACCATCGTCGGACTCGTCTTCGATCCCATCTGGAACGCCCAGCACCGGGCCGTGATCTACGCTGTGATCGTGGTGGTTCTGTTCCTGTCGGGCATGGGCCTGCCGCTGCCCGAGGACGTCCCGCTGACCGCTTCGGGCTTCACCACGTTCAAGCAGGGCGGCGACACCTTCGTGTGGTGGCGCTACGTCATCACCTTCTGCGTCGTCGTCGTTCCCATTCTGCTCGGTGACCTGTGCGCCTACACCATGGGGCGACGCTTCGGACTGCCGATCCGGGATCGCTTCCGCCTGCTGCGCAAGGCGCTTAGCGACACCCGCGTCGCGCGTGTGCAGGGCTGGTTCCAGCGCTACGGCGGCGCGGCGGTGTTCCTGGGACGCCAGGTCGCCGGCGTCCGGTTCGTCACGTTCTTCATGGCCGGCACCATGCGCATGAAGGTCTCCAAGTTCGTGCTGTGGGACTTCATGGGCTGCGTGGTGAGCGTCCCCATTTGGCTGACGCTGGGCACGCTCGCCGCCCACTTCGGGCGCCGTTGGCTGCACGCGGCGACGCGCACCGTGGGCGGGACGTTCCTGATCGCGGTGGCGATCGCAGCCCTGGGCCTGTTCCTGATCACGAAGCTGCGGGGATCGAACGGACCGCGTCCCGAGGAGACCGGACCGACGGCGTAGGAGTCGTCAGTCGCACGAGCAGCACGCGGTCGGATCGGTGCTCCCCGGAATGCCGCAGAACCCGATCGAATGTCCTGCGGCGCGGCAGGCTGCAACACAACCCTGCGGTGCGCATGCGCTGCAGTCGGGGGCTGCGGGGACGGCTTCGCACGAGCAGCAGTTGGCTTGCGACTGCGAGCCCGGGACGGCGCAATGCCCGGTGGCCTCGGTGCCAAGGCCAGCCGAGCAGCCCCAGTCGCACGAGTTCTCGACGCATCCGGTGCAGTCGTTCTGCGGGGAGCCGACGAGGATGTCGGACCGGTACAAGTGCCACGCTCCCCAGCCGCTCTTGTAGCTCGAGCCGTAGACCACGTAGGTCATCCCGTCGAAAGCCCCGAGGCCGTCCCCGGCGAGCCCGGGATTGTGGTTCTGCCCGTCGCCCGGCATGTCCGTGTTCGACGCGATGCTCCTCGACGTGTCGTACGGGAGCCACGAGATCCCGTCGAATGAGGCGGTCCATACGATCGTCTTGGTGTCCACCTCGCCCTGCACCAAGAAGAAGAGACCGGTGCCTCGATCGCGTTTCACGTCGATGTCGCGGTGATCCCAGACGGCCGCTCCACCGTTCGCCGGCTGGAAGGTGAGCCCGTCGCTGCTCGTGGCGAGGAAGATCTTGCCCGGCCCGGGCCCGGGATCATTCGGATATGCGTTGGAGTAGTAGAGGTAGATCTGAGTGCCCACCACGACAGCCGAGGGCTGGCCGACGCAGTAGGAGGCATTCCAGTCGCTGGGGCAATTGAGGTCCTGCACGACCGGCTCGGCATACTTGTGATAGGGACCGTCGATCTTGTCGGCTGCCGCCAGACATACGCGGTTGTTGTTGTAGCCGTCGGGCACCGACGGCTTCGTGTTGATACACGTGTAGTACATCAAGTAAACGCCGCGGAACTTCACGACGGTCGGGTCGCACCCCGAATCCAGGTCATAGGCGCCGCCGGGAACCAGCGCGTCGGTCGGCGCGGTCCAGGTCAGCCCGTTCTGGCTCTTGGCGAGACGAATCGTGTCCCAGCCGGTCACAGTGGGCGACGAGCAGTAGAACGAGTAGTAGGTGCCATTCTCGAGCACAATCGCGGGACCGTACTCGTAGCCCGGTCGGGTGCCGCCGATGTCCGCCCACCCCCGGGTGGAGGAGACCACGGTCGGAGTCGTCGGGGCCGCATCCGGCGCCGGCTCGTCGCCAGCCTCCTCGGAACCATCGCCCCCCGGCTCGTCATCGATCGCATCGACCGACGTGTCGCTCGCGGCCTCGGCGGTGTCGTGCGTGACATCGGCCATGGGCCCGTCCACCGAGCCCTCCGGAACGCTCGCGTCGGTGCCGGAGTCCGCCTTCGGGTTGAACGGCGTGGAGGAGCTGGCCGGCTCGCTGGAGCAAGCGGAGAGGGAACAGCAGACGACAGCGAGGGATGCGACGACGGTTCGGCGCCCGATCATGACCCAGCGATATCACATCCGGCGGGGGGAGCGGTGTAGCGAGGGCGGGGACGATTCGTCACCGCTGGGACGGCGTCCCGTCTCCACCGGCAAACTGCCAGTCGAACGGCATTCCGAACCGGTAGCGAGTGCCCTGCGGAACGCTCACCTGCGTGAGCAACGGACGATTCACGGTGA
>CAYMUE010000074.1:0-28731 GCA_964393505.1 uncultured Polyangiaceae bacterium
CCGGGCCCTGTGGACCACCGTCGTGGCACTCCTGCTGCTCTGCGGCTGCGGAGGCGGTCTGACCCTCACCGAAATCAAGAGCTCCGCCGACAAGCCGAGCAACGTGGCGGTCTACTTCAAGGTCGAGGACGGCAAGGAGCCGGTCGGCGGGCTGACCGCGGATCAGTTCCGCATCTACGAGGACGGCTCGCTCGTCTCGCAGTTCGAGAGCAAGCAGACCATCCTGAACCCGACGGTGGCGGCGTCGCACTACACGCTGCTGCTGGTGGACATGAGCGGGAGCATCTCCGAGTCGGGCAGCACCGACTCGGTGGTCGAGGCGGCCACGGCGTTCACGGAGAACGTCGAGAAGTACCAGAAGGTGGGCGTGTACGCGTTCGACGGAAGCGATCAGCTCTACCCGATAGCGCCGTTCAGCAACTCGGCGGCGAGCGCGAAGGCGGGGATCCAGTCGCTCAAGTCCTTCAAGCCTCGCGACCCGAGCACGAACCTCAACGGCGCGGTGGTCAAGGGGCTGGAGGAGCTGAAGTCATCGCTGTCGCGCGCCGAGCACCCGATGCGATTCGGCACGCTGGTGGTGTTCACCGACGGCACCGATCGCGCGAACCGCGTGAAGCTCGAGGACATGGAGAAGGCGGTGGGGGACACCGAGTACGACGTGTTCGCGATCGGGCTTGGGGTTGAGATCAAGGAAGACCAGGTCGGCAAGGTGGGCAAGGACGGGACGGCGATGGCGTCGGACAAGGGGCAGGTGACGCAGGCGTTCGACAAGATCGCCAAGCGCATCGACTCGAAGATGAAGGCCTACTACCTGCTGAGCTACTGCAGTCCGGCGCGTGCGGGGGAGCACGAGGTGGAGATCGAGGCGATCGCGCCGGGACCGGACGGCAAGGGGGAGCGCAAGGGGAGGCTTCGCACGAAGTTCGACGCCGCGGGCTTTGCTCCCAACTGCGATCCGAATCGTCCGCCGAAGTTCGACACGAGCAAGGGCGAAGCGCTCGCTCCCAAGAGCGATGGGGCGTCGAAGCCCTCGGGCGGCGTGAAGGCGTCGGGATCGGTGCAGGTCAAGGGCAGCGCGGGGTCGCAGCCGGTGAAGCCGGGCGACGACTTCAACCCCTGAAAGTGGCGGCCGCCAGTTTTGGGTGGCGGCCCGCCAGTTCTTCTCCAAACCACTACAAACTCCCTTCGAAAGCGTCCGAAAGGGCGGCGTCCGGGACCTGATCCAGGTGGCGGCCGCCAGGTGTTTCGAATCGCAACCGCGCGGAATCGCGTCGGCGCGCCGTTGGCCCGCGGCTCGCAATGCCCTCACGCAGGCACGGACGGTCAGCGCAAGGGGCGCTGCAGCGCGTGCCTCGAAGAAGGTGCGTCATGATGGATCCCAACAAGATGAAGGTTGTCTACACGATCACCGAGCGCGGCGATAAAAGCTACTGGACGAAGATCGGCGTGGCCTACGTCAACCGCGACGGCTCGCTGAACCTGAAGCTCGACGCGATGCCGACCAACGGAACGATGCACGTGCGGGACTGGACGGCGCGCGACGAGCAGCCAGCGGAGCAGCGTTCGCGGCGCGGCAACGGGGCTTCGGCTCCTGAGCCGATGGACGAGCTGCCCGAGGCGTTCAGCTGAGGGGAGTGAACGAGCATGGCCTCGATCGGGATTCGAGGCACGGGTGGTGCGACGGCCGGGTCGGTGATCCGCGCCGTCGCTTCACCGCCCGGACGCCTCGGGCAGCTGACAGAATTCATGCGGGCCCTGCCGTGGAGAGCCTGGGCCCGTCCCGCAGCGCGCGTGGCGCTGCTCGTGGCATCTCTCGCGGTGCTGGCTTGGATCGGGACGCGCGAGGAGCTGCCGGGGTGGCCCTCGACGGCTCGAGCGGAGAGCTCGGTGCCACCGCGCGACCGGCTGCTCGTGCTGCGCGGGGACGCGGGCGCCCCGGATGGTTCGTCCCACGAACCAACCCCGACGGCGTCGGCATCGGCTTCGGCATCCGCGTCGGGCGCGGCCCCGGGTGTGCTCGCCGACGGCAGGGTGGTGCTCAACGCGGCGAGCGAGGAGCAGCTTCAGAAGCTGCCGCGCGTGGGGGCATCGCGAGCCCGGGCGATCGTGGCCTTGCGCCAGAAGCTGGGGAGGTTCCGATCGCCCCGGGATCTGCTGCGGGTCAAGGGGATCGGGCCGCGCACGCTGCAGAAGATGCAGCCGCACCTGGTGGTCGATGCGCCGGCGGATGCTGGGAATTGAGGGCGCGCAGCCGCGCGGGGACGGGATGGCAAGTTGGAAGACGGGGCCGTCGCTCACGCATCGACGGCTGGGAGGTCTCAGGCCTTGGGGGCCTTGGCAGCCTTGGGGGCTTTGGGAGCAGCGGCCTTGGCGGTCTTCTTCGCGGGAGCTTTCTCCTCGGCCTTCTTGGGTTCGGCCTTCTTGGGCTCGGCCTTGGTGGCGCGGGCCTGACGGCGCGAGGCGCTGCGGAACATGTCGAACAGGCGCGGCACCGGGAAGCGATCGAGACGGGCGCGGTAGCCCTCGTCCTTGGTGCGCTTCTCGATCTCGAGGATGGCGTCGATCAGCTTGGCGCGGTTGCCGAACTTCTCCTTGACGGTGGAGAAGGTGTCGAACAGGCGCAGGAGCTTGGCGTTGGAGACGAGCTCGAGGCCCTTCTCGGCATTGAGGCGGTTGACCCAGAGGTCTTCGTTGGTGAACTTGCGGAGCTCTTCGACGAGCTTGGCCTTTTCGCCGAACCGGTCCTTGACGATCTGAAGGGGGGACTTCTTCATGGGATCCTCCGAAGGTGCGCGAGATGACTCGCGCGGCCAGGGTGTGGGGCGGCTATCTAGCAGAAGCCCGGGCGGGGTGCATCCCTTCCGTGAGGGGAGGACGACGCTGCTCGCGGGGGGCGAAGAACCCGGTGTAAGATGGGGCACCCCCACCCGTTGCGGGAGGGAAGGGAGAGTTGCATGCACAGGACGGCACGCGTGGTCGGGCACATCCTCGGGCGATGGGCGTGGTTCCCATGGCTCGCGCTCATGCTGGTTCTCGGCGGGTGCGGCGGGGCCTCGTACAGCAAGGCGCAGGCGTCGGGCGGATCCTACCCGGGTTCGGCGATGGCGCCCGCGGCGGAAGCGCGCACGACGTCGGTCTCGGACACGGGGTCGGCGGACTACGAGCGCGAGGAGAGCGCGGACAAGGCAGCGCCGGAGGAGCCTGCGCCGGCTCCGGTGGCTGCTGCACCGGCGATGCCGCAACCGGCGCCCCCCCCGCCGGGTCGCACGGCGGGTCTGGACGACGCGGTCAAGAAGGCGACCGAGAGCCAGGGGGCGGGACCGGGCACGGTGCCGGGCCAGCCCAAGCAGATGGCCGACGTGCTGCCGTTGGCGCAGATGCTGATCTACACGGCGACGCTGACGATGGCGGTGTTCGAGGTGGAGAAGGCGCTGACGCAGGTGGAGACCGCAGGGCGGGATTCGGGGGGATTCCTGGCGCGGCGCAGCGATCGGGAGATCGTGATCCGCGTACCGACGGAGAAGTTCTTCGACGTGCTCAAGCGGCTCGAGGGGATGGGGGATCTGCTGCACAAGAACGTGCAGGTGGAGGACGTGACCGAGCAGTACCTCGATGTGGCGTTGCGGTTGAAGAACGCGCGCGAAGTCCGGGATCGGATGGCGCAGCTGCTGGCGCAGGCGAAGACCGTGGAGGAGTCGCTGAAGGTCGAGCAGCAGCTCGAGCGGCTGAGCGGCGAGATCGAGCGTCTCGAAGGGCGCCTGAAGTACCTGCGGGACAAGGTGCGCTTCTCGACGATCACGATGTCGTTCCAGCCGATGCAGGTCTCGGATCTGCAGCGCGAGAAGGTGTTTCGGCTTCCGTTCCCCTGGCTCCAGCAGCTCGGCCTGGGGCGTCTCCTGAACCTGCAATGAACGAGGGTCCAACCATGACGCACAGGAACATCATCCGAGCGTTTGCACTGGCCGCTGGCGTCTTCGCCGTCGCGGCAACCTGGGGCTGCGGCGGACACTCCTTCTCGGTCGGCACGCCGGCGGGCTTCGTGGTGCTCGACGATCAGGAGCCGTCCTACGACTACCGCGCGACGACGGCCGACGGCGTGGTGATCGGGATTCGTGAGATCAAGCACGAGCCCAAGGGCGACGACGCCTTCTGGGTGCAGGCGGTCAAGAACCAGATGCGCGCGATGGCGGGGTACGCGCTGCTGGACACGACGACAGTGGCGACGAAGGGCGGGCTGCGCGGCACGCAGATGAAGTTCGGCCACGACGAGAAGGGCGAACCGCTGCAGTACACGGTCACCGTGTTCGTGACCGAAAAGAAGATCTACGTCGTGGAGTTCGGCGGCACCAAGGCACAGCTCGACCGCCTCGACGCCCAGATGAAGTGGGTCATCGAGTCGTTCCAGGCTGGCTGACCCCGTCGCCTCCCTCCCCTGTCACCCGCCGCATTTCGCGAAGCAAGTCGGTGTGCGCGAACGGCTTCTGAAGGAACGCCGTACAGCGGCGATCGCTCAGCCGCAGCTCGACCTCCTGCTCGCTGTAGCCGCTGCACAAGATCACCGGAAGCCGAGGGCTCATTGCGCGCAGCTCCGCCAGCACCTCCGTCCCGTTCCTGCCGGGCATCGCGAGATCCAACAGCACGATCGAGATCTCGGCCGCGTGGCTGCGGAACACGTCGAGCGCCTCCGTGCCGTCTGCCGCGCCAAGCGTGCGATAGCCCGACCGGCCGAGCAGCCGGGACATGGATGACAGCACGGCGCGGTCGTCGTCGACGATGAGGACGACGCCGGAATCGGGGTGGAGTTGGGGAGCGGCGGATGCCGGGGCGGAGCGAGGGGTTGCCTGGGGGGCGCGAGGGGGCGTGAGGGACGCAGGGCGCAGCGTCGAGGCGGGGAGGCAGACGCGCACGGTGGTTCCGCATCCCGGGGAGCTGTCGACGAAGACGGCGCCGCGATGGGCGCGGATGATGCCGAGGGCGGCAGCGAGGCCGAGGCCGCGTCCGACGAACTTGGTGGTGAAGAACGGGTCGAACATGCGCGCCTGGGCTTCGGGAGTCATGCCGCAGCCATTGTCGCGGACCTCGACGAAGACGTAGGGGCCTTGGGGGACATCGGAGCCGATCTGGGCGCGCGCGGCAGTGGCGCGGTCGAGGTGGACGGAGCCGGTGGTGATCACGATCTGGCCGGAGGCATCGCCGAAGGATTCGGAGGCGTTCGTCAACAGGTTCATGACGATCTGCCGGATCTGTCCCGGCTCGGCCTCGATGAGGGGGAGGCTGGAGTCGAGCTGCAGGACCAGCTGGGCCTTCTTGGAGATCGCTGCGCGCAGCAGGGCGGTGATGTCGGAGACGACGCGGCTGAGGTCGAGGGGCTCGGAGACCAGGACGCCCTTGCCTGCGTAGGTGAGGAGCTGGCGAGTGAACTGCGAGGACTGCTCAGCGGCGGACCGGATCTGATCGAGGCTCTCGCGCGCATCGTGAGCGTCGGGGAGCTGCTGCAGCGCCAGCTCGGCGTGGGCGAGGATGCCGGCGAGCACGTTGTTGTAGTCGTGGGCAATGCCGCCGGCGAGCACGCCGAGGCTCTCGAGCTTCTGGGTGCGCTGGACCTGCAGCTCGACGCGACGTCGCTCGCTCTCGGCGGCGCGGTGATCGGTCACGTCGCGGAACACGGCCACGGTCGCGATGCCCGCGCGGTCCTGCTCGACTTCCGGCGTGCACGTGACTTCGAGCGTACGCACGACGCCATCGGGACGCGTGATTCGCAGCTCGTAGAAGCTGCGGCACTCGCCTCGCGCGCGATGCGCGGTCTGGTCGCAGACCATGAGCCACGCAGCGTCGTCGACGAACTCCCGGAGACAGCGCCCCACCAGCGCACCCTTCCCCACGCCGAAGATCTGATCGCTCGCGGGGTTCGCGAAGGCGAACACCTCGTCGGCGCCGAGCAGCCCCACGCCCTCGCCCAGACACTCCACCAGCGCCTGGTAACGTCGCTGCGCGGTGGAGAGCGCAGTCTCGGCACGACGCCGGGCGATCGCCTGGTTCACGATCATCGCGAGCTCGTAGACCACCGGCATCAGCGGCTTGGACCACCCCGTCTTGACCCCGCGCCCGAAGCTCATGTCGAACGTCAGGACACCATCGACCACGCCGCCCACCATCGAGTACGGGACCACGAGCACCGATTCGACGTCGAGCGCCGCACCCATGGCGCGCAGCAACGGAGCCCCGATGGGGCGCACCCAGGCGGGGAGGGCGTCGATGGAGGCGTCGAGGTTGAACTCCCATGGGTAGGGGCGGACGAGGGCGTTCTGAACGATGCGCGGGAGGCGGGTTCCGACGGAGGGTTTGACGCCCTGGCGGGCCCACTCGAGGGTGCAGGACATCCCGTTGTCGTCGGGCTCGTTGAAGCAGGCGCGGCAGACCGCGAGGGCAGGGCCCACGGTGTCGAGGAGGCGCTGGATGAGGTCGCGCTCGGACAGATCCCGCTGGCCGGCGAGCCGCCATATCTCCGCGCGGAGTGCGTCGAAGTCCCTCAACATGGAATCCAGTCCTGAACGGAGGCTATCATCAAGGGAGCGAAAGGAATCGCAAGGGAGCCGGCAAACGAGGCGCAGCGACCGTCCAAGACGCACGCGAGATGACGATGAAGCGGCCGCGTGCTACGAGCGGGCGCCATGACAGACCAGGTTCGCGTCCGTTTTGCCCCCTCCCCCACCGGCTACCTGCACATCGGCGGCGTGCGCACCGCCCTGTTCAACTGGCTCTGGGCCCGCAAGAACAAGGGCACGTTCGTGCTGCGTATCGAGGACACCGACCAGGAGCGCTCCACACCGCAGAGCGTGCGCGTGATCCTCGAGTCGATGCGTTGGCTGGGCATGGACTGGGACGAGGGGCCGGAGAAAGGGGGCGCCCACGGCCCGTACTTCCAGATGCAGCGTCTGGATCTGTACCGCGAGTTCGCCGAGCGGCTCATCGCGAGCGGCGCGGCGTATCGCTGCTACTGCACGAAGGAGGAGCTGGCCGCGGCGCGCGAGAAGCTCAAGGCCGAGAACCCCAAGGCGAACTTCGTGTATCCGGGCACCTGCCGTCACCGCACGGACCACCCTGACAAGCCGTACGTGGTGCGGTTCGACATGACGAAGGTAGCGCGGGAGGCGACGACGTATCGGGATCTGGTGTTCGGGGAGGTGACGACGCCGAACAGCGCGCAGCAGGACTTCGTGCTGCTGCGGAGTGACGGGGTGCCGCTGTACAACTTCGGGGTCGTGGTGGACGACCTGACGATGGGGATCACGATGGTGATGCGAGGGCGCGATCACATGGTGAACACGCCGCCGCAGATCCTGCTGTACGAGGCGTTGGGGGCGAAGCTTCCGCAGTTCGCGCACCTGCCCATGATGCTCGCTCCCTCGGGCGAGAAGCTCAGCAAGCGTCATGGCGCGGTGAGCGTGGGCGAGTACCAGGACAAGGGCTACAGCCCGATGGGCGTACTCAACTACCTGGTGCGCTTCGGCTGGTCCCACGGTGACCAGGAGATCTTCGGGCGCGACGAGCTGATCGAGAAGTTCGATCTCGAGCACCTGGGGCGGCCGGACGGCAGGTTCGACGCGCGCAAGTTCGCGGACGTGAACTTCGAGCACCTGAAGCAGGATCGGCTCACGCCGCTGGAGAGCTACGTGCAGAGGGTGGGGCCGTTCGTGGAGAAGCGGGGGCTGCCGGCGCCCGAGGCCGCCACGCTGCGGGCAGCGATCCCGACGATTCGCGAGCGGGCGCGCACGTTCGTGGAGGCAGCGGACGCGATGGACTTCTACCTGCGCGAGCCTCCGGTGATCGACGAGGCGGCGTCGCGCAAGTTCCTGGTGCCGGAGTCGGCCGAGGGGCTCGAGGCGTTGGCGGCTGCGCTCGAGGCGGTGAGCCCGTGGGATCACGCCTCGCTGGAGGCCCGGTTCCAGGCGTTCCTCCAGGAGCGCGCCCTGCCGATGAAGGCGATTGCGCAGCCGGCGCGGGTGGCGTTGACGGGGCGCACCGCGAGTCCTGGCTTGTTCGAGGTACTTGCGGTACTGGGTCGAGACAGGTCCCTGAGCCGCCTGCGTGCGGCAGCCGCGACGGCCCGCGGCGTCTGAGATACGACCTACTCCAGCCTCCCAGCGGATCCGCGTGCTCGCACTTGCCCCTGCCGCCATGCCCAGCGCCTTCCATCAGTGGCTCGAGTCGCCGCTGATCAAGGCCCCTCTGCCGGTGCCGGTCATCCTGCTGATCGCGCCGTTGATCTGGCTGCTGTTCCGCCGCACCTGGCGGGAGCTCGACGCGGAGGCGCATCGCTATCGCATCGATTGGGTCGCGAAGGATCGTTGGGATCCGCGCCCCGCGGTCGCCTTCGCAATCCTGGCGCTCGTGCTCACGATGCAGGAGTACTACGGAGGCCGGCACTTCTACGAGTCGATCATCCGTCCGTGGCTCGCGGCGCATCAGGCCGGGCTCGTGGGCAAGGTGTTCAAGCTCGCGAAGTACGACGAGCTGTTCGGCTACGCGTGGTGGGCGTTTGCGCGCATCTTCGGCTACGTGTTCGTGCCGCTGCCGCTGTGGAAGCTGATGTTCCCGCGCGACAGCCTGCTCGACATGGGCCTGCGAATCCGCGGGCTGTGGCGTCACGCGTGGATCTACGTCCTGTGCCTCGCGGTCGTGGTCCCCTCGATGCTGATCGTCGCCCGGCAGCCCGACTTCGGCAACTACTACCCCTTCTACAAGCTCTCGAGCCGCTCGTGGCTCGACCTCGCCTTGTGGGAGGTGATGTACTTCGGGCAGTTCTTCGCCCTCGAGATGTTCTTCCGCGGCTGGCTCCTGGGCGCCTTGCGCAAGAACCTCGGCTCCGGCGCCATCTTCGCCATGGTCGTGCCCTACTGCATGATCCACTATGGGAAGCCCTACCTCGAGGCCAACGGCGCCATCATCGCAGGCGTCGTCCTCGGCTCGCTGTCCATGCGGACCCGCAGCATCTACTCGGGCTTCCTCGTCCACATCACGGTCGCGCTCGCCATGGACCTGCTCGCGCTCAGCCACCGCCACGCGCTGCCCAAGATCCTGATCGCGCCCTAGGCCTGCGGGGGGCGCCCTGGGCCGAGCTCCGCTGCGAGCTTGTGCAGGGCCGACGCGCGGGAGCGATCCTTGAGCCGTCCGCGGTAGAGCCCGGCCAGCGCGTGCGCGCACGCGGCGGCGACTTCGCGCTGCCCGACGTCCGCCCAGGAGCAGGAGCCGAGGTGCCGCCACAGGATGCGCTCGAGATCGCGCGGGCGGCGGTGTCCGAGGAGGGTGGAGATGCAGGAGACGGGTTCGGGCCAGGAGGGGTCGGCCTTCATGGCGCGCAAGAACAGTCCGATAGCGGCGGAGGCGCCGCCGGGCTGTTCACCTACGCGACGGGCTGCGTCGCACAGGATTTGCGCGCGGGAGCGGGCGTCGGGAGCGCTTCGCGCCTGGACCCGCGCGGCCATGGTGTCGACGGTGGATCTGCGCACCGCGCTCACACCGAGCCGCACCGGTCTCATGCGCCAGAGGAGAAAAACAGCGAACACGACCGCGCCGGCGACTACTGCGACGTTCTGCCAGTCCATCATGGCTCCCAGGGCTTCATAGTCGCAAACTGGGGCGCCTGCGAGGGGGTGATCGTCGGGGCGCTCGTCGCGACGGGCCTCTGGCCCGGACGGGGATCGCAGTATGCTGCCCGGCGATGCTGATCGCGACCTGGAACGTGAACGGGTTGAGGCGTCGGGCCGACGAGCTTCTGGAGCTGCTGCGGACGCACGGGCCCGACGTGGTGTGCCTGCAGGAAATCAAGTGCACGGCGGAGCAAGTGCCGGATTCGTTGAGCCCCCTTGCGCTGCCCGACTACCGCGCCATGTGGCACGGCGGATTGAAAGGCTACTCCGGCGTCGCCCTGCTGCTGCGCAAGGACAGGTTCTCCCGGGCTGTCGAGTTCGGCCACCCCGGCTTCGATCGCGAGTCGCGGATCGTGCAGGCGCGCGTCGGCTCGACGGTGTTCGCGTCGTTCTACGTGCCCAACGGGGGCAAGGACTACGACGCGAAGATCGCGTTCCTCGGGGCGATGGTGGCGTGGGTGGGGCAGATGCACGCGGCGGGAGACGCGCTGGTGGTGGCCGGGGATCTGAACGTGGCGCTGACCGACTCAGACATGCACCCGAGCCAGCGCAAGGCCGACGTGATCGGGCAGCGTCCCGATGAGCGAGCGCTTCTGCAGGGGGTGCTCGATCAGGGTTTGGCCGACGTATGTCGTCGGATGAGGCCGGACGACGATCGGATGTTCACGTGGTGGCCGTACTGGAAGGGGGCGAGGGAGCGGAATCTGGGCTGGCGGATCGACTACGTGCTGGCATCGGAGGCGGCGGCGGGCAGGGCGGAATCGATGCAGGTTCTGCGGGAGTTCGGGAGCAGCGATCACGCGCCGGTGATCGTCCGGGTTGCGGACTGAGGCGAGATCCCGGAGGGCTTCAGGCTGCGGTATAAGGGACGACATGGGACGTCACGGCAGGCAAGGGGAGGCGGGAGTGGAGTCCGAGGCCGAACAGCGGGCGGAGGAAGCTCCCGGGGTCGAGCTGGTCGAGGGGGGCGTGGAGGCGGAGCGGTTGGAGTGGAACGGGGAGGAATGGACGTCGAGCCGAAGGCGCGGTTCGGCGGTGCTTCCCGTGGGGATGGGTCTCGCGCTGTTCGCGGCGGCGGTGGTGGTGCCGTTGGCTGCAGCGGGGGTGACGTGGCTGGTGCTGACGCGCGGGCGTTCGTGACAGGGGGGCGGGAAGGGACGCACGGGGCGGGCGGTTGCAGGGGGAGGCGCGGACGGTCCTGGCGGGCGAGTCTCCCGGGAGTTGGACCGCGGGCCGTCGATTGCCTACACTTGCAGGTGAGACCCCTGAGCGATGCGAATGCCCGTCCCAGCCCGTGCCTTGTTCGCGCCCGCCTTGGCGGCGGTGGTGGTGCTGCTGGCGGGCAGCGCCGCGGCGGACATCTATACGTACACGGACAGCAACGGGGTGGTTCACTTCACGAACAGCCGGTCGGCATCGCAGGGGGCGAAGCTGTACATCAAGACGGCGCCCAAGCCCCGAGGGGAGGCAGGGGTGACGCCGTTCATGCCGAGCGACACGAACCCGGAGCGGTTCACGCGGTACGACGAGGTGATCCGTCAGGCGGCGACGCTGTACCAGATCCCGGTGGAGCTGGTGCGAGCGATGATCAAGGTGGAGAGCGACTACGATCCGCGCGCGGTGAGCATCGCGGGGGCGCGGGGTTTGATGCAGATCATGCCTGCGACGGGGGAACGGATGCAGGTTCGGGATCTGTTCGATCCGCGGGAGAACATCTTCGGCGGGGTGCGGTACATGCGGATCCTGGCGAATACGTTCAACGGGGATCTGCAGTTGACGGTGGCGGGATACAACGCGGGCGAGGGGGCGGTGATGCGTCACGGGGGGATTCCGCCGTACGAAGAGACGCGGATGTACGTGACGAAGGTGCTCTACTACTACAACCGCTATCGGGCGATGAGCGACGCGATGGCGGCGAGCGCGGCGCAGGCGGCGGATCCCGGGACGCAATAGGGGATCGAGCGGGGGGTGTTGGGGAGGGGGCACCGGGAGCGAGAGACCGGCGCCCGAGGGCGCGGGTTACTGGGTGATGGGGCCGTTGCTCGGGGTGGCGCTCCAACGGAAGTTGTCGAGCAGGACTTGCGAGTCCCAGGCCTGGTCGCTGGTGTCCCAGATGATGAAGCGCAGGGTAATCGTTTCGCCGGGCTTCACCGGGGAGGTCGTGGTGAGCCATCGCGTAGCACCGGCGCCGGTCGTACCGCTAGCGTAGTCGTAATAGCCGGTACCGGCGAGCGCGACTTTTCCATCCGGGCACGTGTAACCGGTCTTCGGTTGGCAGCAGGTCGTGAAGAAGCTGGTGCTGTTGACGCTGATGTAGCTGCCGTTGCTGTCGAAGGAGATGTTCTTGTCCGCGGGGATCGCCGTCTGCCCCGGGCCGGGCGTCCACTGCGAGTCGAGCATCGCGATGAAGAAGTCGTTGTAGGAGGTGCAGGTCCAGTACCAGTACTCCTGCGAGAAGAAACGGAACTGGAACGACAGGGAGTTGGCGTTGGTGGGGACCTTGAGCTGCACGCGCAGGCGCACCGAGTCGTTGGCGCCCGAGCCGTTGGTGCACGATGGGGATGTCTGGGGCAACGCGCCGCCGTGCGGGGCGACGAAGTCCGCGGGGGGCGCTCCGGTGGCGTAGGTGTACGTGAGGTCCGCGGTTGCATCGGGGTCGTTCGCATCGCGCGCTCGTCCCGCGGACAGCATCGTCATGTTGGAGCCGGCCTTGGGCACGTTCGACGAGTGGGTGCCGAACTGCGTGGTGATGCCTACCTGCTTGTAGTCCGGGGAGCCGGATCCGTCGGCTCGGGTGAGCGAGTACGACCCCGGCACGATGCCCCACGACCCGTTCTGCGAGATCTGGCAGAGCTCCATCGCGTTGAGCAGCGCGAGCGCCTTCGCCGCATTCACGGTCGTCGTGAAGTCCGTGCCCGTGCTGCACGTCGTGTAGGGGTTCTCGTCGACCTGCCCGTTGCAGTTGTTGTCGATGCTGTCTCCCTGCACCTCGAACGCGCCGGGGTTCACCAGCGTCGGCGAACCGCATTGGGTAGTGTCCTCGCAGCAATCCCCTGCGCACCGCGTGTAGCCGTCTCCATCAACGTCTGGCACGACGTCCGCCGAGCCGTTGCAGTCGTCGTCGATGCCGTTGGAGCAGATCTCTTCGTTGGGCGTGACCTCGCCGACGCAGGCGCCCCAACTGTTGCCAAGCGCGGTGCAGGTGTGCGTCCCCGCCTTGCAGGCGCCGACGCCCTGGGTGCCGGGCGGCCCGCCGTAGCACGACTCCGAAGCTCCGGGGATGCACACGCACCCCGCTGCGCCTTCGTCGAAACCATCGTTGACTACACCATTGCAGTCGTCGTCGAACGTGTTGGTGCAGATGTCGAAGTCGGGAATGATCTGGCCGTAGCAGGGGCCCCAGGTCTTGCCGTCGTCGGAGCACGTCTGCTTGCCCGACTTGCACACGCCCTTGCCGAGCGTGCCCGCGGGGCCCTGGTAGCAGTCGGCCTGCGCACCGGGAACGCACGCGCACTCGGCGCCGCCATTTCCGACCCCGTCGTTGCCGATGCCGTTGCAGTCGTTGTCCAGCGAGTCGGTGCACACGTCGATCGACGGAGTGATCTCGCCGACGCATTGTCCGACGCCGGTGCCGCCAGCGTTGCAGGTGGCCAGGCCACCGACGCACACGCCGACGCCGAGCGTGCCTGGACCGCCCGAGTAGCAGTCGAGCTTGGCGCCGGGGAGGCACACACAGCCCGCCGCGCCCGTCGAGTGGCCATCGTCGATCGAACCGTTGCAATCGTTGTCGAGCGCATCACCGCAGACATCGGCCGAAGGGACCACGTCGCCGGTGCAGGGCTCCCAGCCGGTGCCCATGGAGTTGCAGGTCTGGGTGCCAGCCTTGCAGACGCCAACGCCCTGCGTTCCGGCGGGGCCGCCGTAGCAGGACACGGAGCTACCCGGCGTGCACAGGCAGCCGATCCCTCCCGCCTCGTTGACCTGCCCGTCGCAATCGTCGTCCACCGACGTCGCGCAGGTCTCCGCGGCCGGGAGCGTCTCGCCCTCGCACGCGCCCCACGCGGTGCCGTCGTCGTTGCAGGTGCGGGAGCCGTCGCTGCACGCGCCGACACCGCGCGTGGACGGGTCCCCGGTGTAGCAGGCGCCGGTGGACTTCGGTATGCACACGCAGCCCGTGCCGCCTTCGTTGACCGTGCCGTTGCAGTCGTCGTCGATGGGCGTGAAGCAGCTCTCCTGCGTGGGCACCACCTCGCCCTCGCAGGAGCCCCAGGCCGAGCCGGAGTCGTTGCAGGTTCGGGTGCCTCCGTGGCAGGGGCCGACGTCCTGCGTTCCAGCCGGCCCGGTGTAGCAGGGCTCGGTGGCGTTGGGAGCGCACGGGCAGGTGTTGGCTTCGCAGCCGTTGGCGGCCTTCTGGTCGCAGTTCTCCCAGCCCTGCAGGCACGCCTCCAGCGAGCACTTTCCTCCCACGCACAAAGACGTCGCGTTGGGGAGGTTGCAGGCGAATCCGCAGGAGCCGCAGTTCGCGGGATCGCTGTCGGTGAGCATGCACGCGCCGCTGCAGCAGGCCTGATCGATCGGGCAGCCGTGCTGCGGCGTGCATCCGGCCGCGCACGCGTTGCCCTGGCAGGTCTGGCCGAGGGGACACTGGGTGTCGTCGATGCAACCCACGCAGGTGTGGGTCGCGGGATCGCAAGTCGTGTCCACGGCGCAGTCGTTGGCGTCATCGCAACCGGCGACGCACGTGGACGTGGCAGGGTCGCACCACTTGCCCGGCTCGCACGTGGAGGGGTCCGACTCCTTGCACGCGACGCACTCGCCGGAGGCGACCTTGCAGTAGGGACCTGCGGCGTTGCCCACGCAGTCCGCGTCGGTCGTGCATGCGAACGCGTCGACGGGCGCGTCGGGAGTGCCGCCGTCGGGCTGCCCCGCGGAGCCTGCCGGACCGGCATCGCCCGCAGCGCCTGCGGTTCCCGCAGTGCCCGCAGCTCCGCCAGTGCCGGCCGCGCCGGCGGTGCCGCCGGAACCCGCTGCGCCGCTTGCGCCCGCCTTGCCTGCGCCGCCGCCGACGGAGGTTTCGGTGGAGGCATCGGCGGAGCCCGCGGCGCCGCCCGCGGAGGGCGGGGAGCCGTTGTTCGAGTCGGAGCCTCCGCATGCGGACGCGAGGGTGGCAGCGATGCCGAGGCACAGCAGCGGGATGGGGAGGTGGACCAGAGCGGAGCGCGGACGCGCCGAGCGGCAAGGCATCATGGAAGATCCTCCTGAGAAGCGCGCCCCCGAGGCAGCGCTGGGGATCAGTCTACGCTTCCCGGTGGGCCAAGGCCACGCGATCCTTGGAGATCAGGCTCCGGAGCGATCACGATACAGGGCGAGGGCGCCGCGGAGCTCTTGCAGGACGCGGTCGCGCAGCTCTTCGGGTTCGACGACGCGAGCGGTCTCACCGAAGCCGAGGACCCAGGAGGTGATCTCGGTGAGGTCGCCGATGATCATGGTGAGGCGCAGGCCGCCGCCTCGGAGGTTGGAGACGCGCTGGGAGGCGTGGACGCGTCGGGAGCGGACGTATTCGGCGACACGAGGAGCGAAGTCGATGACGACGCGGTGGCGGTCCTTGCCTCTCCAGATTCCGAACTGGCCTTGGAAGAACTGATCGACGCGGAAGTCCGCGGGCAGCTCGAAGCGCTGCAAGGTGGAGCAGGCGGCGTCGGACATGCGGTCGAGGGCGTAGGTACGGATCTCGGTTCCGGGGAGCTGGCGAGCGACGGCGTAGATGGCGTCCTTGTAGAGGATCATCGCGTAGGGGTGCAGCTCGACGAGCTGGGTCTGTCCCTGGGCGTCGCGGTAGTTGCAGGACATCGGGCGCAGGTCTGCGACCGCCTGGTAGAGCACGTCGAGCTCGTCGGTCTTGCTCGAGTAGTCCTTGGGAGCGAAGGGGATGTGGAGGAACCGCTCTTCGAGGCGGGCGTCGGCAACGCCTGCATTGGGGCCGCGGCCGGGGCGACTGGCGAAGGTGGTGAGGGCGCGTATGGCGAGGTCGATTTCGTCGTAGAGGGCGGAGCCTCGCATGGGTTCGAACATGCGGCGTGCGGCGAGCAGGGCGTAGGTCTGGGTGCGACGCAGCTCGATCTTGCGGGGGCGCTCTTCGGCGCGGACGCGCCAGAGGGTAGCGCCTGCGCGTCCCTGGTGTTTCTCGAGATCGAACTCTTCGCGGATCTCCTGGAGGTAGCGACGCGCCGAGCGGGTGGTGACCTGGAGAGCGTCGGCGATTTCCTGCATGCTCAGGCCTTTGGGGCGCAGGATGAGCAGCTCGCGCAGCCGGTCGAGGCGGTGGTGTTGGGTGAAGCTGCCGGCGGGTCGGCCGCGGCGTCGCGACGCTTCGGTCTTCACGGCTCCACCTTACACGGAACCGGAAGGTGATCCCAGCCATCGAAGCGGTCGATCGGGGGAGTGAGCCGCACGGCGGTTCAGGGGTGGGGGCTGGTTCTTCGCGCCGCAGAGAGCGCTTGAGCGGGCAAGAGGGCTGTGCGAGTCTTGCATTTCGGGTACGGCGGGCGAGTGCCTGCACTTGCTGACAGACAGAGAGGAGCTTTGGGCCATGGGCAAGACGCTCGGAGCGTGGCGTCGAGGGGTTGGACCTCGCGGAGTGAGAACGGCGTTGCTCGCCGGGCTCGGCTTGGTAACGGGGCTATCGGCGACCCGCGCGGAAGCCGAGACGTGCACCCTGCAGAGCGGACAGCAGGCCGACTCGAAGTGCTACTCGCCCGACCCCGCGGATTGGCCCGCGCCGGCGCGTCCCTACTTCATGGTCGTGTTCGACGTCTCGGGCTCGATGAACCAATGCACGACGCCGCCAACGGACTTCCCGGCGTCGTGCCCGGCGCAATCGGGTTCTTCGCCGAACAATTCCTGCAACCTGCGTCCGACGCGCATCAACGACGGCAAGTGCGCGCTGCGCAAGATGGTGCAGGCCTTCAGCATGGTGGACTTCGGGCTGACGACGTTCACACAGGGCATTTCGGGGTGCGGTGCAGCGTGCTCGCCCTACGCGGTGGACGGGGTCATGCCGGAGAGCGCTGGAGCCTGCTCGGTGACGGCTAGCTGCCAGGCGGGCACGGGAGTCAACGCGCACGGAGGCACGGTGCGTGTGCCGCTCCCGGTGGACGAGAACACCGTGGCGAACATGCTCAACTGGGTGGACGACGTCTGCACGAACAACATCGAGGTGCTCCCCGCGGGCGCGACGCCGATCAACGGCGCCCTGCGCGACGCCACGGCGCACCTGCGGGCCCAGAAGGCGTCGCTGACGCCGAGCTGCCGTCCGGTCAACGTGATCCTGATCACCGACGGCGGCGAGTCCTGCGACGGCACCGAGGTCGAGAACCGCGCGAAGTACGCGGCGCAGGAGCTGTACGTCAACGGGCTGAGCGACAGCTCGGGTCGCCACGTGAAGGTGTACCCGATCGGCTTCGGCGGCGTGACGGCTGCCGAGCAGACGGCGCTGCACGCGATCGCGAAGATGGGCCAGTGCGGCACCGAGGCCGGCTGCAGCGCCACGGCGCTGACCGCGGCCAACGAGGCGGAGCTGTCGCAGAGGCTCTCGCAGATCATCGTCGGCGCGATCCAGCCCGAGGAGTGCGACAACGTCGACAACAACTGCAACGGCTGCGTGGACGAAGGCTACCGGCACTACTGCAACCGCAATCAGAAATGCTGCAACTGGGCGAACCCGACGCAGCGCAACCAGTGCCTGACGGACTACAAGGCGACGCTGCCCAACGGCGACCCGACCTTGCTGCCGTGCGCCGACGAGGATCAGGGAAAGGACTGCTCGAACTGGCTGTGCTTCAACCCCGGCGACAAGTGCGACGACCTCGACAACAACTGCAACGCCCAAATCGACGAGAACCAGATCAAGTGCGGGGGCAAGTGCCCGACGGCAGAGGTGTGTGACGGCGTCGACAACGACTGCAACGGGTTGACGGACGAGCTGCCGACGTGCACGGCGTGCGTGCCTTCCCAGGAGATCTGCGACGGCTGCGACAACGACTGCGACGGCATCGCCGACGACAACATCGCCCCGCTGGTGTGTGGTTTGCCGTCTCCCTCGAACTGCGTGGGAGAGCGCGCGTGCAAACCGCAGCAGCCGGTGGCGAAGCCGGGCGGCTGCGCAGTGGGCGGCCCGGGCGACTTCTGGGGCAACTGCTCGAACAACCCCGGAACTGAGACCTGCAACGGGATCGACGACGACTGCGACGGAGCGGTCGACGACAACGTGCCGCCGATGGCGTGTGAAGTGCCCGGCCAGCCGGGGCTGATCTACAAGGACCTGGTGCATCCTTTCTCGCAGTGCGAGAAAGGGCAGGAGCCGTGCAACGGAACCTGCGGCGGGTACAAGGGACCGAGCGCGGAGATCTGCGACGGCATCGACAACGACTGCGACGGCACGGTGGACGACAACGTGCCGGGTGAGAACTTCGACTGCGGTGCGCAGGTGGGCATCTGCAGCAAGGGCAAGACCAAGTGCGTCAACGGGACGATGGTCTGCCAGGGGGGCACGCAGCCTCAGCCTGAGCGGTGCAACGCCATCGACGACGACTGCAACGGGTATGTGGACGACGGGGCGCTCATCGACGCGCCTTCGGCTGCGGACAAGCCTTGCTGGGATCTGCCTCCCACGGGCTGCGACCCGGTGTGCTCGTTCATGACCGAGAGCTGGTGCCCGCCGCCGGGCGCGAACTGCCACGATGTGGGGGGTCTTGCTGCGCCGTGCGCGACTGGAGCGCTGACGTGCAAGGCCGGCACCTGGCAGTGCATGGGTGGTCAGCTCCCGCAGGCCGAAGTGTGCGACGGCGTGGACAACAACTGCGCCGGTGGCATCGACGACAACATCGCGGAAACGGCTTGTGGAACCGACGTGGGCGAGTGCAGCGTCGGCGTCCAGAAGTGCGTCAGCGGCGCGATCGTCTGCGAGAACGCGGTCGGCCCCGCGACGGAGCTGTGCAACGCCAAGGACGACGACTGCGACGGCGTGGTGGACAACGGCATCGCCATCGGCACGCCGTGTTTCCCGACCTTCGACGAGAACCAGTTCCCGGTGCCGCCGATCCGCGACAAGGGCGAGTGCAAGCCGGGCGTGAACGAGTGCGACATCAACGGCACCGTGGTGTGCACGGGGGGTGTGGGACCGACGCCCGAGGTCTGTGACGGCAAGGACAACGACTGCGACGGTCAGGTGGACGAAGCGGGCAATGCGCCCGACGGCGTCAACGGCACCGCGAATCCCAACGATTCGACGCAGGTGATCGGCGCCGAGTGCGGCAGCGATGTCGGCCTGTGCGACAAGGGCATCTGGGCCTGCGCCTCCGGGCAGTTCATCTGCCAGGGCGGCGTGGCTCCGCAGCCGGAGATCTGCGACTGCGAGGACAACGACTGCGACGGCAAGATCGACGAGGATCCGACGCCCGACACGGGCGAGCAGGCCCTGTGCAGCGGCGAGAAGGTGTGCGTCGGGTACGCGGGCACCTGCCAGTGCGCCGCCAAGTGCGGAGGCGGCGAGTTCCCCTGTCCGACTGGTGGCTACCAGTGCAAGGCCGTCGATAAGAGCGGCACCGAGCCGCCGGTGTCGGCGGGCAACCGTTGCGTGACCGACCCGTGTCTGGGCGGCTGCGAGAACAAGACGGTGACCTCGAACGGCAAGCTCGAATGTGCGCCGGCGGGCACGACGGCAGACGGCGGCGTGGCGCCTCCAGTGTGCGTCTGCAAGGGGTCGGCCGGCTGCCACAACCCCTGCTACGGCGTCTCCTGCACCAACAACCAGGTCTGCACCGACTACGGCGCCAACGCCGGAAGCTGCGTGGCGGACAACTGCTACAACGTGCCCTGCGGGGCGGGCAAGGCGTGCAACAGCGGCACGTGCGTAACCAACCCGTGCAAGTCCGACTCCTGCAAGCCGGGCGAGGTGTGCAAGCCCAACGCGGACTTCACCCAGCCGGTGTGCTTCGGCTCTTGCGCGGGCATCACGTGCAAGGCCACAGAGCAGTGCGTGTCGGGCAAGTGCGAGCCGACCGGCTGCGCGACGGCGTGTCCCGACGGCCAAGTGTGCAGCGGCGGCGATGCCGGCACCTGCGTGAAGAGCAAGTGCGACCCGAACCCCTGCACCGACGGCAGCTGGTGCAACCCGTTGACCGGCGCCTGCGGCAACGACCCCTGCTCCGGCGTGGTGTGCCCGTCGGGCCAGAGCTGCACCGCGGGCCAGTGCGTGGAGGTGGGAGTGGTCGACGCCGGCACCGACGCGAAGGACGGGGGCAAGGGCGGATCGGGTGGAGGCACCCAGGCCGACGGAGCGGTCGGCGGGTCGGCCGGCACGGCAGGTGGAGCGGTGGAGCCCGAGCAGGACAAGGGCAAGTACGGGCTGGCGACGGGCGGTGGAGGCTGCGCGTGCAAGGTCGGTACGACCTCGCGCACGCCACAGGCCGCGGGCTTCGCGACGCTCGTTGCGCTCGGCCTGTTGGCGGCAAGGAGGAGAAAGCGACGGCGGGAAGAGCCTGTCTGCAGCAGCGACGACAGCGCGTGCTCCTCGGTGTCGGATCGTGGAGGTGCGCGATGAAGACCAGGAACCTCGGCATCATCGTGGCGGTGCTCGCGAGCACCGGGGCCTTGGCGGGTTGCACCACCGAGTCGTTCTGCTGGAACTGCGACGACCAGGACGCTGCGGCGCCCGACACCGGGGCCGGCGGCTACGCGGGCTCGGGCTACGGGGGGAGCGGCGGCGGCATCTGCGTGACCGACTGCGGCGCGGCGGGCTTCATGCTCGACGGCGCGGCAGGCTCCACGAGCGATGCGTGCGTGCAGACCAACAACGGCATCGAGCTGTGTGACGGCCTCGACAACAACTGCGACGGCAAGACCGACGAGATCTTCGACCTCGCCAAGGACCCGGGCAACTGCGGCGTCTGCGCCCTCGTCAACCCCGACGCCGACTGCCGCGTGAAGATCAAGAACGCCAAGACTGCGCTGTGCTCCGCGACCCCCGGCACCGTCGGCAAGTGCGACTACGACGAGTGCGTCGAGGACTACTTCGACCTCGACGGCGACCGCACCAACGGCTGCGAGTACTACTGCGTCAAGAAGGGCGACACGGACAGCACCTGCGACAACGTCGACGACAACTGCGACGGCAAGTTCGACGAGGGCATCAACAAGTGCGCGGCCGCGGACAACTGCGGTAAGTGCGGCCGCAACTGCGCCCGTCCCAACGCCACGGGCAAGTGCGTGGCCATCGGCTCGCCGGCGACCTGCGATGACACCAACACGCAGTGCGAGATCGAGAAGTGCGCCGACGGGTGGATCGACGCGAACAACGCGAACAAGCCGGCGGCGGACCTCGACGGGTGCGAGTACAAGTGCACGCCGACCAACGGCGGCGTGGAGATCTGCGACGGCGTGGACAACGACTGCGACGGCAAGATCGACGCGCTCGATCCGGACCTCGCCAACGACGCGCAGCTCGGCAAGCCCTGCAACCTCGCGGCCGTCGGCGAGTGCGCCGAGCCGTCCCACACCGGCATCTTCCGCTGCGTGGCCGCGGCGGTGAAGTGCGTCGACGACAACACCGGCTCCACGGACTGCACGGCCGATCCGAACGTATGCGGCGGCGCTACGCCGTACTGCGTCGACTCGCCCACGCCGGGCAAGAAGGTGTGCGGCACCAAGGTCATCAAGGTCGGCGACTTGGCCGATACGTGCAACCTGAAGGACGACGACTGCGACGGCACGGTGGACGGGGTCACGTCGGACTCGGGTGGATCGTGCGGATCGAACGCGGGCATCTGCTCGTTGGGCAAGAAGATCTGCACCAACGGCCAGCTGGTGTGCAGCGGGCAGGTCGATCCGCAGCCGGAGATGTGCAACGGCGCCGACGACGACTGCGACGGGGTCACGGACGGGGTGGCGGCCACGCCGATCGTGACCTGCAACGACGACAGCGACTGCTCGGGCCAGGCCACGGCCAAGGCTTGTCTGCAGCGCCTCGGCTTCAACGACAAGGTGTGCGCCTCTCCGGCGCTCGACATGCTCGACGTCAACAACCAGCCGCTGGCCTGTGACATCCCCCAGCCGCCCCCCGCGGGCTGGACCAGCGTCTGCCAGGCCGGAATCCTCACCTGCGTCGGCGGCGCCAAGATCTGCGCCGGCTCGACCAAGGCGCAGGCGAACCTGGATCAGTGCAACAAGGACATGAACTGCGACGGCATCAAGTCGCCGGACTTCGACGTCAACACCGACCCCAAGAACTGCGGAAGCTGCGGCAACGACTGCTCCGTGTCCATGGGCGGCCACGTCAACTGGACCTGCGTCGGCGGCGCGTGCATCGCTCCCACATCCAACAAGTGCGAGGTCGGCTACATCGATTGCGACGGCAACCCGAACGACTGCGAGAAGGCCTGCGCGTTCTACTCCAACAAGGAGCTGTGCAACGGCGTCGACGACAACTGCGACTGCCGCATCGACGAGATGTACGACGCGACCACGGCGCCCAACGGCATCACGCGGCCGTCCCCTGCGCAGGTCTGCGGCGTCATCGCAGCCTCCGGACCGTGCATCGACGACACCAAGGTGGTCTGCTCCCAGGGCACCTGGAGCTGCCAGTACCCCGTCGGCTACTGCACCGGCGCCTCGTGCGCGGCCACGCAGGACCTCTGCGACGGCATCGACAACAACTGCAACGGCAACGTCGACGAGAACTACCGCCAGCCGGTCCTCAACCAGGGCTACATCGGCCAGTCCTGCGCCTCCGACGACAAGGAGAGCGTCAAGCACGGCCTCTGCCGCCAGACGGGCCGCTACGAGTGCGATCCCGCCGACAACACCAAAACCGCCTGCGTCACCGGCAGCATCAAGCCCTACACGCCGATCATGGGCGTGAAGCTCCCGTGCGGCGTCGGCCCGGGCCTGTCCGGCTACCCGTGCGAAGAAGCCTGCGACGGGCAGGACAACGACTGCGACGGCGTCGCCGACGAGCCCCGCAGGGACGAGAAGGGCGCCGACGCGCGCGGGTCGAACGCGACCTACTTCGTCAAGCCCAGCATCGTCCAGATCAACACCAGCCTCTGGGTGTTCCAGTACGAAGCCAGCCGCCCCAACGCGACCGACGTCGAGCCCGGCTCGGGCAACGGTTGGTGGACCCCGACCGCGAGCCTCGGCCCCGACCAGCCGGCCCCGCCTGCCGGCGTCACGCTCGACAAGACACCCGCCTGCTCGGTGCCGTCCAAGGTCCCCTGGTTCAACGTCAGCGGCCTCGAGGCCCAGCACGTCTGCAAGGAGATGGGCGGACGGCTCTGCAAGAACAGCGAGTGGCAGGGCGCCTGCAAGTCGAGCACGAGCAACTGCTACTGGGGCTTCAACAGCGCGTGCCAGACCTACGTCAACTCGACGTCGACTCCCTGCAACCTCGGGCCGCACGACTTCGATTCGCAGGTGGGCGGCAATCAGGACGGGCTGCTGCCGACCGGGAGCATGGCCAACTGCCGCTCGAACTTCTCCTCGGGCGGCATCTTCGACATCACGGGCAACCTGCGTGAGCTGACCTGCGGCGGCGCGGCGAACTGCACGGCGACGCAGAGCTCCTTCATCCTGATGGGCGGCGCGTTCAACACGAACGACCCCAAGGGCGATGGCGCGAAGTGCGACTTCACGTTCTACAACGTGGACCAGAACTTCAAGCTGTACGACGTGGGCTTCCGCTGCTGCTTCGACCAGAACCCCACGCTGTAGCCCCCCCTGCCCTTCTTCCGGGCGCCTCCCGCCCCTCCCCCCCGCGCTCTGCTCGCCGTTTTCGCCGCAGTCCGTAGTAGACTGCCCCGCATGACCAGCATCGTCGAACTGATCGCCCGCAAACGCGATGGCGGAGAGCTGACCGCAGAAGAGATCCACCGTGTCATCCGTGAGTTCGGAGCCGGACAGATGGCCGACTACCAGATGTCTGCCCTGCTCATGGCCGTCTTCCTCAAGGGTATGACCGACGCAGAAACCGTGGCCCTGACCGAAGCCATGCTCCGATCCGGACGCGTCATCGACCTCGGCCACATCCCCGGCATCAAGGTGGACAAGCACTCCACCGGTGGCGTGGGGGACAAGGTGTCCCTCTCGCTCGTTCCCATCGTGGCCGCCTGCGGAGTGCCCGTCCCCATGGTCTCCGGTCGCGGCCTCGGTCACACCGGCGGAACCCTCGACAAGCTCGAAGCCATCCCCGGCTTCCGCGTGGATCTCGACGTCGACAAGTTCGCCCGCATCATCGGCGAGATCGGCGGCTGTATGATCGGCCAGACTGCGGAGATCGCGCCTGCGGACAAGCGGATCTACGCGCTGCGCGACGTAACCGCGACGGTCGAGTCGGTGCCGCTGATCGTGGCGAGCATCCTGTCGAAGAAGCTGGCCGAGGGGATCGACGCGCTGGTGCTCGACGTGAAGGTCGGGCGCGGTGCGTTCATGAAGGATCTGGAGCGGGCGCGCACGTTGGCGACGGCGCTGGTGCGTGTGGGCACGAGGGCGGGCAAGCGCGTGGTGGCGCTGCTGACGCGGATGGAGGAGCCCCTGGGGCGCACGGTAGGCAACGCGCTGGAGACGCGCGAGGCGATCGACGTGCTCTACGAGCGCGCGCCGGCGGATCTGGTGGAGTGCACCGAGGCCCTCGCGGTCGAGATGGTCCGCCTCGGCGGAAGGGCCGCCACGCAGCAGGAGGCCCTCGACAAGGTCCGCGAGGTGATCCGCAACCGCTCCGCCGCCCGCAAGATGGAGGCCCTCATCCAGGCCCACGGCGGCGACCCTTCGGTCGTCGAGCACCCCGAACGCCTCCCCCAGGCCCCGGAGGTCATGACCGTCACCGCGTCTTCCGACGGCTGGATCGGCGCGATCGACGGCCTCGAGATCGGCCTGTCTGCCGTGGCCATGGGAGCGGGCAGGACGCGCGCGGACCAGGCGGTGGACCCTGCGGTCGGCATCGTGGTGCGTGCGCCCCTCGGCGCGCGCGTCGAGCCGGGTGCTCCCCTGGCAGACCTGCACGTGCGCACGCGTGAGCAGGCCGAGCTCATCCAGGCTCGCGTGCGTGCTGCGTTCCGCATCGACAACCAGGCGCCGCCTCCCAAGCCCCTGGTGATCGAGCGTATCGAGAGCTGAGCGGCCGGGATCGGCCGCGCGAGAGGCGGTAACGACGATGACCCGAGGAATCCAACCATCCCTGGCGCGTGAGCTGCTCCGCCTCGCGGCGAGCCAGGAGGTTGCCTGGACCTCCGAGCACGTGCGGGAGATCTCCGCTGCGATCGGCGCTCACGGGGCCGGCGCGGTGATCGGGATCGCCCGGCGTGCCAGCGACGATCGCGTCCGGATCGTGATCGCCTCCGGTGGCGGAACGTCAACGCGCGCGGACCTGCCCTTCGAGAGTCTTTCGTCCTCCGAACAATGGCTGCGTGCCCCTGCCGCAGGCTCTGCTCCCGTCGCCTCGGATGCGCCCGAAGCCCCGGCCCTCACCCGCGCCGGCGTCGCCCTCGTCGCTTCCGCCCCCATCCCCTCCGGCTCCGGAGTGGAGGCCCGGCTCCTGCTCGGCCGCAGGTCCGCCATGGCTCCCGCGATCGATGCATTCGAGGTCGCTTCCCTCGCTCGGTTCCTGGGGGTCGCGTCGATGATGGCCTGCGGCGACCTCCCGGACATCGTCGACTTCGATCGGCTCGTGCGCCAGGACTCCTTTGCCATCCTCGGCAAGCTCTCCGGCGGCCTGGTTCACGAGGTCAACAACCCTGCCACGTTCATCGTCCTGGCGGCCGGCCAGCTCGAGAAGCTCCTGTCGCGTTCCCCGCACGCCCAGGAGCTCGAGCCCGCCATCTCCGTCGTGCGCGAGATCGGCGAGTCCGTCGGGCAGATGCGCGCCGTGGTCGCCGACTTCCACCTGCTCGCGTCCGTCGCTCGCAGCACCGTCGGAAGCTCGATGGACCTGGCCCGCCTTCTTCGCTCCTCGGCCGTGCTCGCCTCGGTCGCGTACCGCACGCAGGCCCACATCGACATCGACCTCGGGGACCTCGGCGACTGCCCGGCTTCGTTCGCATCCCTCGGCCCTGCAGTGGTTCACCTGCTGGTCAACGCCATCCAGGCGATCCCGCAGCGCGAGTCGTCGGCGCACCGGATCACCCTCTCGGCGCACGTGGCTGACGAGACGCTGAAGCTGACGGTGCACGACACCGGACCGGGAATCCCCGCGGAGCTCGTTGCCCACGCGGGCGATCCGTTCCTCAGCTCTCGCGGTCCAGAGCAGGCAGCCGGCCTGGGTCTCGCCATGGCGCGCCACACGGTCGAAACGCTGGGTGGAACCCTTGCGATCGACTCCGCGCCGGGCGCGGGCACGCGCGTCGAAATCACGCTGCCGTTGTGCGGAACGGATCGCTGAACGGGATCAGGAGATCTTACTGCCGGCGGGGAAGGGATCGGTGGGCGTGACGAGCGTGAGCCTGTCGCCGTCCTTGGCGGCGAGCAGCATGCCGTGGGACACGAGCCCCTTGCCGAACTTGCGGGGCGCGAGGTTGGCCACGACGACGATGCGCTTGCCGAGGATGTCTTCGGGAGCGTAGGCGAGGGCGATCCCTGCGACGAGCGGACGAGGCTCGGGCTCGCCGAGGTCCACCTTCAGCGACAGGAGCTTGTCCTTGCCCTGGACGCGTTCAGCCGAGACGATGACGCCGACGCGCAGCTCGATCTTCGCGAAGTCGTCGAAGGTGATGCCCGCGGGTTGGCCGGCCTCCGCAGACGTCGCTGCGGGAGCGGCGGGAGCGGCGGGAGCCTTGGTCTTGGCGGGCGCTTCGGGTGTCTCCTTGGGGGAGGGCTCGCCGATGCCGAGGCTGGCGACGAGCTCGGCCTCGCGATCCTTGTCGATGCGAGGGAAGAGCGGGACGGCGGCGCCGAGGGTCTGACCCGCGGAGCGGGCAGCGACCTCGGTCGGCCAGAGGTCGGTGCCAAGCTGCGGGGAGACGGGGCCGAGGCCGAGCTGCTCGCGGATGCGATCGGCGATGCCGGGCATGACGGGCCAGAGCCAGACGCTGACGGCCTCGAGGACTTCGAGGGAGACGGCGAGGATGGTGCCGACGCGCGCGAGGTCGCCCTTCTTGGCGGCGGCCCAGGGGGCGGCGTGATCGATGTACTGGTTGGCGGCGCCGAGCAGTGCGAAGACGGCATCGAGGGCGCGGTGGGGCGCGACGGCGTCGAACGCAGCGGACGTAGCGGCGGCCGTGCGCTTCGCCTCGTCCAGCAGCGCCGTCTCGAGCTCGGTCAGCTCCCCGCGCACGGGGAACTTGCCGTCGGTGAGCTTGTGGCACTGGTGCAGCACCCGGTTGAGCAGGTTGCCAAGCGAGTTGCCCAGCTCCGAGTTGTACCGCTGCACCAGGTCCGGAAGGCTGAAGTCGCCGTCCTGCCCGAACGCGATCGCTCGCATCAGGTAGTAGCGCACCGGGTCGATCCCGAAGGCTTCGGCGAGGGCGACCGGCTTGACGGTGTTGCGCAGGGACTTGGACATCTTCTGGCCGTTGAAGGTCAGGAAGCCGTGCGCGAAGACCTGCTTGGGAAGCTCGTCGTCGGACAGACCGGCAGCCATGAGGAAGGCCGGCCAGTAGATCGCGTGGAACCGGAGGATGTCCTTGCCGACGAAGTGCACGTTGGGGGGCCAGTACTTGTGCAGGGTCGCGGGCTGCTGGATCGCGGTCCAGTAGTTGGCGAGGGCGTCGAACCAGACGTACATCACGTGCGCCGGATCATCGGGGACCGGGACGCCCCAGCGGAAGGTGGTGCGCGAGACGCTCAGGTCGGAGAGGCCGGAGCGCACGAAGCTGACGACTTCGTTCATGCGCGACGAGGGGGCGACGAAGTCGGGGTGGCGCTCGTAGAAGTCGAGGAGGCGCTGCTGGTACTTCTCGAGGCGGAAGAAGTAGGAGGGTTCCTTGACGCGTTCGACGGGCTTCTTGTGGATGGGGCAGATGTTGCCGGGCTCGAGCTCCTTCTCGGTGAAGTAGCCCTCGCAGCCGACGCAATACCAGCCCTCGTAGTGGCCGAGGTACAGGTCGCCGCGGTCCCGGACCTTGCGCCAGAGGTTCTGCACCTGGGCTTCGTGGCGCGGTTCGGTGGTGCGGATGAAGTCGTCGAAGGCGCACGACAGGCTCGGCCACGCCTCCTGGAACGGCGCGGACGCGCGCTGCGCGAACTCCGCGCTCGACAGGCCGTGCTCCTGCGCGACCCGCTCGATCTTCAGCCCATGCTCGTCGGTGCCGGTCAGAAACCGCGTGTCGTCACCGCGCACGCGGTGGTACCGCGTGATGACATCGACCGCGATGGTCGTGTAGGCCGTGCCGAGATGGGGCACATCGTTGATGTAGTAGATGGGCGTAGTGGCGTAGAAGGTCGACATCTCGCGTGACCGTCTACAGCAGGTGGAGCGGGTGGGCAATCGGCGAAGGAGCCCGGGGCCATCAGGATGCGGCCCCGGGGTCACGCGCAACGCGAGGAATCAGGGGCAGCCGTCGGCGGCAGTGCAGGCGGTGGAGCACTCCGTGCAGTTGCATCCCTGCAGGGCATCGTACAGCGCGGTGCCGCCAGCATTGTTGTTTCTGCACTTGTTGATGCAGCCCTGGTTCTTGCACCCGGCCAGGCAGGTCTGCAGCGTCGTGCATGCGGTGCTCGCGCTGCATGCAGCCAGCTCGTCGGAGCAGGTGCCGTTGACCGCGCACTGCTTGCACGCCGCGCAGGTCGCCAGATCGTTGCAGACCTGGGTCGAGCCGCCGCTGCCGCCCGAGCCACCCGTTCCGCCGCTGCCACCCGTGCCGCACCCGGAGCCCGGACCATCGCAGTCCACCGGGCAATCGGTGCAGATGGTGCAGTCGATCAAGGTCACGTACGGATCGACACCCGCCGAGTAGGTCGTCGCGCAGTTGTTCACGCAAGCATCGTCGTTGGCGGGACACTGACCGAGGCAATCCCACAGCCCCACGCACTGGGTGTTGTTCGCACAGGAGTTGTACTCGTCGACGCAGCTACCGGTCTGCCACGAGCACTCGGCGCA
>CAYMUE010000075.1:0-25546 GCA_964393505.1 uncultured Polyangiaceae bacterium
GCCTGCGGATCATCCACGGGCTCGAAGTGCATCGTCACGTACAGGATCTGACGAGCGGGATCGTAATCGAAGTACTCCGCATAGCGGACGAGCTGTCCGGTGGCGGGCCAACGCATCGGCGGCACCCGGTACGCGCGGTTCGGATCGCGAGCCAGCTCGGCCGCGCTCGGCATCGAGACGTCGAACACGAACCGCCCGCGCGGCGTGAGGTGTGCGTGGACCCGGGCGAGGTAGCGCTCGACATCCTGTCGATCGTACAGGTGCAGCAGGGTGTTGAACGTGCACAGCACCAGCGGGAAGCGCTCGCGGAGGCGGACCGAGCGCATATCGCCGCGGACCAGCCGCACGTTGTCGCGGACGGCCTCCGGCTCCCGCTTCAGGCGGGCACGGAAAGCGTCGAGCATCTCGCGGGACAAGTCGATGCCCACGACCCGGATGCCCTGCCGGGCGATGGGCAGGGCAATGCGCCCGGCGCCGCACCCGTACTCGAGGACCGGGCCGCCATCCTGCACGGCGAGGGAGCGATAGTAGGCGACGTCTTCGGTGCGACGGGCGTAGCTCTTCGCGTAGTAGAGGGGCTCGCGGTAGTGGGCTCTGGAGCCCTCTTCGAGCTCCTTGTCGTGGGACGGGTCGAAGCGGATCACGTGGGTGTCAGCGGAAAAGGCGCGACAGGCCGCGAAGGGGTCGCAAGGACACGATGCGCGGACGAGCCGAAGCGCGGTGGATCAGGGGGTGCTTCCGCAATGGGTGCCGGGCAGGGTGGCCAGCCACTCGTCGACCACTTCGCCGCTGCCACGATTGAAGCGCACCTTGCCGGCTGCAATTTCGCGCAGGGAGACGACCGCGGCCTTGTTCTTGGCGCGGACGAGAGGGGCGGCCCCCTTCATGAGCTGTCGGGTGCGGTGGGCGGCCAGGACGACGAGAGCGAAACGGTTTTCTTCGCGCTCGAGGCAATCTTCTACGGTAACGCGTGCCATGGCTTTGCTCCGGGAGTCGGGACTCCGAGGGGGGCGCATAACCTAGCGGGCGCGGCCCTGGTGCGCAAGGGCGTTGCGCGGGAGGCCCCGCGATGGCATGCCCGCCCTCCGCCATGCCCACTCCCGTGCAGTCCATGTACGTCGTCGACCCGGACTCGCACCGTCTGCGGATGGCGATCGAAGTCGATCCCGACGGCTGGCTCGACGAGGAGATCGAGCCGATGCTCGCGAACCTGGTGCGCACCCTTGCGGCGCAAGGGGCGAGAATGGGGCTTGCCGTGAGTGTGGACTCGAGCTTCGTGCTTCGGACGGGGGGAGCCCAGGCTCCTTACGAGATCGACGAGATAGGGACATCGGAGCTGCTGTCGCCCCATCCGTTGCACCCCGCGCCCGATCGTCTTCTCGACGCCGTGCGGCGCTGGTTGGAGGAGATGGGCAAGCAGGAGCAGGCCTTTCTGGCGATGGCGATGATGCCGCGACGCGCCCCCGAGATCGTCGGGCTCGCGAAGAACGCCCGCATCACGGTCAGGCAGGGCGGCGTCGAACCGGAGGCGGGCGGGTTCTGAAATGGGCGCGTCGCGACCCACCGTAGTCGTCATCGGCGCCGGTCCCGCTGGCGCCTCGGCTGCCCGTGTCTCCGCCGCGGCCGGCCTTCGCACCATCGTGATCGAGCGGCATCGTCTCCCTCGCGACAAGGTCTGCGGTGAAGCCTGCACTCCGCGCGCGGTACGAAGCCTGGCGCGCTTGGGGTTGCTGTCGCGGCTCCAAGACCAGGGACACGAGGTCCTTCGCGGACACCTGATCTCCCCCGCAGGCGTGGTCCTCCGCGCCGATCTCCCGCCCGCCGTGTTCGGGGGCAAGGCGCTCACGATTCGTCGGTCGGTGCTCGACGCCCACCTGCTCGAGGAGGCCGTCCGGTGCGGCGCCGAGGTGCTCGAAGGCGTGGCTGTCGACGGGCTTCAGCGCTCGGACGGAGGTGTCCAGGTGGCGCTGGCCAACGGCGACCGGATCGACGCGTCGGTGATTATCGGGTGCGACGGCGTGCACTCGACGGTTCGGCGCGCGCTCGGCGTGAGCCGTCCGGGACCGACGCGGATCGCGCAGGCGATGCGGGCGGTGTTCGAGGAGGTCGAGCTGCCGGATCCGGGCGCGCTGATGCTGGTGTGGGACAAGGCGTTGCTGCCAGCCTACGGCTGGGTGTTCCCGTTGCCGGGCGGGTGCGCGAACGTGGGAGTGGGGGTGCGAGCCGATCGCCTCAAGGCGCGGGGAGAGTCGCTGACAGCGGTGTTCGAACGCTTCCTCGAGACGCCGTCGGTGCACGAGGCCCTGCGAGGGGCCAGACTCGCCGGGAAGGCGCTGGGGTGCCCGCTGCCCTACAGCGCCGCGTGGGGGCCTTGCGTATTCGACCGCGCGCTGCTCGCGGGCGATGCGGCAGGGCTGGTGAACCCGTTGACGGGCGAGGGCATCGATCTGGCGATGGAGTCGGGGGAGCTGGCCGCAGAGGCCGTGGCGGACGCAGCGCAGGGCGGGGACTTCGGAGCAGCGGCGCTTGCGAGCCATGAGCGCGCCTGCGAGGCCACGTTCGGAAGAATGATGCGCCTCAACGACTGGCTCGGACACGCGTTCTCGGTGCCCTGGCTGCTCGACAGGATCTTCCGCGCAGGAAACCGCAGCCCGATCGTCAGGGAGCAGATCGCACAGATCGCCCTGGGGGGACAGAGTGCGGCAATCACCGCGAGAATCGTGGCAGAGGTCGTGAGGGGGTAGAGGAGCGTCCGATGAGCAGCGCGCGCAAGACCCAACGACGAGCATCGTCCACGGCACGAGACACGCTGGACGCGGCAGCGGTGGAACGCGACCTGCGGGTCCTCTTCGTCGTTGCGAACAGCTCGTTGGGCTCGGTCCTGGTCGCCTCCAGCGACCGGGGAGTGTGTGCGGTCATGCTCGGCGACGATCCTCGGGACCTGGAGCAGGAGCTTCGTCAACGCTTCCCGCGCGCGCACGTCGTTGCCGGCGACCAGCAGGTCGAGCGGCTCGCTTCGCAGGTGGTGTCCCTAGTGGAGGCTCCGCGAGGCGTACTCGATCTGCCGCTCGATCTGCACGGCACCCCGTTCCAGCAGCAAGTGTGGCGGGCCCTTCGCGAGATTCCCTCGGGGGCGACGATCACGTACGCCGAGCTGGCCGAGCGCATCGGGGCGCCCAAGTCCGTGCGCGCCGTGGGAAGCGCGTGCGGCTCCAATCCCGTCGCCGTGGTGATCCCTTGTCATCGCGTGCTGCGGGCCGACGGCAAGTTGTCCGGCTATCGATGGGGCGTCGAGCGCAAGCGCGAGCTTCTCCGAAGGGAGCAGCGCTCCGTGCTCGAGCCGGACGCTGCGCTCGCGTAAGCCGGGCGCCCCGTTTCCCTCCGCCGGCGCTCCCCACGCGCGATCGAAAGGCCGTGTGCTCGCCGGACCCCGAGCGGGTAAGATGCCGGAACGAATGAAACACTCCTTCCCGGCTCCGGTAGCGGGCTCTGTGGTAGCAGCAACGCTGGCGTGGATCATCACGCCTTCGATGGCGCGAGCCGATGAGGAGGCGGTGCTGCAAGCGCGCGAAACGCAGCTTCGTCCTGGGACGCTGCCTGCGTGGGAAACGCGAGCCGAGCGCATGGCGCCGCGGCACAACGCGCCTCCGGGAGCCGTTCCCGGCGCGCCGGCTCCGCTGCCGCCTCCGCCCGGCTACCGCGTGCCCGCCGAGTTCGAGCCCGTGGCCGCGTTCCTCGTGACCGAAGGGGACTGGCAGGACGACATCTGGGCCCAGGAGCTCGACATGCTCCTGTCGATGATCGACGAGGGAACCAAGCCCAAGGGGGCGGGCGCGATCGTCCTCACACGGCAGGATGCTTCGTCCTACGAATCATTCCTGTCCGCCAGGGGTGTGGACCTCTCGCGCGTGCGCGTGCTGCGCCACTCCCCCGGCCTCAACGCCAAGTGGTCGCGGGACTTCGGGCCGCTCTCGCTCTATGAGCAGGGGCAACCAGGACACCTCGCGTTCATCGACCTGCACTACTACGACAAGCGTCCGCTCGACGACGCCGTGGCGGGGTTCCTCGCCAGCCAGGCCTCGGTGAACCGCTACGGCCTCGAAGGAGAGGATCACGCGCCGTCGGACGATGCCAAGCTGTACATGGAGGGGGGGAACTTCCAGACCGACGGTCGGGGCACGTGCATCCTTTCGAACGACATCGCGAGCGACAACGACAAGGCGGGCAACCCGCAGGCGGACACGGTGCAGGAGGTCGAGCAGCTCCTGGGTCAGTACGCCGGGTGCAAGAAGTTCATCTGGCTCACGCCCCCCCCGAACACGGGCACCGGCCACGTGGACATGTACTCGAAGCTCCTCACGCCGACGGACATCCTCGTGATCGACTTGCCGAGCACCACCGGCAACAACGGACAGGCCGACGCGATCGTCGAGCAGAACGTGGCCAAGCTGCAGTCATCCACCAATGTTGACGGCGACCCCTTCGTGGTACACCGCGTGGTCATCCCCACGATCAACACGTTCTGGACCTACCGAACCTACACCAACTCGGTGATTGTGAATCACCGCGTGCTGGTCCCGACCTACGCGCAATCGAACTACGACAGCGCGGCGCTCGCGGTCTACCAGTCCATCCTCGGCCCGGCCTACGAGGTCGTCGGGATCGACTCGTCGGAGATCGTGGCGCAGGGCGGAGCGGTGCACTGCACGACGATGCAGGTCGCGTCCGCGTGCGGAGACGGCAAAGCGCAAGAGGTGCTGTTCGAGCAGTGCGACGGCGCGGATCTCGGCGGCAAGACCTGCATGACTCTCGGCTACACCGGCGGGCAGCTCGCGTGCGACCCGTCGACCTGCGCCCTCGACACCTCGGGCTGCCAGGGAACGCCCCCGGAGCCGGGGCCGGAGCCTGGACCCGAACCGGGACCGGAGGCGGGCCCCGAGTCGGGACCCGAGCCAGCACCGGAGGCCGGCACGGACGGGCAGGCGGACGTGGTCGCACAAGCGGATGCGGTGGCGGAGGTGGGGCACGACGTGCAAGGGGAGTCATCGGCAGAAGGCGCCGCCCAGCAGGACGGAGCTTCGGTGGCGGACGCTTCCCCGGACGACGGAGGCAGAGTGGTCACGCCGATCGAGCCGACGCTGTTGGAGGTCGAAGGGGGAGGATGCGCGTGCGAGGTGCCATCGGGAGCGCGGCGGAGCGGGTGGCATGCGGCAGCGTGGACGGTGATCGCGTTGCTCGGGCTGGCGAGGTTGCGGCGCGGCGCGAGGACTCCTCGTCGCGGCTGAGCGGGGCAGTCATGGAGGGGCGTCGGCCTGCAGAGGAGGGTGTGGATGACGAGCTGATCGTCCACGACGAGCCACACGACTGCCCGTATCTTCCCGGGCGCCAGATGCGGGCTCCTCTGCGGATGCCGGTGGATTTCCTGTCGGAGGCGGCGTTCGACGCGAGGCTTCGGGCCGGGGATCGAAGGATCGGTCCGTTCCTGTACCGCACGGAGTGCCCTGGGTGCGTCGCGTGCGAGCCGATCCGGGTCGATGCAAACGCGTTCGAGCCGAGCGCATCACAACGCAGGGTGTTGCGCCATGGCGACGCGCGCTTCCGGATCGCGATCGAGGAGCCTTCGTACACCCCTGAGAAGTTCCTGCTGTACGAGCGTCACAAGCTCCTGCGCGGGCTCGCCCGGGAGGGCGAGTCGCACGAGCCCTCGAGCTACGAAGGCGCCTTCGCGCGATCGTGTGTTGGGACCTTCGAGTTGCAGATCCGAGACCGGGACGACGATCGCCTGGTAGCGCTGTCGATCCTCGACTGCGGTCACGAGGCGCTCTCGGCTGTGTACTGCTTCTGGGATCCGCGGGACGCGGCGAGCAGTCCGGGGACGTATGCGATCCTGCGTGAGCTGCTGATGTGCCGCGATGCGGGGTGGCGTTGGCTGTACCTGGGGCTGTACGTCGAGGGCTGCCGTCCCATGCGCTACAAGGCCCGCTACGTTCCTCACGAAAGGCTCATCGGAGGACGCTGGGTGCGGTTCGTCCAATCGCCCCCGCGGGGAGGCGCACGATGCACGAGACGGGCAGACTGCGGAGACTGATCGACGGGCTGTCGAAGCTGCCATCGCCGGTGCGGAGCGAAGCGATCACGGCGCTCATGAGGAGCGTGGTGCCCTTCGTTGGGACGGCGCGCGTGAGGATCGTCGAGATGACGGCCGAGCGGGTGCGCGTGACGGTGGGCAATCGCCGGTGCGTGCGCAATCACATTGGCGGTGTGCACGCCGCAGCGATGGCGCTGGCGGCGGAGACGGCGACGGGGTTCGTGGTGGCGATGAACTTGCCCGACTCGCGGGTGCCGGTGATCAAGTCGATGCAGGTGCAGTACAAGAAGCGCTTGAAGGGGGCATTGCACGTGGACGCGTGGTTGACGCAGGAGCAGCGTGACGAGATGGCTGCGCGGGACAAGGGAGAGGTGACGGTCGGCGTGCGCGCTCACGACGACGACGGGCAGGAGCCAGTCGTGTGTGAGATGGTATGGGCGTGGGTGCCGAAGAAGCGTCCGTGACGCGACGGCAGGGCGCGGAGAAAGAAAGCCCGACGGGATACCCTCGAGGCGGCGTTGAAGAGGCGAAACGAGACACGGGGGCAACAAAGGCCAGGCCCCGGAGAGGCAAGACCATGAAGATCCGATTGTCGATTGTCGCAATGTTCGCCGTCGCCGCCTTCGCAGCCGGCTGCACCGTCGCAACCCAGAGCGGATCCGAAGACCCGGGCAGTCCAGCAGAAGACACGGATGCCGTGCAGCAGGAGCTCGACGCACAGGGCCCCGGGGGCAAGGGATTCGGCGGCAGGATGTTCGCGGAAGTGGACAGCGACAAGGATGGGAAGGTGACCCTGGCCGAGGCACAGGCCGCATCGATCGCCCGGTTCGCCGCGATGGATGCGAACAAGGACGGTCAGCTCGAGGAGCAGGAGCTTCGGCCGATGGGCGGGCATCGGGGCGGGCCGGAGATGTTCAAGCAGCTCGATAATAACGGCGACGACAGGCTCTCAAAGGACGAGGCGCCGGAGCCGATGCGGGAGCACTTCGATCGAATCGACGCGAACAAGGACGGCTTCGTGGACCAGCAGGAGCTGCGAGCGCGGCGCGAGCATCGCGGTGGGCCGGAGATGTTCAAGCAGCTGGACAAGAACGGCGACGGCAAGCTGTCGAAGGAGGAGGCGCCGGAGCCGATGCGAGAGCACTTCGATCGGATCGACGCGAACAAGGACGGGCTGGTGGAGCAGTCGGAGTTGCAGGCAATGCACCAGCGGATGGGCGGGCAGCGTCCCGAGGGGCTGCGCCCTGAGGGGCAGGCGCCCGGAGCACGCGGACCTCGTGGGCCGATGGGCGGCGGGATGATGGCGCACCTCGACGCGAACAAGGATGGCAAGATCTCGCAGGCCGAGTTCACCTCGAACGTCCCGCGGTGGTTCTCGCACGCGGACAAGAACGGCGACGGTGCGGTGTCGCGTGAAGAGCTGCGGGTGAAGCGTCCGCACGCGCGCGGGCGGTGAGCCTGACGACGCGCCCCCACTCTCCGTCTTCCCCTCCCCCACCCTATCGCGCGCCACACTGGATTCGAACCAGTGGCCTTCAGCTCCGGAGGCTGACGCTCTATCCAGCTGAGCTAGTGGCGCAAGGTCGTGCGGGCTTCGAGACCCGCGGACCGACGCAAGCTAGCCTTCCTCGGCCCGTCGGGCAAGAGAGTTCCCATCGCAAAAAAAATCTCCGGAGTGGGAACAGACCGGCGGACGGGTGGTTGAAGTGGATGAGACACGACGGAGCAGCAGCCGCGAAGCTGCTCACATCCCACAACCGAAGGAGACCCGTCAGCCCAAGCATCTCGTAACCTCCTCCCTGAACAGCAAGCAGAGCCCGCGCGCATCATCGGCGAAACCTTTCGCGGCCCGATGGTGCGCGTTGGCTTTTGTGCGGGGGGGCTAGTCGACGAAGGTCTGATCCATGACGCCGAGCCTGCGGAGGGCTTCGAAAAGGACGATGCCCACGGAGTTGGCGAGGTTCAGGGAGCGCACGGCGCCGAGGGTAGGGACGGCGTAGACGCGAGGGGCGTGGGCGGCGAGGAGCTCCGCGGGGAGGCCGACGGATTCGCGGCCGAAGACCAGGGCGTCCCCTGGGCCGACGGGTGCCTCCAGATAGGAGCGCGGGGCATGGGCGCTGAACAGGAAGATGTTGGCGCTGGGGCAAGCGTGCTGGAAGTGGGAGAGGGAGACGTGGCGGTGCAGATCGACGAGATGCCAGTAGTCGAGGCCTGCCCTGCGGACGGCCTTCTCGTCGATGCGGAAGCCGAGGGGGCCCACAAGGTGCAGGGGGGAAGCGGTCGCGGCGCAGAGGCGGGCGATGTTGCCGGTGTTCTGTGGGATCTCGGGCTCGATCAGCACGACTTGCAGGGGGAGCTCGAGGGGGTGAGCGCGGAGGCGACCGGGCATGGCGAGCGCATACCGCTGTGGAGCCTGGCGCGCCAGCGCTCGCGAGGCTGGGGACCGCCGGGCCGGGGCAATCAGCGTCGGAAGGGCACGGAGCGCTTGACGCGGTCACTGCGGGGAAAGTAGCCTTCTTGCCCGGAGAAACCATGCGTGCACGAGGCCTGCTCGCGGTGGCGACCGCGGTTCTGTCGCTGATCGCAATCCCGAAGGAAGTGCTAGCCGAGCCGATGGATCCGGCCCTCGAGCGGCTCGTCCGCAATCCGGCTTGTCATCAGGTGGCCACGTCGACCGGTTACGGCAGCGTGGGCACGTGGAACCAGATGGCCGGCGAGTGTCTTGCCGACGACGTGGCGTTCAAGCGGCTCGTGAACCAGTACGGGTTCGCGCTCGCGCCGACGTCGATGCACTCGGCGAGGACGACCGGCTATGGCGGCTTCGAGCTCAGCCTGGAAGGCGCGTTCACGTCGCTGGACAAGGGCGCGGACTACATGAAGCTCGGCACGCAGGGGCCGATCGATCCGAACACGAATCAGGCGAGCATCCGGAACAACAGCCCGGACTCGTTTGCGCAGACCTACTTCGCCCGTGTGCGCAAGGGGTTCCCGTTCGGACTCGAGCTCGCGGGTGTGCTCGGGTACATGTCGCACACGAGCTTCATGATCATCGGCGCCGACGTGCGCATGGCGCTGCTCGAAGGGTTCCGCAGCGGTGTGCTCGGCGTGCTGCCGGATCTCGCGGTGGGCGGTGGCGTGCGCACGATCACGGGCACGCCTCAACTGCAGCTCACGACGGTTAGCCTCGACGTCAAGCTCTCCAAGCCGTTCACGATCGCCGACTCGTCGGTCTTCACGCCCTATGCCGGCTGGCAGATGGCGTGGATCTTCGGTGATTCGGGGCTCATCGACACGACGCCGAACACCGATCCGGTGCGTCAGTGCGGCTATGTCGGCCCCAACGTGCCGGGCACACCGGGCACGCCGATGCCGGGGACCGATGTCAACGGTAACCCGCAGCCGCGCCCGTACGACGGTCAGCCCGTGTGCAACGGCGGCAGCCCGCTGGACTTCAACAACACGTTCGTGTTCGACGCCGTGCGGCTGAAGCGTCAGCGCCTGATCGTGGGCGGCCAGTACCGCTACGAGATGGTGTTCCTCGGCGTGCAGTACATCACCGATCTGGTGGATCCGGCGGCGGCCAACGGCGACGACCGGGATCTGAAGGGCGTGCCGAAGCAGTACACGGTTGCCGTCAACGTCGGAGCGCTCTTCTGAGATTCGCCCCCGGCCGTCTCCCCTCTGCGCTCCTGCTCGGAGCCGCGAGCGGGTGTCTGGTGCCGCGCGCAACGGCCCCGCATGGATCGCCTCCGACGATGCACGGCGAGGGTGAGACCGCGCTCGCATCCCCTCTGACCGCCCGCGCTGCGTCGTCGGCGAATCCGGGCGCTGCGGCCGGGACCGTGGACTGCCTCCACCCGCCGATGCCCTCGCTGAAGCCCGCGGATCTCGCGCATCTGTTGGCAGTTCGCGGCGACTTCGTGTCGTTGGGACATGCCGGTGGGCAGTACACGGCCACGGTTCGCGCCAACGACAAGGCAGTGAGGTCGCGAGCGGAGCCGGGGGCGTTGTGGGTGGCCGAGCACCGACGCAACACGGATCGCGCCGCCGGGCCCGTGCTCGCGATGGAGCGACGCGGCAACGGCTGGTGCTACGCGGTAGCCGGGTCCGACGGAGCGGTGTTGCGAGCGGGAGCGTTGAGAGACTGCGCGGGGTGCCATGCGGCGTCGCCGTCGGGATCTGTGTTCACGACGGTAGGGCCTGGGGCGGCAGAGGCATCAGAGGAACAGGGACGCGACTAGCGCGATCATCATGCCGAGCACGAGGACGGGGGCGAGCACGGAGATGATGATGGTGCCGAACTTGCGCGCTCTCGCGGCGGGCAGATCGGCGAGGTGGTAGACGCGTCGGAGCATGGCATTGGTGGCGATCCGCGGGACCTCGACGGCAGCGGGCACAAGCTTCGCTGCGGTCTTCGCGCCTTCGGCGAGCAGGGCGTAGAGCAGACCGACAGGCGAGGTCATCAGGTCGAGGCCGGCGCTGTAGAGACCGAAGCGGAGGGCCTGGGAGCGATGGGAGCGGGCGCCGACGCGGCAGGCACCCTTGTCGAGGGCCCATCCCCAGACGAGGTGCATGACGATGAGCAGCGCGGCGAAGCCGGGGATGCCGAGGGCGAACAGGCGGAGAACGATGTTGCGGATGCGGGCGTCGCTCATGGCATCGATGGTGATGCCGGGGATGATGGCGAAGACGGCAGCGGCGAGGGAGAGGGCGACGGAGGTGACGGCGATGGTTTCGCAGGCGATGGAGTAGCGGAGAGACGGAGCGACGTCGCCGGCGGAGAGGGGACCGAAGAAAGAGTCGGTGCGCAGGGAGACGGCGAGGGAAGTGGACCAGAGGCGGGACCAGGTAGAACCGATGGGGCGTTCCCAGGGGATAATGGCGATCACGCCCGAGGGGTGAGTGGTCTCCTCGGGGCTCTCGCAGCCCGTGCAATCGGGGCGGCCGCAGCGAGCGCACACGACTGCGGCCGGCACTTCTGTGGTGTCGAAAGCGTCGTCATCCGACGCAATCGGTTTCAGCGCTGGGCGGGCCACTGGCAATCATCGTGACACGGAACCCCGCGAGGTGCGAGGAGCAAGGGGTCAGCGCGTGTAGTGGTCGGAAGCGAAGCGATATCGCACGGGTTTTGTGGTCCAGGGGAGCAGCAGGGGCTCGATTCCGCTGACGGCCTCGGTGTCCTGCTTGTAGGGCCAGGAGGAGCGGTCCCAACCGACGGAGCGACCAGGTCGGAGCTCGATATCGAGGCCGTTGTGCCCGGCGAGCAGCGAGAGAGAGCCTTGGATGCGCTTGTCGCCGAGGGCGAGCGCGGTCTCGACGCCGAAGACGCGGGAGATGCTCTGGGGGGAGACGGTGTAGATGAAGAGGACCTCGCGGTGGAACTCGCCGGTGCCGAGCTCCTCGGGGGCCGGGGTGCGCTGCACCCCTCGCACCAGGATGTCGGCGAGGCCGTCGCCGTTCATGTCGCGTGCGGTCACGTCGACGACGTCCTTGGCGTCAGCGAACTGGGACAGGGTCACGTAGACGTAGCCGCGGCCTTCCTTGAAGCCCTTGCCGAAGACGACGAGGTCGCGGTCGTGGCCGAGGATGCGCTCCATGCGTTCGTCTTCGGCGACATTGGTGACGAAGTCGAACTTGGGCAACGCCTTGGCGTCGAGCTTGCGCTCCGACTTGTAGAGGGCGAAGACCTGGTCGAGCATCTCGTCGGCAGTGGGGGCGCGGGGAGCGGGAGGAGGAGGCGGTCCCGCGGGCGCGGAGGCGTCATCGCCGGGCTCCTTCTTCTCCTGCGCGGTCTGCTTGAATTTCTTGCCGTCCCACTCAAAGGTCTTGGACTTGATCTCGCCCCAAGGCAGAAGCATCGGGTCACGATCGGTTTCCGTTGGCTCGCGGAAGTTGGCCGAGTTGTACCCGGAGTGGGAGCCCAGGGCGATACGGATGGAGGCGCCGCGCGCCGACGGCGCGATGCGGACGTCGTTCTGGATCGTGCCGATCGGCGAGGAGATGCCGGTCTCGTGTTCGAAGATCGACTGGGGATTGCCGTCCTTGTCGAAGCCCTTGACCGCGAGCATCTCGCGCCATCCGTTGCCGCGCCCGTGGCGCAAGCGCATCACGAGCTCGCTCTTCGCGTCGCCGGTGACGTCGCGGACCTCGAACAGCGGAAGCTGACCGGCGCCGACGTCGACGTCGAGGTTTCCGTAGTAGTACTCCGAGCCTCCGCGGTAGTGGGCGCCGAGCACGACGAGCCAATGATCGAAGAGCATGACGCGCTCCTTCATGGCGTCGCCGAAGACATCGGCGTGGAAGTCCTGGGAGGGGGGACCGGACAGCCCGCGATCGCGCATCAGGCCGTTGATGAGGCTCTGCTCGCAGGCGATGGGGATCCAAGGGAGGGAGGCGGCGGGCGAGGTCTTGTCGACGGTGCCGATGACGCCGCTGATCGAGCCACCGGTGGCGTTGTGGTAGAGCGCAGCGCCTCGGATGCCGGTGCGCGTGCGGGCTGCGGGGGGGAAGAGGCTCCAGGGGATCTTCGCCTCGAAGTCGTAGCCGTCACCGGTGCGCATTTCGACGATCTGCGCGGTGGCGACGACGCCCAGACCGCGAGCCTTGATCTGGCCGGCGGACTTTCCGGGGACGCCGGCGTAGAGCTGCAGCTCGTAGGTCGTGCGGTACTGGCCGCTGTCGTCGGGGAACGTCAGCAGCAGCTCGGCGCGATCCTCGTTCTCGCCGAACGCAGGGGTGCGCACGAGCTGCTTGTCGGTGACTTCGCCGGCCACGTAGATCCACTGCTCGTCGTAGGCGAGGGACACATCCATCGCAACGCCGGCGGCAGAGCCCTTGAGCGTGTTGGACAAGGAAGTGAAGGGGTTGCCCCACTCCTTGATTACGCCGTTGATGCTGATGGTCTTGGCATCGGCTTGATAGAGGTTGATCTGCCGACCTTCCGCGAGAGCGTCGGGGGCAGCGGACAGCAGCGCGGATCCGGCGAGAGTGGCAAGCAGGCAGGGGAGCGCACGCATGACGGCGCTACTGTAGATCAGTCGGCCGCGCAGGAGCCAGGGTCACGGTGGGGAAGCGGGCGACGGTCGCCCGGGCGTAGAAGGAGCGGGGCTCAGGGCTGCTGGCAGAGGCTTACGAAGCCGCCGATGTCCTTGCACACGAGCCCGTCGCAGCAAACGCTGTTGTCGTCACACGGCGACCAGGCAGGCTCGCACTGCGTACCGGCATCGTTGACCGGGGGAATCGACATGCAGCGCTGCCCCATCATCGTGTCCTGGCAGGACAGACCGTCGCAGCAGCCGTTGGGATCGTCCTGGCATGACTGGTACTGCCCAATGCATGCGGAGCCGGCGTCTTGAGGAGCAGGCAAGCACCGCGGTCCCATCGGCGTGTCGGAGCAGCTCAGGCCGTCGCAGCAGCCGTTGGGATCGTTGGCGCACGACTGGTACTGCGGGACGCAATCGCCCGCGTCGGGCTGCGTGCCGGGAATGCAGCGAGCGCCGCCGGGGGTGTCCGCGCAGGTGAGGCCGTCGCAGCAGCCGTTGGGATCGTTCTGGCATGACTGGAACTGCTCGATGCACACGCCCGCCTCCGGGGGCGGCTCGCGGCAGCGCTTGCCCATCGGGGTGTCCTCGCACTGGAGGCCCGGGCAGCAGGCGATGTTGGGATCGGAGCAGTCCTTGTTGTTGCCAATGCACGTCTCGCCGGCATCGACCGGGGTGCGGCAGCGGTCTCCGCCCGGTCCCGAGCGGCACTGCATCGGAGCGCAGCACTGATCGTTGGACAGGTCGCAGTCGTCACCGAACAGCAGGCACGAGGAGGGCACATCGGGTTGCGCGTCGGGGACGACAGGCGGCTCGTCCTTGGCGTCGGCAGGGGGAGCGTCCTTGCCGGCATCGGCAATGACTCCGCCGGAAGCGCCTCCGTTGTTGCCGCCGCCCTTTCCCGTGGCGCCTGCAGAGCCGGCCGTGCCGGCGGTGCCGTCGCCGGGGTTCTGCTCGTTGACTTCGACGGAGCCGCCGCAGCCGGTGAACATGCCGAGTGCGAGCAGAGCGGGGATGACACAGAGGGTGGCGAGACGCATGCGCAAAGCCATGACAAGCCTCCTGGAGGGGGAGCCGCAGATGAGCGGCAGTCCACGGGAGAGGTGTACCACAACGCCGCGGGATTGTTGATCCCGGTTGGAGTGGGGTGAGAGATCGAAGCGGGAGGAGTCGAGAAGGGGGGCTACTTTGCGGTGTCGGACTGGACAGCAGGGTGGGAGGGAGCCGCTCGCGTTCCGAACATCCGCTGCACGAGCTTGATGAGCTCCATGGCGGGGATGATGACCGCAGAAAAAAGCAGCACACGACTCCACTCGTCGAGGCTCATCCAGTGGGTCTTGAACACGGGTTGCAGGGCTGGGACGAGGACGGCGACCAGGTGGATGGACGCGCTGATCAGGACAGCGCCGATGAGGGGAAGGGAGATGAAGGGGCGCTGGGAGAGGAAGCTGTGGATGGACGATCGACAGCTGAAGGCGTGCATCAGGGGGGAGATGGCGAGCAAGGAGAAGGCGAGATTGCGCGCGATAATCATCTGCTCCTTGGTGCCGTCGGGGGTGAACACGTAGAGCAGTACGGCCATGATGCCCATGACGATGCCGACGAAGGGGATACCGTAGGCTTCGCGGGCGCCGAGCAGACCGGAGCCGGAGGAGCGGGGGGCTTCCTTCATCTGGTTGGGATCGGCCGGGTCGATGCCGAGGGCGAGGGCGGGCAGGCCGTTGGTGACGAGGTTGATCCAGAGGATCATGAGAGGGGTGAGGGGGGGCCATCCCTTGAACGCGAGGACGAAGACCGCGACACACAGGCCGGCGTTGGAGCTCAGCAGGAAGAAGATGAACTTCTGGATGTTGCGATAGATGGCGCGCCCTTCGCGGATCGCCTCGACGATGGTGGCGAAGTTGTCGTCGGCGAGGACCAGGTCGGACGCCTGGCGAGCGACGTCGGTGCCGCCTCTACCCATGGCGATGCCGATGTGCGCTTCGCGCAGCGCGGGGGCGTCGTTGACGCCATCGCCGGTCATGGCGACGACGTGGCCGAGGGACTTGTAGGACTTGACGATGCGGAGCTTCTGCTCGGCGGTGGTGCGCGCGAAGACGCGGATGTGCATGAGGCGCTTGAGCAAGTCGTCCTGGGAGAGGTCCTGCAGCTCGGCGCCGGTCATGGCTTCGTCGCCTTCGGCCCAGAGGCCGAGCTCCTCGGAGATGGCGACGGCGGTGAGCTTGTGGTCGCCGGTGATCATGACGGCGCGGATGCCGGCGACATTGCATGTGGCGATGGCTTCTTTGACGCCGACGCGAGGGGGGTCGATCATGCCGACGAGGCCGAGGAAGGTGAGCTTCTCTTCGGGGTCGCCTTCGGGGCTGATGCGTCGGGCGAGGGCCAGGACACGCAGGGCCTGGCGGCTCATCTTCTCGGCCGTGGAGATGATGAGATCGCGGTCGGCGTCGGTGAGGGCGCGGACGCCGTCGAGGTCCGCGTACTTGACGCAACGGGGCAGCAGGACGTCGACGCTTCCCTTGACGTGGGCGATCTGTCGGCCGCGGGTGTCGAGGGTGATGACGGTCATGCGTTTGCGGTCGGAGTCGAAGGGGACTTCGCCGACGACGCGGTGTTTGGGGGTAAGGGATTCGCGGGGGACCTGAGCCTTGGCGGCGAGGGTGAGCAGCGCGCCTTCGGTGGGATCGCCGATGACCTTGTACAGGCCGGTTTCGGCGTCCTTGTCGAGCACCGCGTTGTTGCACAGGGCCGCGGTGGCGAGCAGGTACTGCAGGGGAGAAGGCAAGGCACCTGGCTCGATCTGCTCGCCATCGCGTTCGAAGCCGCCCTTGGGGTCGTAGCCCTGGCCGAGGACGCTGAACTGCTGGCCGGCGGCCCAGACGACGCGGACGGTCATTTCGTTCTGGGTGAGGGTACCGGTCTTGTCGGTGCAGATGACGGAGGCAGCGCCGAGGGTCTCGACGGCTGGGAGCTTACGGACGATGGCGCCCAGCTTGGCCATGCGTTGCATGCCGAGGGCGAGGGTGATGGTGGTGATGGCGGGGAGGCCTTCGGGGATGGCAGCGACGGCGAGGGAGACGGCTTCGAGGAGCAGCTCGCTCCAGTGGCGCTCGTGGCGGAACATGCCCCAGGCGAAGAGGGCGACGCTGATGGCGAGGCAGGCCCAGAGGATCTTCTTGCCGAAGGAGTCGAGGCGCTCCTCGAGGGGGGTTTTCTCGTCGACGGCCTTGTTGATCATCTCGCCGATGCGTCCGAGCTCGGTGTGGACGCCGGTGGCGACGACGACGGCGCGGCCTTTTCCGCGCACGATGGTGGTGCCCATGAAGACCATGGTTTCGCGGTCTCCGATGGGGGCGACGTTGTCGACGATGGCGTGGGCGTCCTTGCCGCTGGCAGTGCTCTCGCCGGTGAGCATGGCTTCTTCGGCGGCGAGGGTAATCGACTGCACGAGGCGGGAGTCGGCGGGGATGGCGTCGCCGGTGTCGAGCTCGAGGATGTCGCCGGGGACGAGCTCGGCCGCGGGGATGACGGTGACCTGGCCGTCGCGCTTCACGCGGGCGGTGGGTGCGGTCATCTTCTGCAAGGCGTCGAGGGCGGCCTCTGCGCGCTGCTCCTGGAAGTAGCCGAGCAGGGCGTTGAGGATGACGATGAGCAGGATGGCGATGGCGTCTCCGAACCTGCTGAGGACGGAGCCTTCGGAGGAGGAGAAGCCGACGACGACGGCGACGATGGCGGCGGCGAGGAGGGTGAGGACGAGGGGGTTGACGAACTGCTCGAGGAGTTGGAGGAGCTTGTTCTTCTTGGGGGGGTCGGGGAGCTTGTTGGGGCCGTACTTCTGGCGGCGCTCTTCGACTTCCTTGGGGGACAGCCCGTGCTCGGGGTCGGTACGCAGTACCTTGAGGACCTCGGCGGGGGTCTGGGCGTGGGGTGCTGGGAGGATGTCCCGGTCCTTGGGAACGGGCATGATGCTTGGGGCTCTCAACGCTTCATCCTGCGCTGCTGAGAAGCAGCTTCTTCGGCCTGGAGTTCCGCGAGGGCCTGGGCGAGCTCGTCCTGCTCGCGCTGCTCGGCGGCGGCCTGTTCAGACTCCGTGGTGACGGGGGGGCCGGCGACGCGGACCTGGGCGGGGGGAGGCTCGGCCGCGGGGGCGAGGCCCATGGATCGTTTGAGCTCGAGCAGGTCGGTATCGGCGCCGGCAGTGGCCTCGAGCTGATCGAACTTGTGTTTGAGGACGTCGCCGCTGGCCTCTTCGGCGAGCTCGGCGCTGGCCTCGGCCTCGGCCTCCATCTTCTGAATGCGGTCGGCCATGCGGTCGAAGGTTTCGAAGGCGCTCTGGTCACGCAGGCCGCCCATGGCCTCGCTGATGGCTTTCTGGGCTTCGGCGCGCTGCTTCTGGGCGATGAGGAGGTTCTTCTTGCGCTTGGCCTCCTCGATCTTGTTGTTGAGCATGCGCAGGGCGGTCTTGAGCTGATCGACCGCGGCCTTCTGCTTGGCCCACTGGGCCTCGTAGCCGGTGCGAAGGGCGTCGTGCTCCTTCTTGCGCTGCAGGGCTTCCTTGGCGAGCTCGTCGTTGCCGGCGCGCACGGCCATCTCGGCGCGACGCTTCCACTCGGCGGCCTGTGCGGCCTCCTGCTCGACCTGCTTGGCCAGACGCTTCTCGTCGGCGATGGCCACGGCGACCTGCTTGGTGGCCTCGGCCAACTGCGCGTTCATGTCGATCACGATCTGGTTGAGCATCTTCTCGGGGTCTTCCGAGCGGCTGATCAGATCGTTGAGGTTGGACTTGATGAGCTGGGCCAGCCTGGCAAAGATTCCCATCGTCTCGGCTCCGTCTCGTAGTTGCTACGCCTTGGACAAGGTGCGCAGCTCAGGTACGTGGCGCGCGAGCGCCAGGTCGATGTCGGACAACACGGCTTCGAGCTCGTTGAGGTCGAGGTTCTCGATGGCCAGCGCGGAGCCGAGGACGATCTGGCCGTCCTCGAGGCCGTAGGCGCAGTAGACGAGGTCCGTAGCGTTGAGCTGCAGGAGGCGGCGGAAGAGCGCGAGCTCGGCGGCGTCGTGCCCGACGGGGGCGGGGCCGATGCTCACACGCACTACCGCCATGGGTGGTGCGATCCGCAGGGCGATCGGTGGGCCGTGAGGGCCGGAGTCGATGGCAAACGTATCTTCGGCCAACATCTCGAAGTGTCGCTCGAGCTTGGCGAGGAAGGCGTCGATGTCACGCGCGGTTCGGGCCATGGGGCACGGAGTCTACCCTCCCGGGTGGGGCCCCTCAACCATGGAAGGGGACGGTTTTCGCCCTTCGAGCCCGCCCGGGGGAACGCAGGGAGTTCCCCGTTCGCGCCGGGCAATGGTAGCGTTTCGCTACGGTGGTTCTCGCTGCCGGCAACATCGTCGAAGGACGATACCGCATCACGGAGCTGCTCGGACGGGGCGGCATGGGAGAGGTGTGGGCGGCCGAGAGCCTGACGGGCGATCGCAGGGTGGCGGTGAAGGTGCTGCTGGAGCGGGCGGCACGCAAGTCGGACATCGTGGCGAGGTTCAAGCGCGAGGCGAAGGTGGCTGCGCGGATCGAGAGCCCCTTTGTTTGCGCGCTGCTCGACACGGCGCGTACCCCGGAGGGGGGGCTCGCCCTGGTGTTCGAGTACCTGCACGGCGAATCGCTCGCCGACCGACTCCGACGGGAGACCGATCTCCCCTGGTTCGAGGTGGATCTGATCATGCGGGACGTCTGGCAGGGGATGGCGGACGCCCACGACGCCGGGGTGCTGCACCGGGATCTGAAGCCGGGCAACATCTACCTCACGCGCTGCGAGAGCGGCGAGCGCGCCATGATCCTCGACTTCGGCGTCTCCAAGCTCAAGAAGGCCGCGCGGATAATGGACGAACCTTCGCTCACCGCGTGGGACGGCACCGTGGGCTCCTTCGCGTACATGGCGCCCGAGCAGGTGCGGGGTGCGGCGCGGGTGGACGAGCGCGCCGACGTCTACGCGGCGGGAGCGGTCGCCTTCCGGGCCCTGACCGGCCACCTCCCCTTCGAGGGGGTGACCGCGAAGATGCTCGTGAGCCTCAAGCTGGGGCGTCCGGCACCGACCCTCGAGGAGGTGACGGGTCTGCGCTGGCCGAAGGTGATCGAGCAGTTCTTCGCGCGCACGCTCGCACGCGGTCCGCAGCAGCGGTTCGCCTCTGCGCGCGAGGCGCAGGCGGCGTGGCAGGAAGCCGACGAGACACTGCGTCGGACCCGGGCGACAGCGGCCCGCTCGATGCGAGGCGGGTTGGGACCGATGGACTGAAGCTCGGACCGGGTGGCTCGACGCAGGCGGGCGGGTTGGCTATGAGGCGGGCCACCCGAGGTGACGCATGTCCGAGCGAACGCTGCGCGAGTGCCTGACCTTCGACGACGTGCTGCTGGAGCCGGCGTACAGCGAGGTGCTGCCCGGGCAAGTGGACGTGCGCACGAGGCTGACGGCTTCGATCCCGCTGAACATCCCGATCGTGAGCGCGGCGATGGATTCGGTGACGGAGGCGCGCGCGGCGATCGCGATGGCGCGCGAGGGAGGGCTGGGGATCATCCACAAGAACCTGTCTGCCAGGCAGCAGGCGCGTGAAGTCGAGAAGGTCAAGCGCGCCGAGAGCGGGATGATCGCCGATCCGATCACGGTGCAGCCCGACCTCTCGCTGCGTCAGGTCCTGGAGATCATGCGCGAGCACGACATCAGCGGCGTGCCGGTGGTGGACGGCGGGCGGCTGGTCGGCATTCTCACCGCGCGCGACATCCGCTTCGAGAAGAACCTCGACCAGCCGGTGCACGCGCTGATGACGCGGGAGCTGGTGACGGTGCAGCCGGGAGTCTCGCTCGATCGGGCCCGGGAGCTGCTCCACCAGCACCGCATCGAGAAGCTGCTGGTGGTCGATGCCGAGGGGCATCTGGCCGGGCTGATCACCATCAAGGATCTGATGCACGCCGCGCGCAACCCCAACGCGATCAAGGACGATCACGGGCGCCTTCGGGTGGGCGCCGCGGTGGGCCCCGGTCCGGACCGGCTCGAGCGGACCGAGGCGCTGGTAGCGGCCGACGTGGACGTGATCGTGGTGGACACGGCGCACGGTCATTCCAAGGGCGTGCTCGAATCCGTTCGTGATACGAAGCATCGCTACCCCGCGGTGCAGGTCGTAGCGGGGAACGTGGCGACGGCGGAGGGGACGCGGGCGCTGATCGACGCGGGCGCAGATGCGGTGAAGGTGGGGATCGGGCCGGGGTCGATCTGCACGACGCGCGTGGTGGCCGGGGTTGGTGTGCCGCAGATCACGGCGATCGAGGATTGCGCACGGGAGGCGGACCGATCGGGGGTTCCGGTCATCGCGGACGGCGGGGTCAAGTACTCGGGCGAGCTGACCAAGGCGATCGCGGCGGGGGCGAGCTGTGTGATGCTGGGGTCGTTGCTGGCGGGGACCGACGAGGCGCCCGGGGATCTGGTGCTGTACCAGGGGCGCACGTACAAGACCTATCGCGGGATGGGGTCCATCGGTGCGATGCGCAAGGGCTCCAAGGATCGATACGGCCAGGCTGGCGCGGCGGACGAGAAGCTGGTGCCCGAGGGGATCGAGGGGCGCGTCCCCTATCGCGGCCCCCTCGCGAGCATCCTGTACCAGCTCGTCGGAGGGCTGCGCTCCGGCATGGGCTACACGGGATGCGCCACGATCCCCGAGCTCCGACAGCGCGGGCGCTTCGTCCGGATCACCTCGCAAGGCCTGCGCGAGTCGCACGTCCACGACGTCATGATCACCGAAGAAGCCCCGAACTACCGGACCTCGGGCGGATGAGCACGCCCGCGCCTCCCCTCCCTCGCGACGTCGTCGATGACATCGCGCTGCGCTTCGCTCCCTGCGGTCGCAGCGTGCAAGGCTACGTGCGCGGCAAGCTCCGCTGGGACCCGGTCTTCCGTCAGCTCGCCGGCCGCGTCCCCTTCCCCACCCCCTGCGTCGATCTCGGCTGCGGTCAGGGGATCCTCCTCGCGCTGATCGCCCGCCTGCAGACGGGACTGACCGGCGTCGGCATCGAGTGGGACGATCGCAAGCTCGCCGCGGCCGCGGAGGGGACGCGCGGGCTGCAGGGGATCGAGGTCGTTCGCGGCGATGTTCGCGAGACCTGTGTCCCGCGGGCCGGGACCGTGTTCCTCATCGACGTGCTGCACTACCTCGAGCCGCAGGAGCAGAGCGCGGTGATCGAGCGCGCTGCAAAGGCGCTGGTTCCCGGAGGCCTGCTCATCGTGCGCGACGTGGACACCTCGGCCGGCGTGCGCGCGTGGATCAACCGCATGCAGGAGCGCGTGAACCGCGTGTTCGGTGCGCACCGGGGCGACACGCTGGAGTTCTCGACCGCAGCGGCCACCGTGGAGCGGCTGCGCGCTCTCGGCCTCGAGGTGTCGGTAGAGCCGAGCTCCGGAAACCTTCCGCTGTCGAACGTGCTGATCACGGCGCGGCGACCGTCCCAGAGTGACGAGCCATGAAGCGTCGTTGGCCGGAGCTCGTCGTGGCGGTGCTGACCGTGCTGTCGATCGTGGCGATGGTGCGCGGGCTGCGGCTGTCGCCGGACGTGTCCTCGCTGCTGCCGCGGGGAGGTGACGGGGCGGCGTTGCAGCAGTACGCGCGCGCGTTCGGCGGCGGGGATCTCGCGATGCTGCTGGTGAGCGGGGCCGATCCGGCGAAGGTGAGCGCGGCGACGCACGCGGCGACGGAGGCGCTCGCGCGGTGCGATCGTGTGCACGCGGCGCTCGACGGGTTCCCGGCGCCTGAAGTGGGGGATCCGACGCAGGCCTGGGCGGTGGCGTCACCGCAGGCGATGCGACGTCTCGAGGAGGCGCTGACCCCTGGCGGGATGCGCGAGCGGCTGCAGGAGACGCGGGCGCTGTTGCTCGGCCCGGGTGCCGGTGCGCTCGCGGAGACGATCCGCAGGGATCCGCTGCGGCTTTCGCAGATCCCTTTCGAGCGCGGGACGCGTGTGGCGGAGGGGGCCGCGGCGGAGGACGGTGGTGTGTTGGGAGGGGGAGGGTCCCTGGTGGCCGACGAGGGGCGGGCGCGACTGGTGCTGATCGCGGTGCGGGGGGATGCGCTGCGCGGCTCGGAAGCGCGCGGCTTCGTGCAAGCCGCGGGGGCGTCGCTGGCCGCGGTGCGCGCCGCGCACCCCGACGTGCGCTTCGAGCTGACCGGGGGGCACGCGATCGCGGCTGCGACGGAGGCGATGATCCGGCGGGATCTCACGGTATCGGGGACGGCGTCGCTGGTGCTGGCCGCGGTGGCGTTCGCGCTGGTGTTCCGAAGGGTCCGCGCGCTGATCGCGGTGCTCCCTCCCTTGCTCGTCGGCACGGTGTGGACGGCGGCGCTCGCGGGGACGCTGTTCGATCATGTGTCGGGCATTGCAGTCGCGTTCGTGTCGGTGGTGGTCGGAGTGGGGATGGACACGGGTGTGCACGTGTATTCGGCGCTGATCGCTGCGCGCGCCCGCGGGCTCGGGCCCCAGGAGGCCGCGGACACCGCGCGCAGGGAGATGGTGCGACCGACGTTGACGGCGGCGGTCGCCGCGGCAGCAGCGTTCGGATCGCTCGGGCTCTCGGAGATCGAGGCGCTGCGGCAGCTCGGCCTGCTGTGCGCGGCGGGCGAGGTCCTCACGGCGGCCGCGATCCTCGTGGTCACGCCGCGGATCGGAGCGTGGCTCGAGAGGGGCGCGCAGCCGAGCGAAGCGTCGGAACCGAACGCTGGCGGACTCATCGGGTGGCTCTGGCGCGGCCGGATCGGGATGATCGTGGCCGGCGTTGCGGTGGCTGCTCCGACGGTCGTGATCGCGACGAGCGGGATGCCGGGCATCGCGTCGGCGTTGGTTGGAGTGCGCCCTTCGAAGCTCGAGCCGATCCGAGTGCAGGACCGGGTGTTTGAGCTGTTCGGCGGGACACACGGGCAATGGGTCGTGATGGTGTCGGACGACGATCCGGGGACGGCGCGCGCGCGGTTGGACACCATTGCGGATCGGTTGTCGTCGTCAGGGGACCTCGAAGGGCAGGTATCCTCGCTGTCGTGGATGGCGCCTGCGCGTGCGACGCAGGCGCGGCGGTTGCGTCAGCGCGACGCCCTGGGGTTGCCTGGCAAGGTGGAGGAACTGCGCGAGGCGCTCGGCGCGACGGGGTTCGACCCGGAGCGATTCGAGCCGGCGTACGCGGCGCTGCGGACCCCCTCGGCGATCGCGCGCGATCCGCTCGAGAGCGGTGCGGCGGCGGCGCTGTTGCGGGCGCGCTTCCTCGCGCAGGACGCCGGGCGCGCGGTGGCGGCGCTCTACGCGGTGCCCAAGCAGGGACGGGAGCACGCGGTCGAGGAGCTGATCGCGTCGGTCGATCGGGGAGCGACGCTTGCGGGGTATGCGCGGCTGGATCACGCGCTTCGATCGAGTCTGGCGCGGGATCTGCCGAAGATCGGGGCGGTTGCCGCGGGGCTGGTGGCGATCGCGCTGCTGCTGTCGTTGCGACGCATGCGCGACGCGGCCATCGCGCTGGGTGCGATTGCGGTGGAGCTGGCGTGGGTGTTGGCGGTGGTGAAGGTGGCGGGGCTGCGGCTGCACGCTTACAACGCGCTGGTGATCCCGGTGCTGGTGGGGATCACGGTGGACGAGGCGATGTTCCTGCTTGCGCGTGCGCAGCGCGAGGGGGTGCAGGGGGCATTGCGGAGCGAGTGGCGGAACGTGACGACGACGGCGCTGACGACGGCGGCGGGGTTCGGAGCGTTGGTGGTGTGTCGGTTCGACGGTCTGGCGGACCTGGGCTGGGTGGGGGCGATGGGATCGGTTGCGGGGTTGGTTGCGGCGCTTCTCGTGGTGCCGGCGGGGTTGCGTGCGGGAATGGGTTCGCGGTTGAAGCAAGGGGGGGATGCTGGTAGGTGCAGCGCGTGACTCCCTCCAAGAGCTCCCCTGCCCCCCGCGAGAATCCCGAACTGAAGTACAAGCGCATCGTGCTCAAGCTGAGCGGCGAGGCGCTGTGCGGCAAGACCGGCGGCTTCGGCATCGAGCTGGAGACGCTGCGGGCGGTGACCGAGGACCTGGCCGGCGTGGTCGCGCTCGGCGTGCAACTGAGCATCGTGGTCGGCGGCGGCAACATCTTCCGCGGCCTCAAGGGCGCATCGTCGGGAATGGATCGCGCGCAGAGCGACTACATGGGGATGCTCGCGACGGTGATCAACGCGCTGGCGCTGCAGGACCAGCTCGAGAAGCAGGGCGTGGCAACGCGCGTGATGACCGCGATCGAGATCCGCGAGGTGGCGGAGCCGTACATCCGGCGGCGCGCGCTGCGGCATCTGGACAACGGGCGCGTGGTGATCTTCGGAGCGGGCACGGGCAGCCCGTACTTCTCGACCGACACGGCAGCGGCGCTGCGCGCGATGGAAGTCCGCGCGGATGCCCTGTTCAAGGCGACGAAGGTCGAGGGCATCTACGACCGCGATCCGGCGGTGCACGCGGACGCGAAGATGTTCGATCGGATCACGTACGATGAGTTCCTGGCGCAGAAGATCGGGGTGATGGACTCGACGGCGGTGACGCTGTGCCGAGAGAACAAGCTGCCGATCAAGGTGTTCAAGCTGACGACGCCGGGCAACATCCGCAGGGTGTGCCTCGGCGAGCAGGTGGGCACGGTGGTCACGCGGGACTGACCGGCGTCGCTAGAACATCGGCGTGACGAGCGTGTCCGGGGCTTGGGAGAGGGCGTCGGGCGTGAGCTCCTCGACGAGTCGGGAAGCGTCCTGGCCGTCGAAGGCGACCTGTTCGACGTAGAGCAGCTCGGCGTACTCCCAGAGCTTCTCCTGCAGGGGTTCTTCGAGCAGCTCGGCGAGACCTGCGATGTGTTCGACGATGTTGTTCATGGTTGTCGGACCTCCGGGGCGCGGGGAGAGCAAGGGGGAGGCCAACCGAGGCACGTCGGGAATCTACTGGGAAATGCGGGGGACGTGGCGCAGCGTCAGAGGCAACGGCGTGGCGGAACCGGGTGCGAAGTCCGCCAGCGTGGAGGCGAGACGGGAGAGATTCGGCGCGAAAAGCGCGCAACCGTCTCAGGGTGGCGGGCCGCCACCCCAAAGTGGCGGCCGCCAGATCCACCGCAAGGACGGCAGAGGGCTCGGGCTACTGGGTGGCGCCCGGCATACAGGCCATGCCGAGGGGCGTCTGCATGCAGGCAGCGCCGGGCTTGCAGTCCGCAGCGCTCGTGCACGCGCCGCAACGTCCGCCGATGCACTTGCCGAACAGACACTGCGGGTCGGCGTCGGTGGAGCAGGGAACGCCACCGGTAGGCGCAGCCTGGGTCGCGGTCGGCGTCGCCGTCTGCTGCGGGTACGCCGTCTGCTGCGGGTACGCCGTCTGCTGCGGATAGGTCTGCTGCGGATA
>CAYMUE010000075.1:25646-28583 GCA_964393505.1 uncultured Polyangiaceae bacterium
GTCTGCTGCGGATAGGTCTGCTGCGGATACTGCCCTTGCGGGTAGGTCTGCTGCGGGTACTGCCCGGGCTGCACGGGCTGCGCGGTCTGGTCGTCCTGCTTTTTGCACCCGACGCCCGCCATCAGGCCGGCAGAGATGCTCACGATCAAGGCTGATTTCCAAGCGAATGCCATCGTCGTCTCCTTGCAGGGACCTCGTCCCATCCGGATGGGTTGCCGAAGGCGTAGCACGATTCGAGGGGGCGCATCCAGGGGGGCGTTCGCCTGGGGAAAAATCCTCCGCGCCGCGCGTGCTCGTGATAGACACGCGCCGAATCCCGGCTTCCCCATGGCCGCCCTGCTTTCGTCGCGCTCCCTGCTGCTGTCCTGCCTCGCCCTCGCGGGCAACGCCGCCTGGGGAGCGCCCGCGGCTGCCCACCCTCGCTCCGTCGCCCACGGCGCCGTCCGCGGCGTGACCATCGGACCGATCGAGAGCAGCCTGCACCCGGGCAAAGGCTACGGCAGCGAGCCCTACGGCAGGACGCTCCGGGAGGTCGAGCAGTGGGGCGGCACTTGGGTGAGCCTGACGCCCTTCGGCCGCACGTTCGATCTGAAGCCGACCGGGATCGACCTGACCTTCGAGGCGCCGTTCGAGGAGAACCGCACGAACGTTGCGAAGGCGATCCGCATGGCACACGCGCGGGGGCTTCGGGTGCTGCTGGTGCCGCACCTGTGGGTCGAGAGCGGGGAGTGGCGGGCGGAGATCGACCCGGGCAACGAGGCGGGGTGGCAGCGCTGGGCGGAGGCGTATCGCGGCTTCCTGCTGCAGTGGGCGGAGGTCGCGCGGGACGCGGGCGCGGACATGCTGAGCGTGGGGGTGGAGCTGCGCTCGTGGGTGACGACCTCGCGAAGCGCCTCGTTTGCGGAGATCATCCACGCGGTCCGCGAGGTGTACCCGGGTCCGCTGACCTACTCGGCGAACTGGGACGACGTCGCCGACACGACGATCCTGAACGAGCTCGACGTGATCGGCATCAACGCGTTCTATCCGTTGACGGATAAAGAGAACGCCTCCTTCGAGAACCTCCTGAAGGGAGGAGCGAAGGTAGCCGAGCAGGTGCGGGAGCTTTCCGCGACGTGGCAGCGTCCCGTGCTATTTACCGAAATCGGATACACGACGCGTCCCGATCCGGCGCTCCGTCCGTGGGAGTGGCCCGACAAGATGCAGAACGTGGTCGTGGACCAGCGGGCGCAGGCAACGGCGTACAAGGCGCTGATCGCGCCGCTGCTCGACGAGCCCTCGTTCCTGGGCTTCTTCGTGTGGCGCGTGTACGCCGACCCCGACGATCAGTCGCAGGAGGCCGAGTGGGGGTTCTCGCCGCGCGGCAAGCTGGCCGAGGCGGTGGTGCGGGACGCCTTCGCGGCCTGGTGGGCGGTGGATGGACCGCAGGAGCCGGGCGACGTGCTCGTGCGGTGGAAGGCTCCCAAGCCCGGGCGGTGGTAGGGGGGGGCGAGCAGCGCCCCTGAAGGGCGTTCTCCTGCGGGACTACTTCGCGTCGGCGCAGCACCGGAAGCCGGTCTGCAGCTCGTGGAAGTACTCGTCGTGGTCGAGCGTCACCGGACGGCACCGGTTGCGCAGCGGGCCCCACCAGCCCCCCTTCAACCCCGAGTTCATCTTGCGACCGTCGTTCGTCCAGTACGTCTTGTCGAGCGCCACCCACTCGTCGATGTTGCCCACCATGTTCTGCACGCCGAAGGGCGACAGGCACTTGGGGTTCGAGGTGACCGGCTGGCGCTGATCCCGCAGCTCGCCCTTGTCCACGAGGTCTTCCTTCTCGAAGTTGCAGAGCGACGCGTCGCGGACGAAGCCGTAGGGGTAGGGGCGCATCTCCTCGCCCTCGCAGGCGAAGAGCCACTCGCGCTCCTTGCACAGGCGCTTGCCCCTGGCCTTGCACTCGGCAGAGGCATTCGTCCAGGAGATGTCCCCGATCGGGATGCCGTCGGGACCGGCCGCCTCGAGCTTGTCCATGCAGTAGCGCATGGCGACCCGCTCGCCCTTGCACACCGGCTCGCGAGAGAACTCCGAGCAGCGTGCGTAGGGGAACTTCGCCGGATCCTCCATCCAGGTCACGCAGGGCTGATCGACCACCGTGCAGTGCTTGCCCTCGACGAGGACCATGTCCGAGGGGCACGCGCCCGAGCCAGCGGGGGAGTCGCCAGCCTGCACGGGCTGCTCGGCGGCGGGTGCGACGGGCTCGCTCGCCACCTCCTCGGTCACCGCCGCGGGGGTGCCGAGGCTCTGGCCGGAGAGCAGGTCCGCGGACGTGAGGGAAGCGTCGGGCTCTTCCTCGGGCGCCGCCGTGGGCGGGTCGGAGAGGGAGTCCCGGGGGGGATCGTAGGTCTGGCAAGAGCCTGCGACGGAAGCGAAGACGACGAGAGCGATGGGAGCGAAGGACGTGACGCGCATCGGATCCTCCTGCTACGAAATCATCGTCTCCCGAACGAAATGGGGCCAACACGCGCAGCGAAGAGCAAGGAATGTTGGCCTTTGGACGCGTCCCTCGAGGCGCCCGGATCGTCGCGACTCCGCGGCCTTGCGCGCCCCGCTACCGCCCCGCGTACGCCGCGAGCTCGTCGATCACCGATCGCACCGCGGGCTCGAAGGGCGTGCCGGCCACGCGGGGATGGTCCTTGAGCAGCGCGGCGAGGGCGGCGCGCGGGTTCGCGCTGCGCAGGGCCCTGGACGCCAGCGTGTGTCCGGGGTGCGTGAGGATCAGCCCGAGCGATCCGCGGGACCAAGCGAACGCGGGCGCCTCCCTGTGGGCGGTGGCCAGATCGGTCAGCGGCGTGAGCTGCAGCAGGCGCTGGAGAACCTCGAGAAAACGCGTGTCGTCCAGGCGGCTGCCGAAACACATCTGCGTCATCCCGGTCCGATCCGTTCGTGTGCCGACACGTCGCA
>CAYMUE010000076.1:0-20095 GCA_964393505.1 uncultured Polyangiaceae bacterium
GCTCGGTCGAGTAGTTCACGGTGTTGGTCTGGCGACGCATGTACTGCCGCCAGGAATCGCTGCCGGATTCGCGACCGCCGCCGGTGTCCTTCTCACCGCCGAACGCTCCGCCAATCTCGGCCCCGGAAGTGCCGATGTTGACGTTGGCGATGCCGCAGTCGCTGCCCGCGGCGGACAGGAACTTCTCCGCATGGCGCATGTTGAGCGTGAAGATCGCGCTCGAGAGCCCCTGAGGAACGTCGTTGTGCACGGCGATGGCGTCGTCCACGTCCTGCACCTCGATCACGTACAGGATCGGGGCGAAGATCTCGTCGCGGACGATGGGCATGTCGCGGCGCGCCTTGACGACGCAGGGGGAGACATAGCAGCCGGATTCGAAGCCGGGGCCGGAGAGGACCTCGCCGCCGCAGAGGATCTCGCCGCCCTGCTTGCGCACGGCATCGAGACCGGCCTGCATGTCGGCGACCGAGGCCTTGCTCACCAGCGGCCCCATCATCGTGTCGGGCTCGAGGGGATTGCCGATGCGCACCTGGGAGTAGGCACCGAGAAGGCGCTTGAGGAAGTCGCCCTGGACGCCGCGCTGGACGAGCACGCGGCGGGTCGAGGTGCAGCGCTGTCCCGCGGTGCCCACGGCGCCGAACATCACGGAGCGGACGGCCATGGGGATGTCGGCGTCATCGAGCACGACGACAGCGTTGTTGCCGCCGAGCTCGAGGATGGATCGCCCGAGACGCGCGCCGAGCTTCTCGCCCACGCGGCGTCCCATGACGGAGCTTCCGGTGAAGCTGACGAGGGGGATGCGACGATCCTCGACGAGGCGTTCACCGAGGGTGGAGCCGCCGCCGATAACGAGGTTGAAGAGGCCCTCGGGGAAGCCGTGACGGGCAGCGACGGTGGCGAAGATCTTCTGGACGGCGACCGCGGTCAGGGGGGTGATGGAGGAGGGCTTCCAGACGACGACATCGCCGCAGACGGCTGCAAGCAGCGCGTTCCAGGCGTAGACGGCGACAGGGAAGTTGAAGGCGCTGATGACACCGACCGGGCCGAGAGGGTGCCACTGCTCCATCATGCGGTGCAGGGGGCGCTCGCTCTGCATGGTGAGGCCGTAGAGCATGCGGCCCTGGCCGACGGCGAAGTCGGCCATGTCGATCATCTCCTGGACCTCGCCCTCGCCCTCGGAGAGGATCTTGCCCATCTCGAGGGTGACGAGGCGGCCGAGGTCCTGCTTGTGCGCGCGCAGCTCGTTGCCGATGTCGCGGACGAGCTCGGCCCTGCGGGGACCGGGGACCATGCGCCAGCGGGCGAAGGTGTCGGTAGCGACCGACATGATCTGCTCGTAGTCCTCGGCCGAGGCCTGGCGCACGGAGGCGATGGGGAGGCCGTCGATCGGGGAGGTGCTGACGAGCTCGCCGCCGCGAGGGTGGTCGAGGAAGGAGCCGGTGGCGGCGCCGGAGTTGAGCTCCGTCAGGCCGAGACGCTGCAGAAAGGCATGCTTCATGTCCACTCCGTGAGGGGGGTGCGGGGGAGAATCGGTGGGGGCGAGCTCGACTACTCGCTGTCCATGAACGGGTAGGGGAAGCTCGTCGCGGGGACGAACGTCTCCTTGATGGTCCGAGGGCTGGTCCAGCGCATGAGGTTCAGCGGGCCGCCGGCTTTGTCGTTGGTGCCGGAGGCGCGTGCGCCGCCGAAGGGCTGGCGGCCGACCATGGCACCGGTGGGCTTGTCGTTGATGTACAGGTTGCCCGCGGCGTAACGCAGCGCCTTGCACGCCTTGAGGAAGGCGTAGCGATCGCGCGCGAAGACGGCGCCCGTGAGGCCGTAGGGGGAGGTCTTGTCGCAGAGCGTGAGGGTGTCCTCGAACTTGTCGTCGTCGTAGACAAACACCGTCATCACGGGTCCGAAGATCTCCTCTTCCATGGTGACGAAGTGGGGGTCGGAGGTCTCTATGACGGTGGGGGAGACGAAGTAGCCGACAGACTTGTCGCCGGTGCCGCCGGCGAGGATCTTCGCGCACGAGGCGCTCTTGGCGCGCGCGATGTAGCCCATGATGTTGTCGAAGGAGGCTTCGTCGATGACGGCGTTGACGAAGTTGCGGAAGTCGGTGACGTCGCCGACGCGGATCTTGCCGAGCTGATCGACGAGCAGGTCGCGGATGGCGGGCCACAGGGAGCGAGGGATGTAGGCGCGGGAGGCGGCGGAGCACTTCTGGCCCTGGTATTCGAAGGCGCCGCGCACGATGGCGGTGGCGACCTCGGTGGGGTCGGAGGAGGCGTGGACGAAGATGAAGTCCTTGCCGCCGGTTTCGCCGACGAGGCGGGGGTAGGAGCGGTAGGGCTTGAGGTTCTCGGTGACGGAGCGCCACAAGGTGTTGAAGGTGGCGTTGGAGCCGGTGAAGTGGATGCCCGCGAGGTCGGGGTGCGGCGTGACGACCTTGCCGATGACGGAGCCCTGGCCGGGGACGAAGTTGACGACGCCGGGAGGGAGGCCGGCCTCCTCGAACACGCGCATCAAGAAGTAGTTGGACAGGACGGCGGTGCTGGCGGGCTTCCAGACGGTGGTGTTGCCCATGAGGGCGACGGACATGTTGAGGTTGGAAGCGATGGCGGTGAAGTTGAAGGGGGTGACGGCGAAGATGAAGCCCTCGAGGGGGCGGTACTCGATGCGGTTGAGCTGATCGGCGCCGGAGGCGGGCTGCTCGGAGTAGACCTCGGAGGCGAAGGAGGCGTTGAAGCGCAGGAAGTCGATTGTTTCGCACGCCGAATCAATCTCGGCCTGGTAGGCGTTCTTGCCCTGGCCGAGCATGGTGGCGGCGTTGATCCCTGCGCGGTGCTTCTTGGACAGGAGCTCGGCGGCCTTGAGCGTGATGGAGGCGCGCTCGACATAGGAGAGCGCTTCCCACTCGCGCTTGGCGGCGAGGGCCGCATCGACGGCGAGGGCGACTTCCTTTTCGGTGGCGAGGTGGCAGGTGGCAAGGACGTGGTGGTGGTTGCAGGGCATCACGACGTTGGCAGTCTTGCCGGTTCGGATCTGCTTGCCACCGATCACGAGAGGGATCTCGACGGGCTCCGCGGCCTGGCGAGCGAGCTCGGCCTTGAGGGCGGACCGGGTCTGGGAGCCGGGGGCGTAGGAGTCGATCGGCTCGTTCTGGGGGGTCGGGAAACGGAAGATCGCGTTGTTCATGCGGTGCGCTCCGGAAGCGTTGGGACGGGCACGCTAGGGGGGGCGATGGGTTCCTGCAAACCGGCGGATGTAGACAGTGGTTGCATGGTCACGCCCAAGCCATCGGGGCTTCATGGAGGCGGCGATGCGGATCCGCAAGGGCAGCAGAGCGCCTGCGTCGAACGCGCGAGGAGCGCATCCGGACTGAGGCAACAACGAGGAACAACTTGCCACAGAGCGTCGAGTCCGCTGCGCTTCAGGGGCTCGCGACGCCTCTGCGCGCTCTCCCCTCGTCGATCAAGGCGCGCGAGAGCAGCGCGGCGATCACCCAACCGAGCTGCGCACCGGTGAGCAGGCGAGCGGAGTGCCACACGGGATGGACGCCGAGATCCTGCAACGCGACGTCGAGGCCCACGACGAGGAACGACGCGACGAGCAGGGGCCGGGCGGCGCGGAACCAGCGTTTGGGCACGGGGAGGATCGAGCCGAGGAGGACGCCGGCGTAGACGCCCGCGCAGCGGCTGCATACGAGCATCTGCTCGCCCGCGAGGAAGAGGCTTCGCTCGGGGAGCTGGTGGCAGGTCGCGCGGAAGAGGAAGCGGAGCAGCGCAGGGGGATGCAGCAGCGAGGCGATCCAGGGGACGAGCCCGGCGAGGGCGACCAGGACCCGAAGCAACACCAGGATGCGTGGGGTCATGGTCGTCGTTGTGCCGAGCCTTGGATCAACCGAGCTTGCGCTCCTTGAAGAAGAGGATCAGGCCGAGGAAGCCGAAGAGCGCGCCCATGCCGGCGCCGAGGATCGCGTAGATCGGGACGCCGAGAAGCCCCATGGCGCCCTGCTGTCCGAGAGCGCGCAAGACCTCGGGAGGCACGGAGCCCGCGAGGGCGGAGAGCAGCGCGGCCATGATGCTGCTGAAGATCATCCCCACGATCCAAGCGAGGATTCCGCCGACCAGGCCGGCGATGCCACCGGTCATCGCGCCGAACGCGGCGGCTTCTCCCGCGGTCATCTTGTCGTTGGGATTCGACTTCAGGTACATCGCAAGGCCCGCGATGACGCCGAGATCGATGAGCAGGCAGCAGCAGTAGTTCAGCAGGTTGAGCAGGGGGATCGCTGTGAGCACGCCGCCGATCGCGGCGCCGATGATCGCGAACTTGATGAAGCGCCCGAAGCCTTGCGGGTTGACGCCTCCGGGGAACGCGCCCTGGGGTCCGCCTCCGGGAGGGCCGCCTGCGTAGCCGCCGCCCGGAGGGGCGCCGAAGCCACCACCGGGAGGCTGCTGACCGGGAGGCGCACCGTATCCGCCGGGAGGTGCACCCGGAGGCGCACCGCCGTATCCACCCGGAGGCGCACCGAATCCACCGGGAGGCGCACCGGGAGGCGCACCGGGAGGTCCGTAGCCGCCGGGCTGACCGGGAGGTCCTCCGAACCCGCCGGGCGGCGCGCCGGGAGGCCCATAGCCTCCAGGGGGTCCGTAGCCGCCGCCTGCCGCGTACTGCGTGGATTCGTTCGATGAGATTTGCATGCGCACGATGGTCGGCGACGCCTGCCGCGGTTGTCAAGGACAGTGCGAGGCGCGGAGCGTAACGCGGGTGTGCGAGTTGGCCGTCAGCGCGACAGGAGCAGCACGACGACCTGGGCCAGCACGACCCTCAAGAACATCGTGAGAGGGTAGACCGTGGCATAGGCGACCGACGGAGCGTCGTTGCGCACGATCTGCGTCGCATAGGCGAGCGCCGGCGGGTCCGTCATGGATCCCGCGAGCAGACCGCACAGGGAAACGTAGTTGAGCTTGCGCCGCCACCGCGCCCAGAAGGCCACGGCAAGCAGCGGGACCAGGGTGACGACCGCGCCCAGCAGCATCGTCGTAAGCCCCTGCGCGCTGAGCAGGATGCGAAAGAACCGCTCGCCCGACTTGAGCCCGACGCACGCGAGGAAGAGCGCGATTCCGAGCTCTCGCATGAGGATCTTCGCGGAGGCGGGGACGTAGACCAGCAGCGGTCCCACCTTGCCGAGCCGTCCGAGGATGATGGCCACGATGAGCGGGCCGCCAGCGAGACCGAGCTTGACCGCGACCGGCATACCGGGGACGGCGATGGGCCAGCTCCCCAACACGACTCCCAGGGCGATGCCGAGGAAGATGGGGAGCACGCGGGCCTTCTCGAGATCGGCGACGGAATCGCCGACCTCTTTCGCAGCGCGCTCGACGGCCTGCTCCTCGCCGACGACGGTGAGACGATCACCGTACTGGGTGCGCAGGCCCCCCGAGGCGCTGAACTCTACGCCGGAGCGGATGACCCTGGTGACGACGACGCCGTAGCGCTCCTCGAGCTCGAGGGCTTCGATCGTCCTGCCGACCTTGTCCTTGTTGGTCACGACGATCTTGCGGACGTGGATCCTGCTGGGGATTGACGGGATGCGCAGGGAGCTTGTGCGTCCGACGATGACGCGGAAGTCCTCGACGCGGGTTTCGCTTCCCACGACGTGGAGGACGTCGCCGGTGGCCATGACCGCGTCGGGGGTGGCGATGCGCTGCTCGCCATCGCGGAACAGGCGGGACACGACGGTTCCCGGGCCGACGAGCCCCATCAGCTCCTCGATGGTCTTGCCGTGGAGGTTGGTGTTGGTGACCTCGACGTCGAGCTCGCGAAGGGGCCTGGCTTGGGTGCGCTGGGCCTTGTCGAAGGCGGCGGACTCGGCATCGGGATCGATGCGGAAGGCCCGCCGCACGATGAGCATGGTGAGGATGATGCCGACGATGCCGAAGGGATAGGCGAGGGCGTAGGCGAGTCCGACGCTCTCCTTGGCGGAGGCTGCGTGGGGCAGCAGATCGCCGAGGGCCTGCTGGGCGGCGCCGAGGGAAGGCGTGTTGGTGACGGCCCCGGACAGCAAGCCGGCGATCGTGGGGACGTCGAGGCTCATGAGGAATCCCACGAGGACGGCGCAGGCGGTACCGCCGAGGACGATCGCGGACGACATGAGGTTGAGCGACAGGCCTTCGCGTCGAAGGGAGGAGAAGAAGCCGGGACCGACCTGGAGCCCCATGGCGTAGACGAAGAGCACGAGGCCGAACTCGCGGAGGAACTCCATGGTCTCGTGCCCGATGGTGAAGTTCAGGTGGCCGAAGACCAGGCCGGTGAAGAGCACGCCGCCGACTCCGAGGCCGACGCCGGCGACGCGGACGCTTCCCAAGGCGAAGCCGGTGGAGATGACGACGCCGAGCACCAGGAGTCCATGGGCGACGGACTGGTTGTCACGGAACAGCGACACGATCCATTGCATCGCTCAGGCCTTTTCGATCGCCGCCAGCACGCCGGCGAGGCCGTCGAGCATGGACTTCATGCTCGCGGGCTGGAACCCGGTCACCGCGCGCGATTCGATCCACTCGGGCGGGACGTCGGCGAGGAAGCGACTCGGTGTGCGAGCCGCTCCCTTGGGGCCGCCGCGGGCCTGGCGTGTCCGAGCCCTGCACAGGTACAGGCGGTTCATCGCGCGGGTCACGGCGACGTAGAACAGCCGGCGTTCCTCGCCGAGATCCTGGGGCTCGACATCGGAGGCCTTGGCGTCGAGCGTGCGCGCGTGCGGCAACAACCCCTCCTCGAGGCCGGCGACGAACACCGTGTCGAACTCCAGCCCCTTGGATCCATGGATGGTCGTGAGGGTTGCGACGTTGCCCGGATCCTCGGAGTCGGTCTCGCTCTGCAGCGTCATCATCTGGAGGAACCCGCCAAGCGCGTCGGCTCCACGCAGCTTCTCGTCGTTGCGCTCGAGCATCGCCAGGAACGCGTCGAGGTTCCCCTTGCGGCGCGCCGCGATGGCGTTGGAGCCGGAGCCCGCTGCGATGTCGGTTTCGATGCGCACGCCGGACACGATGCCCTTGGCGATGGAGCAAGGCGATTCGCTCGCAGCGAATCGACGGGAGGCGATCTCGATCACGGCGTGCAGCGCCTTGCACCCGTTGGCCGCGTGCGGTGAGAGCCCGGGGATGGAGGCGGCGCGCTCCACGGCCCACGACAGGGGTTTGGAGTTGGCGAGCGCGTGCTGCGCCAGGCGCTCGACCGCGACGTCGCCGATGCCGCGGGCGGGGTAGTTGATGATCCTGCGCAATGAGATGTCGTCGCGGGGGTTGAGGGCGACGCGCAGGTAGGCGATGAGGTCCTTGACCTCTTTCTTCTCGTAGAACTGGGTGCCGCCGACGAGGCGGTAGGGGATCTGCTGCCCTTTGAAGGCCGTCTCGATGGCTTCGGCCTGGGTGGCGGATCGGAACAGCACCGCGATACCGCGCGGCTTGAGCCCCTCGTCGAGGAGCCGGCGCGACTCGTTGGCGATGAACTGCGCCTCGGCCTCGCCGTTCTCCCCGACCACCATCTGGACCTTCTGGCCGTCGGGTCGCGTCGCCACCAGGCGCTTGTCGTGCCGCTTGCCCTCCGAGGCCTGGATCACGCCGTTGGCGACCTCCAGCACGGCACGGCAGGATCGGTAGTTCCTCTCCAGCTTCACCACGCGCGTGCCCGCGAAGTGCTGATCGAACTCGAGGATGTTCGCGACGTCGGCGCCGCGCCATCCGTAGATCGCCTGGTCGTCGTCGCCGACCACGCAGACGTTCGAATGCCCTCCGCCCAGCAGGCGCACCAGGCGGAGCTGCGCGTGATTGGTGTCCTGGTACTCGTCGACCAGCACGTAGCGGTACCGCTCCTGCCATCGCTCGCGCACGTCGTCACGGCTCTCGAGCAGCGTGACGGTCTCGCACACGAGGTCGTCGAAGTCGAAGGCTCGAAACGCTCGCAGTGCCTTCATGTACCGGGGATACACGACCTTGGTCACCTCGCCGTACTCGTCTCCGGGCCGCGGCTCGTAGGCGTCGGGCGCCACGAACTCGTTGCGAGCCTTGGAGATGCGCGCGAGGATCGCCCAGACGTCGTAGCGTCGATCGGCCGCGCCACGGACCGTGCGGAGGATCTCCCGCACGACCCCCGCCTGATCGGCCTGGTCGAAGATCGCGAAGCGCCCGTCCGGGATGCCGAGAGCCTTGCTTTCGATGCGGAGGAACTTGAGGCCGAAGGCGTGGAACGTGCCGATGGTGGCTTCGGCCGCGCGATGCCCGGCGAGGCGCACGATGCGCTCGAGCATTTCGTTGGCGGCCTTGTTGGTGAAGGTCATCGCGAGGATCGCGCGAGGCGGCGTGCCGCGCTCGATGAGGCGCGCGATGCGCTGGGTGATGACGGTGGTCTTGCCGGATCCTGCACCGGCGAGGACGAGCATGGGTCCCGGTCCGTGCTCGACTGCCTGCTGCTGCTCGGGGTTCAACGCCATGGGAACCCCGGGGACGTAGCGCATCCGGGTGCAATGAGGAACAGGAGACCGCAGGGGAGGAGCGAGAGCGGGCGGGGAGAGGCGAGGGCGCGCGGCTCAGTTGCCCGGGGGCACTGCGTAACGGCCGGGGAACGGGTCGGCCTGCTGGCGTCGATTGAGCTCTTCCGGCGTCCAGACCGGATTCGTGCCGCGTTCGTTGAACAGCGCGACGCCGATGACGCCGACGTTCGCCGAGCCCTGGCCGGAGCGCCCCGCATAGGAGCCGCGCACGGAGCTGAAGCGGAACGCGGCGACCTCGTTGGCGCTGCGACGCCATCCGTCGATCTCGAGAGTGGCGTACGGTTGGATCAGGTATCCGCGCTTCACGAAGCTGCCCGCCTGGCCGTCGATGACATCGAGACCGTCCACCGTGGCGACGCACTCGAAGCGGTAGCGCGTGTTGTTCTGCACGACGATCGTGTAACGCGACCCCGCTTCACCCACCGCGTATTGCCGTCCCGCGGAAGAGAACCCGGGGAGCGTGCGACCGCCTTCGTCACGCAACGAAACCGTGAGCCCGCCGCCGAGAATCGACAGCGTGTTGCGCTCGAGCGATCGGTAGTCCGACTGGCGGGCCATGGCGTTGGCCCCTTCGCGGTCGTTGTAATAGATCGCCGTGACGTTGAAGGGGTTGCTCGCGCTGTCGCGCACGAACGGTGCAGTCGTGGTGCGGCTCTCGCGGGTCTCGCCCCATCCGGTGCCCAGCCCGGGGCGCGCCTGCTCGGCGGGTTCCGCGCGACGGACCTCCTCGCGCACGCGTGCACCTGCCCCGTCGGCGGGTGCAGCCTTGGCCGCGGGAGGGGCACCGGGGGACGAGGATTCGGCCTCGCCACCCGGGGCGCCTTGGGCGGACATGGTGGCAGGGGAAGCCGACTGCGGGGACGCGAGGTCGGCTGCTGCAGCCTCCCTGCCGGCAGGAGCCGAGGAGTGGGCGCGATAGCCGCCCGACGGCGCAGCCGATCCGGCGCATCCCACGAGCCCTGCCATCAGGATTCCAACCACCCACGTCCGCCAGGTACCGAGCTTCATCTGAGCCTCCATCGGTTCGTCGTCTCCACCACCAAACGACGCTCGAACGACGAGCTTACACCCGGAGGGACAGGAGCGAGAGGGGGGACGGGGGGAAAGGAGGCAAGAGGGTCAGGGGGCGAGACGGCGGGTCCAGACGTCGCCGTTCTGACCGTTGCCGCCGGCGGCGTTGCGGTAGTCGATCCACACCACGCTGGCAGCGTTGGTCGCAGGAGAGGCGAGGATCAAGGGGTACTGGCTGTCGGCAGCCGAGCCGCCGACAGGGTTGGCGGAGGTGTCGATGTCCATGCGGAACGCCGTGCCGGCGGATGCATGGAAGGTCGTGCCACGATCGATCGACACGCCGGCGATGACGGAGGTGGGAAGGAAGCGCATGTCCTGCCAGGTCACGAAGACGTTGTCGCCCGTTCCCAGGGCGACGCGCGGGGAGTAGGAGGCGGTGGAGCCCAGCAGGTCGCCGGTGTCGGCTCTCGCGCACGCGGTCTTCCACGTGGCGCCTGCGTCGTCGGAGTGATTGACCCGGATGTCGGTGGCTCCGCTGCGGGTGTCCTCCCAGGCGACGACCACCTTCCCGTCTCGCGCTGCGATGGTTGGGGCGGAGGCATTGGCGAAGGTGGCATCGACATTGACGACGGCGCCGTCGGTGACCCCGCCGACCTTCCTCCAGGTCACGCCGGCGTCGTTGGAGACCGCCACGCGGATGGCCTTCTTCTCGGCGCGCAGATCGGTCCAGGCAACGTAGACGTTGGAGCCGTCGGCAGCGATGGAGATCTCCTCGGCGGAGGCGCCCGCGGAGTTGGGCTGCAGGGCGACGATGTGGGTGATGGCCGGCGTGCCGGCGTTGAGGTCGAGGCGTGCGAAGTAGACCTGGGCGAGACCGGAGACGCGCTTGTCACGCCACGCGAGGAAGACGATGCCGTTGCCGTTGCTGGCGATGACGGGCAGCTCCCCCTTGTTGAGGCCGGCGCCGGAGTTGACGAGCAACGGTGTGGCGAGCCAGGTCGTACCGCCGTTCTTCGAGTAATTCACGCGCACGTTGCGCGTGGGGTTGAAGGCGTCGCCCGCGATGTCACTCCACACGACCGCCAACCAGTCGTTGGTCCCCGAGTCGGGCTTCGCCACCGCGCCCGAGGGGGCGTAGCAGTCGATCGAGGTGTCGCTCGCCGCAGGCGCATCGATCTTGATCGCGCCGCCCCAGGTCGTGTAAGGGGCGCTGGCGGAGCGGACGTGGATGCGGCGGACCGCGCTGAGGAAGTTCGAGTAGGCGACCCAGGCCCGACCGTTGCGCACGAAGACGCTCGGCTCGACCTCGCCGTAGACATCGCTGGCGATGGTCAGCTCCGCAGAACCCCAGCTCGATCCAGCGTCGGTCGACACGCGGCCGTAGATGTTCGGGTAGGTCCCGGAGCGCATGTCGGAGTAGACCGTCATGAACAGGTCGCCCGCAGAGGCGGCCGCGAGCTGGAACGACGTCCACTGGCCGACGGTGGTCCCTGTGTCGAGCCGGATCGGCTCACCGGTTCCGTACACGCACCCTTCGTCGATGACGCCATCGCAGTCGTTGTCGAATGCGTCGTTGGTGGACCCCTTCGGAGCATCGCAGACCTCGGAGGACGGGCCGACGCCGCCGGTGCACACCAGGGTTCCGGAGATGCACTGGCGCACGCCCGGCGTGCAGGCGCCGGGAGAGCCCGGCACCAGGTCGCACGACTGCCCTTGACCCATCGGGTTGTCGTCGACCACACCGTTGCAGTCCTGATCCTTTCCGTCGCAGCTCTCGGCCGCGGGACCGACCGCCCCGTCGCACTTGATGGCGCCCGCCGAGCAGATCGTGACGCCGAACTTGCACTCGCCAACCTGGGAGGTTCCGCACGCGAAGCCAACCTGCGGCAGGTTCAACGGACCGGAACCGTCCGGGTCTTCATCGGTCTGGCCGTCGCAGTCGTCGTCCTTGCCGTTGCACACCTCCTCGGCGGGGAAAATCTGCTGCACGCACTTGGGCACACCTACGACGCACACGGTCTTGGACGAGCAGATGTCGTTGGGGTCGTCGGCGGGGCAGAGCTCGGCCAGGGGCGGGTTGAACACGCCGCCGGGCGGGTTGTCCGCGAGGCCGTCGCAGTCGTTGTCGATGCCGTCGCAGGTCTCGACGCCGTTGTTCGTGGGGAAGCAGGCGTACTCGCAGCCGTTGCTCGCCTGGCCGTCATCGTTGTTGAACCCGGGATCGCACCCGGTCCACTGGCAGGTGGGCACGCCCAGCTCCGGCTGACAGACCACGGTGGAGTGGGGGAAGTAGACGTGGCAGTCGCGGCCGCACTGGCCGCAGTTCAGCGGGTCGTGCTGCAGATCGAAGCCTTCGTCCACCGAACCGTCGCAGTCGTTGTCCTTGCCGTCGCAGGCTTCCACACCGTCGTTGGTGAGCGTGCAGGCGTACTCGCACCCGTCGGAGACGTCGCCGTTGAGGTCGTAGTAGTTGAGCAGGCACTTGTCGAACTCACAGGCGCCTTGGGGAGTGCACTTGCCGGTGGCGAAGGGATAGGAGCAAACCGACTCGCAGGAGTACTCGCAGCCGTTGTCGGCGACGCCGTCCTTGTCGAAGTAGCCGGGGAAACAGGCGCCGAGCACGCACGCGCCTCCCTGGCACAGGGGAGCGGCGTTCGCGAAGGCTCCGCCGCAGGACTTGCCGCACTGCCCGCAGTTGAGCGGATCGCTCGCGGTGTCGGGCTGATCGTCGACCTGGCCGTCGCAGTCGTTGTCCACCAGGTCGCAGACCTCCTTGCCGCCATTGGTCACGACGCAGAAGTACTCGCAGCCGGTGGCCGGGTCGTTGTCGAGGTCGAAGTAGTTGGGCAGGCAAGCGCCCATGGAGCAGACGCCCTGGCTGTCGCAGACGCCGACGGCGAAGGGGAAGGTGTTGCAGCTCGACTCGCAGGTCCACTCGCAACCGTCGGCTTCGTTCTGGTTGTGATCGAAGTGGCCTGGTTCGCAGGAGGACAGGACGCACGCGCCCTGCTCGCAGGAGGCGGTGGCGAAGGGGAAGAGGTTGACGCACGAGTTGCTGCAGGCGCCGCAGTGGTTCACGTCGGAGGAGGTGTCGACGCCGTCGTCGATGGAGCCGTCGCAGTCGTTGTCGACACCATCGCAGATCTCGACCCCGCTGTTGGTCTGCGTGCAGGGGTAATCGCAGTCGGCGACGGCGCTGGTCGGGTTGTCGGCCCACCCTGGGAGGCAGTCGCCGATCGCGCAGACGCCCTGCTTGCACAGGGCCTGGGCGTTGGAGAAGAGGCAGACGTTGCCGCACTTGCCGCAGTTCTGCGTGTCGGTCTTGGTGTCGAACCCCTCGTCGATCAGACCGTTGCAGTCGTTGTCCTTCTCGTCGCAAATCTCGACGCCCCCGTTGGTCTGCGTGCAGAGGTACTCGCAGCCGTTCTTGGCGATGTCGTTGTCGAGGTTGAGCCAGCCGTCGGCGCACTTCGCGACGCACTGCCCCTTCTCGCAGGTCACCAGCGTTCCGGGGAGCTTCTCGCAGACCTTGCCGCAGGTGCCGCAGTTCTGCGGATCGGTGTCCGTATCGCCGCAGTTGGTGACGACGTCGAAGGCCGCGGAGTCCATCGCGAAGCCGTCGCCGACGGCGCCGTCGGGCCACGAGGTCTCCTGGCCGGCATCGAGGTCGTGCGCAGGCCCCTCGCAGTTGAAGCACCACGCTTCGTCGGCACAGCCGGCGAGGACCGACGGGGCGCAGAGGCAGAGCAGGGTCCAGGTCAACCAGCGGTTCATGACTTCACCTCGGTGCGGCTGGAGCGCCTGCGAAGAATCGTGGCGAGCGAGACGAGAGAGAGGAGCAGCGCCGACGAGAAGGGAACACGGTTGGGAGAGGTGCCGCAGGCGCAGCCTCCTCCGCCGGTCGCCAGCCCCCACTTGTCGGGCTTGCCGTCACCGTCGGAGTCCTCGGGGTTGCCGGCCCCCGCCGCGGAGGTGGAGCCTCCCGTGGAGGTCGAGCCAGCGGAGCCCGCATTGCCGGAGGATCCACCCCCGGCACCCGCTTTTCCGCCGTCCGGTTTGGCTCCGCCCGATCCCGCCGATCCTGCAGCGCCCGCGGCTCCGCCGTCGGCAGCCTCGCACAGGCCCGTCTTCGGATTGCACACCGTGCCGCCGGCGCACTTGCCCGTGCAATCGATGGGAGTGCAGTACCCGCTCTTGCACACCTGGCCCAGCGGGCAGTCCGAGAACTCGCCGCCGGAGGAGCACTTCTTCGAGCAAACTCCCGCGATGCAGACGGACTCCCCGGGGCAGGGGTCGGGCTGGTCGGTGGTGCCGTCGCAGTCGTTGTCGAGACCGTCGCAAATGTCCTCGGAGGGCCCGACGGCGCCCACGCACTTCATCTCGCCGCTGAGGCAGAGCATCTTGCCGGGAGAGCACAGGCCCTGGAGCGGGAGGGTCATCCCATCGGGGGGGCAAGGCACGTTCTCGCCAGGCAGGTCTCCCTCGTCCGCTGCGCCGTCGCAGTCGTCGTCGATGTTGTTGCAGACCTCCTCGGTGCCTTCGGTGGCACCGACGCACTCCTTGGTGGCGTTGCCTTCGGTGTCGTGGGTGCAGGTCCAGACGCCGGGCTTGCACGCTCCGATGCTCGAGCCGCACGCGCCGCCGACGTCGATGAGGTCCTCCTCCTCGTCGATCTGGCCGTCGCAGTCGTCGTCGATGCCGTTGCACGTCTCGGGAGCGACGGTCGCCGAAGGCTTGCAGACGATGACGCCGTTGGCGCAGGCGGTCAGGCCTGCGCCGCATGGGCCGAGGCCGGCGTCGGAGTCGGAGCAGGGCTCGCCCGCGCCCGGGATCTGTTCGGGTCCCGATCCATCCGGATCCTCGTCGATGAAGCCGTCGCAGTCGTCGTCGATCCCGTTGCAGATCTCGGGCTGCGGGCCGACCCCGCCCACGCACTGCAACAGGTCGGTCGTGAGATCACCGGGGGTGGTGGGGAGGCACTGCCAGGTTCCGGGCTCGCACGCGCCGGCGTTGATCCCGCACGCGCCGTTCGCGTCCGTCAGGTTGTCGTCGATGATGCCGTTGCAGTCGTCGTCCTTGCCGTTGCAGATCTCCTGCTTGCCCGAGGCGTTGGTGATGCACGCAAGCTGCCCGTTCTTGCACTGCATCAGCCCGCTTCCGCACTCGCCGCTTCCGCACGGATCGCCCACACCGTCGAGGTGCTGCGGCCCCGCGCCGTCGGGGTCCTCGTCCACGAAGCCGTCGCAGTCGTTGTCGATGCCGTCGCAGATCTCCTTGTCGGGGAGAGAGGAGCCAACGCAGACCACGGTGTCGGTAGAGGGGTCCCCGGGGGTCTGAGCCAGGCACTGAAGCAGGCCCGGATCGCACTGCCCCACGTCGCTCCCGCAGGGCGCGCCGACATCGATGGGGTCCTCGTCGATCGTCCCGTCGCAGTCGTTGTCGAGCCCGTCGCAGATCTCGGGTGACCCGAAAGTGAAGCCGGTGCAGACCTTCACGCCGTTGACACACTGCTCGGCGCCGAGGCTGCAGACCTCGATCCCCTGCGGCACGCACTGCGGGTTGAGCCCCTGCAGGGGAGCCTCGTCCACGGCGCCGTCGCAGTCGTTGTCCTTACCGTCGCACACCTCCGGCGCGGGCCCCAGGTAGCCCACGCACGACAGCTTGCCGCCGGAGCACACGGTCTGCCCGGCGGCGCACTCGCCGATCGTCGGCTCCACGCCCGTGGGCGTGCACTGCACCCCCACGTCGCTCGGGTTGTCGTCGGTCTTGCCGTTGCAGTCGTCATCGACCCCGTTGCACGTCTCGGGGATCGGGCCCACGACGACCACGCACGACGGGACGCCGTTGATGCACTGGGTGGAGGCCGAGCAGGGCGTGGTCTGGGCGGGGCAGGCGTTGGGCAGGGCCGGGACGAAGACGCCGCCGGAAGGGTTGTCCGGGGTGGCGTCGCAGTTGTCGTCCTTGCCGTTGCAGGCTTCGGCCACGGGGCCGACTTCGCCGACACATGTCTTGGTTGTGTCGCCGGGGCCGGTGCTCGCACAGGTGAGCACGCCCGCCTTGCACTCGCCGACGCCAGGGTTGTTGCCGGGGAGCGTGGCGCACGAGCCGCCGGTGTCCGTCGGGTTGTTGTCCACCAGACCGTCGCAGTTGTTGTCCTTGCCGTCGCAAATCTCCGAGGAGGGTACGCACGGCACGACCAGCCCGCGGACGAAGATCAACATGTCCTCGAAGTCGTCGTCGCCGCCGCGGTACAGATCCTCGAAGCCGAAGTAGAAGTCCGTGTTCCGCTTGCCCTGCGCGTCGGTGACCTTCGACTGATACACCAGGTAGTGCACGTAGTTGCCGTCGCCGTTGATCTCCTTCTCGGTGTAGTAGATCCGCCCGACGCCCGCGGAGGTGAGAGGGTTGCCGCAGTTGGTACCGCCCGACTGGCCTTCCGGGGTTACGAGGAAGAAGCCGATGAAGCCGCCCTTGTAGCGGCCGGCGGTGTACTCGGTCTGGAAGTTCACGGAGAGCGATGAGGGCGACGTCGGCGTGGGCTCGTAGTTGGACGGCGTGCACGTCAACACCGAGTGCAGGTTGCTGAGCACCGACAGATCGTCGCCGACGTTGTACCAGCCGAAGGTGTTCTCGTAGCCGGCGCCCTCGAGCAGGTCCACGAACTCGACGGTGGCGAAGCTGTTGTTCGCGAGGCGGGGGACGGCAAAGACCTGCGGCGACTCGGCGGCTTCGAAGACCGGATCGATAGCGCCTTTCGGGCCCGCGCCCACCAGGTTCGGAGGCGTGGCGGTGTTCGTGTAGGGCGTGCCGTTCTCCCCCTTGTTCAGGCCGGGCTGGATGGCCGCCGTCTGCGGGATGATCTTGCCGTTGACCTGCAGGATCACCGCGTCGGCCGCGTTGGGGAGGGTCAACAGCACGAGGCCGCCGACGACGACGGGCGCCAGGAGGCGTCGAGACAAGGCTCTCATGGGCACATGATCGACGGGACCAGCACCGGAGTAAATGTACGAATTCGGGGGGGAGCGCGTCACCGAGGGGTGCAGGCGTCCGGGACGCCAGCCTTGCACGCGCTCGAGAGCAGATCGCGACCGCGCTGCTGCTCCTTCGAGTCGCGCTCCGCGATCAGCATCGCGCCGAGCGCAGCGCAGGCCTCGTGGTTGGGGCCGGAACGGCAGCCCGAGCACGCGCGCGTGTACCAACGCTTCGCCGCAACGGGATCGGTCTTGTGCTGCATCCGGCCCAGCTCGAGGCACGCCTGGGCGTCGTGCAGATCGCACGCTTGATCGAGGAGCGTGGACACGAGCGGCAGATTCGGCGCACCACCTTCTCCAGCGCGAATCATCATGGCGGCCTGGTAGCAGGCGTCGCCCTGCAGGAGCGAGCAGGCGGTCCTGTACTTCTCGAGGGCGAGATCCGGGCGCTTCTCGGCGACATCGGAGCCGGTCCGGTACAGGTGCGCGATGCGCGTGCAGGCCATCGCGTCGCCTCGCTCGCACCCCCGATCGAAGTAGATCACCGCGCGGGACGGGTTGCGCGCCACACCGGGCACGCCCTCGGAGTAGAGCTGCGCGAGCCGCCGGCAGGCGTGGGCTGCGCCCTGGTCGCAGGACACGGCCCAGAGCGATTCGGCCGATCGATAGGCCCTCTCCTTGTCCTCGCGCTGCTCGACGAGCTCGCCCAGCGCAATGCACCCCCGGGCGGAACGGCCATCGCACGCGCGACGGAGCAGCTCCACACCGCGACACGCCACGGCCCAGGGAGGGCGCTCGGCTCCTTTCGCAGCCGCGACGCACAACTGGTGCAGCCGATGGCAGCCTTCGGCATAGCCCATGTCGCAGGAGGTTCCGAGCAGCTCCGCTGCGCCGCTCGGAGAGGCCGCTTCGCTCTTGCCGCTCCACAGGAGCAGCGCGGCGTCCTTGCAGCTCTCCGGATCCCCTCCCCTGCACTCCGCCTCCCACAACCTTCGCGCCTGATCGAACCGATCCATCGCCTCCGTCGGATCGTGCGAGAACGCGTCGTCGTGCCCGTCTCCCAGCTCCACCCGCGGCACCAGCACGCCGTGCTCCGAGTACTCCCCGAGGTGACGGCACGCCTCCGGATCCCCTTCCCCCACGCCGCAGCCGAGCTGGTACTTCGCCATCGCCTCCGACGCGTCGCGCGCCAGCCCGCCGTCGCCGAACTGGTGCAGGTAGCCGAGCCAGAAACACCCCCGGCCGCCTCGCGACGGATCGCAGTCGAGTCGGAACAGCTCCATGGCCTCGCGATCAAAGGCGGCACGGTTGTCGACGTTGCGGCCCGTGCCGAGCCCGGTGCGCAAAGCCACTCCGAGCCGCACGCACCCGGAGATCTCGCCGGCTCCACCCTTGCACGCCCGCCGCAAGGTGCTCACCGCCGCAGCCGGGTCGGCCCGCAGCCCTGTGTCGTCGAGCACGCCCTGCTGCTGCGCCACCCCCCACCGCGTGCACCCCGCAAGCACCCCGCGCTCGCACGCGGCCTTCCACGCGAGCATGGCCTTGCGCCGCTCGACGCTGCGCTCCCCAGCGGGCGTCCCCGGCGCAGCGGAGCGACGCGCCCGGATGTCGCCCGCGCGAACGCACGCTTCGGGCTTCCCGAAGTTGCACAGCTTGCGACAGGCCAACGCGTCGTCCTGAGCGCACGCGGAGTCCAGACGGCTCCGTTGCGCGAGCAGCACGACGGCTGTGACCACGATCACGCCGAGCGCCGAGGCGGACACCGCCCTCCAGAGAAAGCGACGTGCAGGTCTCCGGGGGACGGGACGCTGAGAGGGGGGCAGCACCGCGCTGCCGGTCGTGCCACCGATCGTCGGGACGACGGGCTGGGAATCCGGCTTCGCGACCGACAGCGACGGGAGCGTGCTGCTCCGCGGAGAGAGGACCGGGGTGGCCGGCTGCACGCTTACGACGAGCGAGGGTCTGGGCGGGGAGTCGGGCTCGGGGGGCTCGCCTCCGGCCTGCCAGAGCACGTGCATGAGCGCGGCCTTTGCCGCACCTGCATGGGCGAATCGCTTCGAGACTTCCCGCGTCAGGCACTGCCCGAACCAGGCGTCGAACCCCTCCGGGATGCGATCCGCGAGACCGAACTCCCCGGCGCGCTCCGAGGCGTCCACGAGGGGATCGATGACGACCTCACGCAGCACCATGGCGGAGGACGCGGACTCGTTCGCCGTGGATCGCCAGTAGGGTCTCCCGACGAGCATGCGGAAGGCGAGCAGGCCGAGGGACCAGACGTCGGCGGCAGGAGTCACCTCCGCGCCGGAGACGGTCTGCTCCGGCGCCATCCACATCACCGAGCCGAGAGCCTCGCCTCGGCTGTTGTCGGCTTCGCGGATGACCTTGGCGATGCCGAAGTCGAGGAGCTTGACGGTGAACGGCACCCCCTCTCGCCGCGCGTGGGCGAGGAAGATGTTGTCCGGCTTCAGGTCGCGATGCACGACGCCGATCGAATGGGCTGCTGCGAGACCGTGACATAGCTGCGACATCACCGTCTGCGTTTCGGCGATCTCCAGCGCCCCGCGCCGCTCGAGCACTTCCCCCAACCGCTCGCCTTCGAGCAGCTCCATCGCGAGCCAGGGCGTCAGCGTCTCCTGGTCGAACCCCGCCGCCACCACGTGCACGATGTGATCGGACCGGATGCGCGCCCCGATCTTCGCCTCCTGCTCGAAACGACGCACGAACCTCTCGTCGTGCGCGAGCACCGGGTGCATGAGCTTCAGCGCCCTCATCGCGCCCGTGCTCACCTGCTCGGCCACGAAGACCCGCCCCATGCCGCCTTCGCCCAGCCGACGCACGACCCGGAAGTCCTGCGCGAAGAGGGTTCCGGGAGGGGGGGCCGACGGGAGCATCCACGACAGATAACGATCCGCGCGCGCCGCTGTCAACGCGACCCGCCAACATCGTCACCAACCAACGCCCGTCATGTCCACGTCGAGCGAGCGCCACAAGTACCACGCGGCGACCGAACGCCACGGACGCCAGTCGTCCGCGCGCGCCTCGATCTCCTTCGCCGTCGGCAGCTCGCTCAACCCATCCATGCGCGAGAGCGCTTTGCGAATCCCCAGATCGTCCACGGGCCACACATCCGGCCTGCCCAGGTGGAACATCAGGATCATGTGCGCGGACCAACGGCCGAAGCCGCGCACCCCCACCAGCGCCTGCATGATCTCGTCATCGTCCATTGCGCCCAATTCGCCCAGGCGAAGCGCCCCGCGCCCCGCCTGCTCGCACAGATCCCGCACGTACGAGACCTTGGGACGAGACAGCCCCGCCGCGCGCATCTGCTCGTCGGTAAGCGCCGACCACGTGCCCGGATCGGCCGTCGGCGACCCGGGCGGAAGCTGCGACACGAGACGTCCGAAGATCGTCGCCGCCGCCTTGCCCGACAGTTGCTGGAACACAATCGTGCGCACTAGCGCGGTGAGGTGATCGGGCTGCTTGCCCGGCTCCAGCGTGCAGGGACCGACCGTGCGGATCAGCGATGCGAGCTTGCGATCGCTGCGCGACAGCGCGCGCACGGCCCGCGGCATCGTGGTCT
>CAYMUE010000076.1:20195-28530 GCA_964393505.1 uncultured Polyangiaceae bacterium
TCGAACCAACGAGGGTCCTTCATGAAACGGACGACGAAGAGAATAGGATTCGTGCTCATGCTCGGCTGTGTCGGGCTCCTCTCGTGCTCGCACGAGATACAGAGCCCCCAGCCGACAGCGTCCCAGGTTCAACCCGATCTCGCCTGCAATGCGAAGCCGGCGGACCGCGAGCTCTCCAACATCCTCGTCAACGGCGGGAAGTTCACGCCGATGCCGTCGAAGGTGCTGGAGGGCGACGGCTCGGCGCAGCTCATCCTGCCGAAGATCGAGCTGCTGCAGGCCAAGGATCTCGCGGGCGTCGACACCACGACGACACAGCTCCGGATCGACGACGACCCGGCCAACCCCGCCGCGAGCCTCGTCCACTGGATCAGCGAAGAGCAGATGTCCTTCGACATCAAGCCCGAGAAGAACGTCCCCCAGGGCGTTTACACGATCAAGATCACCAATCCCGACGACACGCACGCCGTCGAGATCACGCAGGGTATCGCCGTGCTGCCGCCTCCGATGCTCAAGGAGCTCAAGCCGCCGGCCATCTGCGACGATCAATCCGATCAGCTCGTGGTGCTCGAAGGGACCAACTTCCTTCGCTACGAAGACGCCAGCGGCACCGTCCACCTTCCCACCGTGCGGCTGTCGTCCACCGATCCTGCGCTCGGCACCAAGGAGTACACACCCAAGGATCCTCCCGGCGGTTGCGCGCAGATCGTCGGCAGCTTCGCCGAGAAGAAGGTCGAGCTGTGCACCGCCCTCACCATCACCGTCAAACAGGGCGATTGGGCCGTGACCCAGGCCACCAAGCTCGACGTCGTGGTGACCAACCCCGCTCCCGCCAACTGCCAGTCGAGCGAAGGCCTGCAGCTCACCGTCCAGCCGCCGCCCACCGTCACGGGCGTGCAGCCCAAGAAGGTCTGCGAAGGCGGAAGCTCCCTCGCCATCACCGGCGAGGACTTCGAGCAGGGTGCCATCGTCGAGCTCAAGTGCGGCGACAAGGCGCCCATCGCCGCGACCAGCACCACGGTCAACGAGGACGGTACCTCCATCAACGCGACGTTCGGCCCCGGGCCCGCCGCGGGCGACAAGTGCGACGTCATCGTGCGCAACCCGGACACCTGCGAGGATCGCCCCCTGCCCCATCAACAGGTCGACGTCGTCCCCGGTCCGATGCTGTTCTTCGTGGATCCAGGGGTCGTCTACAACGGCATCAACACCTGGATCACGCTGTTTTCGACGGCGATCACGCCGCCGTTGCCGAACGACGCGGTGACCCTCTACCCCGCGGGGTCGAGCACGGGAGGCACGCAGCTCGCCTTCCAGCCCGTCACCGAGTACCCGAATCGCCTTCGCGCTCTCGTCCCCAAGTCCCAGGCCGAAGGCGTCTACGACGTCGTCCTCAAGGACGACAGCGGTTGCCTCGCCGTCCTGTCCAACGGCCTGCGCGTCACCGGCCAGACCACCATCACCCTCAAGTCCGTGGATCCGCCGTTCGGATGGACGCAGGACGACACCGCGGTGACGATCTACCGCGACACGGCAAGCGCAGGGTTGTTCGCGGCCACGCCACGCGTGTTCCTCAACCCGTCCAACGCGACGCCGACCGATGCCGCCGCAGAGCTCGTCAACGTGGCGTTCGTCGATCAGGATCGCGCGACCGGGATCGTGCCGAAGGGCACGCCGGTCAACACCTTCGACGTCATCCTGGTGAACCCGGACGGAGCGGTGGGTGTGCTCAGCGCCGGGTACAAGGAGGTGGAGAACGCGCCGCCGGTGATCACGGGCCTGACGCCCGGCTCGCTGCCGACGAGCACCGACCCCCAGGCGGTAACGCTGACAGGCCGCAACTTCGTGGACGGCAACACGGTGACCACGACGTGCAAGGACGCGTTGAACGCCGTGAAGGACGCGCCGACCACGGCGAGCGCGCCCACGTGTCAGGGAGCCGCCTGCACCGAGGCGATCACGATCAACACTTCCGGACTCGCCGCGGGTGATGTCTGCGTCGTGCGCCTCACCAACCCCGACGGCGCCTACGGAGACTTCTCGGCCATCGGCATCACGACGCCGTCGCTCAACCTCAACAATCCCCGCAAGGGCACCGACATGAACGTCGGTCGCCGCGCCCTCGCCTCCGCGGCCGGCCAGGCGACTCCGGCCGCCCGCTTCGTGTACGCGATCGGCGGCGACAACGGCGCGACCTCCGGAGCCCTGGACAGCTCCGAGTTCGCACCCGTGGACCTGTACGGCGCCATGGGGACCTGGAGCGTCCAGAAGTCCCTGCTCGGCTCCAAGCGCACCCTGACCGCAGCGACCACGGTCGGCAGATACATGTACGTGGTCGGCGGCAACGACGGCTCCGCGCAGCTCGCGACAGCCGAACGCGCCATGATCCTTTCGCCGCGGGAAACCCCCGTGATCCGCGACGTCGACCTGAACCTCATCGCTGCCGCAGGCCTCGGCACCGGAGAGTGGCATTACCGCGTCAGCGCGGTCTTCGCCGACACCGACCTCGACAACCCGGCCGGCGAGTCCCTCGCGAGCGACGCCTTCTCCCTCAAGCTCCCCGACATCAAGGACAAGAAGATCTCGGTCAAGATCTTCTGGAGCGCACCCGTGGACTCGGCCAAGGCCGCGCTGCCCAACGTCGTGGCGTACCGCATCTACCGCAATGTCGCGGGCACGGACGCCCCGGGAACCGAGCTGCTGCTCGACACCGTGACGGTCACGGATCCCAACACGCCGCTCGAGTACCTCGACGACGGCAGCAAGACCCCTGCAGCGGACTCCCCGTTGCCGCTCGGCTCGACGGGCAAGTGGCTGAAGCTTCCGAACCTGAACACGGCCCGCGAGTCGGCGGCGATCGTGTCGGGCTTCGATCCTGCCGACGCCAACAAGTTCTACGTGTACGCCCTGGCCGGCAGCGGCAACGGCACGGCCGGACTGGCGGGCTACGAGTACCTCCCGGTCACGATCGATCCCGTCAACGGACGTCAGGCCGCCGGCGCGGCTTGGACCCAGGGAACCAACTCCCTCGCACAGGGGCGCTTCCAGGCCGGCGCCTGGGTCGTCGATCGCAACGCCTCCACGCTGATCACCGACAGCACGACGTACGTCTACGTCGGCGGTGGCCTCACGAACGGCACGAACACGACGACCAACGTGTCGGTCGGCAAGATCGCCGCGGGCGGCGATCTCGGGGTGTGGAGCGATGTTCCCGAGGACTTCAACTCGGCGAACGCGGGCTACGGCACCTTCGCGGGCAGCAACCAGCTGTACGCGTTCGGCGGCCAGGGCCCGGCAGCGGGCTCCAAGTCCGCGGTGATCGTCAATCCCCCGCCGACGCTCAAGAACAACTCCTGGAACGCGGGCGCGCTCAACCTGACCGAAGGCCGGTATCTGTTCGGCACCTCGGTGCAGAGCGCATTCCTGTTCCTGTGCGGCGGCCAGACGACCGCAGCGCAGGCCAGCAAGACGACCGAACTGGCGGTCTGGTGAGGAGGACGACGATGCGACGCATTCTGATTGTCACGGCTGTTTTCGCGGCGCTCCTGTCCCCTGCCCTCGCCTCGGCCGAGGACGCTGGCGTCAAGCTCGAGGACTCCACCGCCGATGCGCCCAGCACCGGCGGCGGCGCCGTCCTGCTCGGCGGCAAGGTCGGCGGGATCATCCCCTTCGGCGGCCTCTCCCCCTTCGTCACCGGCGGCATCGAAGCCGGCTACGTCTTCCCGTGGATGAACCGGGCCTTCGCGGCCGCCCTCGACGTCGACTACACCGCTCCCAAGAGCGATGGCAGCCAGGACGACGCGCGGCTCATTCCCACCGGGAAGTACGAGTGGAAGCTCACCGAGCAGCAGCTCGCGATCATGCCGGTCGTCATGTATCGCTTCACCTCCCTCGGCAAGCTCGTCCCCTACGCCGGCATCGGCCCGCGCATCCTGATGCTGCGAAGCACCGTCAAGGGCTCCGCTGGCGACAAGACGATCTCCGAGACCACCGAGCAGAGCACCAAGGTCGGCGTCGGCGTACCCCTCGGCGTTGAGTACGCTCTCGGCCCCGGCGCCCTGCTCGGAGAGCTGCTCCTGCAGTACGGCGGGCTCGACCACACCGCCACCGGTGACACCAACACCGGCGCCCTCAACATCTTCCTCGGCTACCGCTTCCTGCTGTAGCTCCGCCCTACCCGGTCCTTGCCATTCCTCACCTGTCGCGCGATCGTGCGCCTCGGGCGGTACGCTCGGCCGCGGCACGATCGATGCTCCCATCCCGTCTCCGATACTCTCCGATCCTCTGCTCTGCGACACTCGCTGTCGTGTGTTCGAGCTCCGCCTCCGCTGAGCCGTCGCAACGCCTCGCCCGCACCGACACGACCTTCCTGGTCGCCGAGACCGGCGTCTCCCTGGGCCTCGCCCTCGGAGCCAACCTCCTGCTCCCACCCCCCAAGAGCTGCCGCTGGTGCGAGCCCAACGGCTTCGATCGATGGGGGCACGACGCGCTCCTCGCCGACGACCCCCAAGGCGCCGCGGCCACGAGCCATGTCCTGTCGTTCGGGCTTTCGCCCCTCGCGGCGCTGGGTGCGGTCTCCTTCATGCCAGCGTTTCGCGGCCAGAGCTCCGACGCCCTGCCGAACGCGCTCATCGTGCTCGACGCGATGATGATGAGCCTGGCGCTGAGCGGCGCGGTCAAGGTCGCCGTGGCCCGCCAGCGTCCCGCGTTCTATTACGGGGTCGAGCACGAGTCCGAGTGGGCCGACTCGAAGCGCGAGAAGAACCTCTCGTTCTTCTCCGGCGACACGAGCGTGGCGTTCTCGCTCGCGGCCGCAGGCTCCACGATCGCATTCCTCCGCGGCTACGAGTACGCGCCGTACTTCGCAGTGGGCAGCGGGCTGGTCGCGAGCGGGGTCGGCGCCCTGCGCATCGCGGCCAACGTCCACTGGCCCACGGACGTGGTGACCGGCGCGTTGGTGGGCACGGCCGTCGGCATCGGGATGCCGCTGCTGCTCCACCCGCGCACGGGCTCTCGCAGAAACGTTCCGATCGTGTCCGCGTCGCCACCTGCCGCGGGGGCGCCGGGTCAGGTGCTGGTGACGATGGTGTGGTGACGCCGCCCGCGGCTTACATGCACCCGCCGGCGACCGGAATGCCGTCGGCGTCCATGAGCTCTATCGCGTTCACCCAGGGCGGGGGCGACTCGAACTCGACGGTCGCGTGGACATCCACGGTGCATGGCAAGTGCCAGCGTCGTCCGTTCTTCCGCGCCCGGGGAACAGGCTCACCCACGACCCGCGAGCGGGGAAGGTGCTACGGTCGGTCCGGCCCATGGACACGACGTTCCGACTCCGAAGAATGGCCATCCTCGCCGCGATCGCGGTGGCGCTCGCGACATCCGGCTGCGGTGGCTCCTACGCCAGCGAGGCGAGAACCCGGCAGCCCCATTCGGCGGTGGTGGGGACGAGACACCGGACGGGACCGCTGGATGTCACCTTCCTGGTCCAATCGGACACGCACTTCGGGGCCGACCTCGAGGCGCCGTGGCGCGGGCCGCCGCTCCCACGCCCCGGGCGCGTGGAGATGCTCGACCTGCATCGCTACATCGTCGACCAGGCGAACGCGATGAAGGGCCAGAGCTGGCCCGCCGCGTTCGGAGGCGAGGTGGGCAAGCCCGTGGGCATGCTGTTGGCCGGGGATCTCACCGAGGACGGTGATCCGCAGCAGTGGAAGCAGTTCGTATCGGTGTACGGCGGGCCCGACAAGCCCGCACTGCTCAACATGGCTGTCGCGGAGTCCGTGGGCAATCACGACAACCGCAGCGGCCCGTATGTCGCGGGGGAGGTGACGCGGCGCCACGGTGGAGTCGAGTACTCCGTGGACTGGGGGGATCTGCACGTGGTGTCGCTGGGCGAAGAGCCCGCCGAGGGGACGGTGGAGTGGCTGCGCGGGGACCTGAAGGGGCTCGGCGCCGACGTGCCCGTCGTGATCTTCTTTCACCGGCCGATCCTGGGGCCGTACTCGCGCACGGGATGGTTCGGGGTTGCGGCGAACCAGGAGGCCTTCTACGGCGCGATTCGGGAGCACGACGTGATTGCCATCTTCCACGGGCATATCCACAGGACGGGCAACTACACGTGGCACGGGATTCCGGTCTATCTCCCCGGATCGGCCAAGAACGAGGCCCGGAGCTTCCTGGTGGCGCACATTACCGACGACCGACTGCAGGTTGCATCGTGGAACTACGAGCTGGGCGACTTCTGGTGGTGGGAGCAGCGGCCCCTGGGCGGGAGCAAGGATGTGAAGCCGATCGTGGGGCAGCACGCGTTCGGGAACCGCAGGCCGCACGTTCCGTATCCGGCGCAGGCCCAGGCGTTGTGAGGCGCCGACGGTTGAGAACCGTGGCTGGTGGGCTCACAAGGCTCGGGCGCAGCGGAACCCGCTGAAGACGTTGCGCTCGTCCGGGTCGTTGTCGTAGCGGGCGGCCGACTGCAGGTATTCGCTGTCGATCATCCACCAGCCGCCTCGCAGCACGCGGGCGTATCCCGGCGCGACATTGGCGCAATCGACGCACGGCTCCTCGCTGTAGCTTGCTTGCCAGTCCAACCCCCACTCCCTCACGCTTCCACCGAGGTCCATGTGCCCCCAGCGTCCCGCCCCCGCGGGCACGTGCCCCACGTTCGGAAGGTCGTTCGCCGAGCACTGCCCCTCGGGACTCCCGTCCGCAAGGCAGTTGAAGACCGCCAGCGAGTTCAGGTTCGGGTTTGCGGAGCCCCACGGATACTGCCGGTTCTCATCGCCGCCCGCTGCCGCGTACTCCCACTCCGCCTCGGTTGGCAACCTGGCGCCGTCCCAGTAGCAGAACAGGAATGCGTGATACCAGTCCACGCAGTTGATCGGCTTGTTCTCGTTGCCGCCGACCGTGTCAGACCAGGTTCCGTAGGTCGAATCGCATTTGAGCAGACTCTGCAGCCCTGCCTGATCCTTGGCTCTCGACCAACTCGAGTCCCATCCGCTGCCCGGGATCAACGGATGCGCCCCCTGCCCCGCGGAGATCACGAAGCTCGAATACGCCTCCACGAACTTGCGGAACCTCCCCACGGTGACCTCGTACTTGTCGAGGTTGAAGCTGCTCACGGTTACCGTGTGCTCGGGTGTGGCGCCCATGATCGATGGGTCGCCCATCGGGAACGTCCCACCAGGCACCAGGATGTTCGCGCAGCAGCTCTCTCCCTGACACTCGTTCCCTGCCATGCCGTTGCACGACGGCCCGGGCGTTCCGTAAGCAATCCCCGAGTCGCCCGCCGCACCGCCTCCGCCCTGCCCCGCAGCGCCCTGCCCCGCAGCGCCCTGCCCCGCAGCGCCCGCCGCCGGGGAGTCGTCGCCGCCGCAGCTCGTTGCGGCAACGGCGAGCAGCACGAAACATGCAGCACTCGCGATGGAATCGCGACCACGGAACGTCTGGCTGATCATGGGTCCTGCTCTCTTCGTGGCGAAGATCGTTACGCGCTGGCATGGTGATCGGGGAGACCCTGTCCTGCCTGCCCACCGGCTCGCATCAGGACGGTGTTCGTTTCTACACCCGCGTGCAGGTCTCGGGCAATTCCGACCGGATGGCCGTGCGCGCCTTGCCGCCGACGGTTGAGAGCCATCGGCTGGGCAGGCAGGAGCCCCACCGGGGATGCGGTGTGGGCGAGGCGTGTCCAGTGACGCCGCAGCATCGCCCGGGAGCAAGGGAAATACTTCGACCCGGCCCTCGCCGCAGGTTCCCGCACGGGCGGCTTCACCCGTCACGCCTGACCGACGCACTCGCGGCCGCGCCGGCCGCCCCCTCGACCGGAGGGGAAGGGATACATGAAGCCGTTGATGCGAACGCGCACGTTGTCGCCGCTGCCCGCCGTGGAAGCCGGCGTTCGCGCCTACTGGCCGCGGATCGGAACTCCTCGTCATGCATGAGTTCCGCGAAACCGCCCTAGCCGATTACGGATACAGGACCATGGTTACGGATCGTACGCGCAGCAGCGCAGGCCGATCGATTCGCTCCGGTAGGATCGCTCAGGTCCGATCTTCTCGCCGCAAAGAAGAGCGTTGGCGCTGTCCGGATAGCCTCCGCCGCGAACGTTGCAGTAGTCGCCGGCACCGGTGGAATCCGAGCACTCATCCGCCCACTCGGCGGCGTTGCCGGTCAGGTTCACAATCCCCTCCTCTGTTCTGCACGACGCCTGTCCCTGCACCGGCATGAGGGCGCAGGCAGACGGACAGCCGTTGTTGGGATTGTCCGCGCCGTTGCACAGCTTCTTGTCGTACGTGCTCCCGTAGGGGTACTTGCTGGCGCCGCCATGCGAGCAGGCGGA
>CAYMUE010000077.1:0-28498 GCA_964393505.1 uncultured Polyangiaceae bacterium
TGGCTGGTGCTGGCCGCCGCGCTCTTTGAGCGCAAGCTGCGCTGCGACATCGCCCTTGAGGAGCCGCCGCGGTTGGTGGTGGGCGAGTTCGATATCGAGCTGGCGGGGTAGGGCGGAGGGCCGGCGAGAGGACCGGCGCGGGCGGCGGCCAACGAGCGATCCACGGGCTGTGTCGCGCGGCGTGGGTGGAAGGATGGTCGCCGATGGGTCTCGAAGGCTGGGTGGCCGGGCTGTCGGAGCCGGTGAAGACCGTGCTGCTCGGGGCCGCGGGTGACGGACTGGGGGGCTTGGGCGCCACGGTGGTGACCGGCCTGGTCCGCGCCGCCGGCGGGGCGTCACGGCAGTGGGCCGAGGCGCATCGGCCGGTCCTGGCGCGCGTCTCCGGCTTCGCGGTGGCCCAGGTGGCGCAGTCGCTCTACGCCGGCGACGCCGCGAAGCAGCAGGGCGCGTGTGGTCCGTTGGCCGTAGTGCTGGGCTCAGCGCCCGTCAGCGAGACACTGGCGGCCTTCCTGGCCGATCCGGTCGAGCACCCGCTGCAGGCGCCCGTCGCCGCAGCCCTGCCCGACAACGTGAGCCGGGCGCTGGCGACGGTGGTGCCGGTCGGTCGCTCGGCGGAGCGGGTCCTGAGCGACCTGTTGGCCGAGTTCGAGCAGGGCGCTCGCCAGGAGCCGGCGCTGGCCTGGTTGCTGGCGCAACTGCGCTACGCCCATCACCTTCGCGCGCTCTACGACACGCTCCAGCTCGACGCCCTCGACCATGACGGCCCGCACTACACCATGCACCTGTGGGACGTGTTCGTGCCGCAGACCGTGCGCGGGTGCGCCGAGTACCTGCCGCGCCTGTTCGACCAGCCGCGCGAGCACCTGCGGCGGCTGCGCGAGCAGGGCCTGATGGAGGGTCCGGAGCCCGACGAGGAGACGCTCGCCGAGTGGCAGCGCAGCTACGTGGAGCAGGCGCCGCGGCCGGTACTGGAGCTGCTGGCCGAGCCGGCCTGGCGGGCGGTGGTCATCCTCGGGGATCCGGGCGCCGGCAAGTCGACCTTGGTGCGCCGGCAGGCGCTGGAGTGGGCCCGAGCGCCCGAGACTTGGCCCGAGGCCGAACTGCCGCTGCTGATCGAGCTGCGGCTGTATGCCCGGGCCCGCGCCGAGCGCGGGGAAGTGACCGACTTCCTGAGCTATCTGCGCTGTGACCACGGCGGCGGCGCGCAACTCGACGCCGAGGAACTGGACCGCTGCCTGCGCCATGGCCGCGCGGTGGTCTACTTCGACGGACTGGACGAAGTGTTCGATCCGGCGCAGCGCGACGAGGTGGTGCGCGAGATCATCAGCTTCGCCGTCACCTACGACCGCGCCCGCGTGGTGGTCACGTCGCGCGTCATCGGCTATCAGGGCGAGCCGTTCCGCCGCGCGGAGTTCCGCCAGGTCATGCTGCAGGACCTGGACGACGAGCAGCAGACCGCCTTCCTGACCGCCTGGCACGCCAAAGCCTACGGCGCCGCCGCCGCACCCGAGCGCGACGAGAAGCACCGGCGCCTGGCGCAGGCCATCGAGGCCACGCCGGCCATTCGCGAACTGGCCGGCAACCCGCTGCTGCTGACCATGATGGCGATTCTGAACCGCCACCGCGACCTGCCGCGCGACCGCGCCGACCTGTACCGCGAGTGCGCCCGCCTGCTGTTGGTGCAGTGGCGCGTGGCCGACGCCATCGCCGCCGACCCGACGCTGGCGCGCGACCGTGAGGCGCTGGGCCTGGACGAGAAGATGAAGATTCTGCGGCGGGCCGCGCGCGAGATGCAGTCGGGTGCGCAGGGCCTGGCCGGCAACGCGATTGCGCGCCAACGGCTGGAGGCCATCATCGCCGAGGAACTGGATGGGCTGGTCCAGTCACCGCCGCGACAGGTGGCGCGGGCGCTGATCCGCCACCTGCGCGAGCGCAACTTGATCCTCTGTCCGGTCGGCGGCGACTGCTACGGGTTCATCCACCGGACGTTCGCGGACTTCTACTGCGCCGACGACCTGTGCGCGCGAATCCAGGAACCGCGCAGCCTGTCGCCGGACGACCTGAAGCAGGTCTACACCGACCACTGGGCCGACGAGCGCTGGGAGGAGGTGCTCGTGCTCCTGGCCGGGCTGGTGCATGAGAACGACGTGGCGGCGCTGGTGGCGCACCTGCTGGCGCAGCCGGACCGCGACTACACCGCGCGCCACGTGCTGCTGGCGGCCCGGTGCGTCGGCCAGGCGCGCAACCGCGCGCGGCTGGCCGATGTCGGCGCGCGGGCACTGGCGGCGGTCAAGAAGCTGGTGTCGTTCGAATTGCCCTACTCGTACATCGACTTCGGGCCGGAGGCTTGCCAGGTAGATGAGGTCCGTCGGCGGGCGGTGGTCTTGGTGGTCGAGGTCTGGTCGACCGACGCCGACACGTTCCGCTGGCTGCGCGCGCGGGCTGAGACGGACGGCAGTGGTGCTGTCCGCGCGGCAGCGGCGGAGGCGTTGGCGCGGGGCTGGCGCGATGACCCGGAGACAGTGCAGATCCTGCGCGCGTTGGCCGAGACCGACGATGCCTGGCCAGTGCGCCGTGCGGCGGTGGCGGCGTTGGTTCGGGGCTGGCGGAACGACCCGGAGACGCTGCGGATCCTGCGCGCGCGGGCGGAGACGGACGAGGACCGTCATGTCCGTCAGGCGGCGGTGGAGGCGTTGGCGCGGGGCTGGCGGGACGACCCGGAGACGCTGCGGATCCTGCGCGCGCGGGCGGAGACGGACGAGAGTGGGTCTGTCCGTCAGGCGGCGGTGGCGGCCTTGTCGGGGCAGTAGCCGCTGCACCGCGCGGAGCAGTAGCCGCGATCGCTGTAGGGGTTGTGATCGCAGAAGCCGTTCTGCCACGGACAATCCGCGTCGGTCTCGCACTCGGCGCCGAGCCAGCGATCCTCCAAGGGGACGTCCACGCGCCGCCCCTGCGCGTCCCGCTCCGCCTCGCGCTGCACGTGCACCGGCACCTTCGCGATGCCTCGGATGCGTGCGTAGACCTCGAGCACGTCCTCCGCCGCCATCCGGACGCAGCCGTGCGACACGTAGCCGCGTCGGAGGTTGCCGCCGTTGGCCGCGCGGTAGTTGTCGACCGGCCCGTGGATCGCGTAGTTGCCCGACCACGACATGAACGGAAGCCCCGCAAAAACAGGGCTCTTCGTGCCGGTCGAGGCATCGGTCCACCACACCTTGCACGCCGTCGTGGTCCCCGGAGTGATCTGGAAGTCGCCCGTTCCGTAGCGGAGCACGGGCCACATCGACTTGGACTCGCCGTAGGCGATCGACGAGCTGCTCTCCTCGACGGCGCCGGGGCCGATGGGGAAGACCTTGTCGTAGCCCGAATCAGGATCGATCAGGTGCAGCGTGAGCCCGTCGAGCGAGATAATGATGCGCGGAGCCTTGAGCTTCGGCAGGTTGGGGATCGGCTTGCACGTCGTCGCCGCTCCCCAGTTGCCATCCGCCTTCGAATCCTCCGCGCTCAGATCGCCAACGCTCAAGTCGTCGTCGGTCAGCTCAGCCCCTTCCCCTGGGATCGGCTCGTCGTTCGGATCGGCGCTGCTGCACCCGGCGAGTGCCACGGAGATCGCAACGGTGCAGGCCCAAGGGAGCAAAGAGGTGATGCGCATTTTGGAATCGTGAAGGTTACTCGAACACAAGACTTCCGGCAACCCTCGCAGCCGCTCGGTTCCCGCATCCCAGAGTGGTCGAGCGAGCCAAAGACATCACATTCCGCAGGTCGGCGGGGCCACGGTCGGCGCTCCGACCGTGTGGGGTTCGGTGCTGCACGACGGCCCCATGGGCGCCGATTCCAGCTTCTTCACCGGGACGCCGTCGCACGCAGCGCCGAGGAGATTGGCGCTCGCCGCTCGCAAGGTATCGTCGGACTGCTCGCCAATCAGACGCCCAGCGACCGTTCCGTCCTCCTTCAGCAGCACGATCGCCGGGACCCCCGAGACCTCCCAGGCACGCGCCGCCTCGCGATTCTGGGGGTCGGAGACGTTGACCGTGAGGATCTCGATGGGACGCTCCCGGCAAGCCGAGCGAAGCCGTTCGATGCGCGGCTTCATCCTGTCGCACACCGGGCAACGGCTCGCGTAGAACTCCACCAGTCGCGGCGCCTCGGTGGCTGCTCCCAGGGACGGACTCACATCCGTCACACCGTCTGCCACCGCCTGCGCAAGGGCCCGGGGCTTGTCGTTGCCGAGCTTGCCGCTTGCGATTGAAGGGACGACGAGCAACAGCCCGACGGCGACCATGATCGCACCGGTGACCTTCTCGAGCCGCGGCAGGTAGGCGTTCAGGCGTCGCAAGCGAGGCAGGATGCGATCGGCAGCGAGGCCGGCCACGAGCATGGGGACACCGATACCCAGTCCGTAGACGAACAGGTAGAGCGCGCCCACGAGGGGATCCGAGGTAGTGGCCGCGGTGTACGTGAGGACCGATCCGAGGATCGGACCGACGCAGGGAGTCCAGCCGATGGCGAAGACCGCGCCGAAGGCGAATGCGTGGAGACCGGAGCCGATGCGCGAGGGGCCCGAGGCCTGGAGCGTGCGCTCGAGCATCGGGATGCGCAGCACTCCGAGGAAGCGCAGGCCGAACAGTGCGATGAGGACGCCGCCTGCCAGCAGCAGCCAGGGGCGATGCGCCTGGAGCCAGGAGCCAATGCCCGAAGCGCCGAGACCGAGGAGCGTGAAAACCAGTACGAATCCCGCGACGAACAGGGAGGTGGAGGCGATCAGACGCCAGCGGCTGCGGGAGCGGGTCCTTTCGATGCCTGCTCCAGCGAGCATCGCGAGGTAGACGGGCACCATCGGCAGGACGCACGGGGTCGCCAGGGTGAGCAGACCGGCGGCGAAGAGGGAGGGAAGCGAAAGGTCCATGAACGCCCGGTGAGAGCCACGAGGAGCCGGATGGGTTCGGACCGGGCAGCCAGGGCGGCGAGGGGGATGGGTTCAGGGGGATGCGGCGCGGGGCGAGAAAGAGCGGGATCTCAGGGCGAAACGCGGCTACAAGCGGCGGAGCCATGAGCACTTCGACCCCTGTCGCCGACAAGGCCCCGGACAAGTTCCACCCGAGTTTCTGGAGCGCGAACACGACCGAGCTGTTCGAGCGCGGCGCGTACTACGCGATGGCGTCGTTCGTGGTGATCTACCTCGGACGACTCGGCATGGGGAAGTACTGGCCGAGCACGCTCAACGGGCTGCTCTGGACGCTGGTCTACTTCCTTCCGATCCTGTCGGGGACCATCGCGGATCACGTCGGTTTCAAGAAATCGCTGGCGCTGGCGTTCGTGCTGCTCACCGGCGGCTACTTCCTGATGGGAGCGCCCGTATGGGTCGGAGGTGCGCAGCTCGCCGAGAAGGCGGGAGACGCGGTCACCTCGCCCGTGTGGATGGCGGTGGTGGTCGCCGCGGGGATGATCCTGATCGGAATCGGCGGGTCGTTCGTCAAGCCGTGCATTTCGGGCACGGTGCAGAAGACGGCGGGGACACGCGCGACGCTTGCGTTCGCGATCTTCTACATGGTCATCAACATCGGCTCGCTGTTCGGGCGCGGTGTCTCCTACGTGGTGCGCACGCAGCTCGGCCTCCCCTTCATCTTTGCGGTGTCGATGGCGTCGTCGGTGATCGCGCTGGCCGTCGTGCTGCTCACCTATCGTGAGCCTCCCGTGTCGGCGGAGGTGGCGGCGAAGCCGAAGCGATCGGTGGGGCAGATCCTGCTAGACATGTTCCTGGTACTGCGCAGCCCGAGATTCGTGCTGTTCCTGCTGGTGAACTCGGGCTTCACGTTCCTGTACAGCCAGGTCTACAACGTGCTGCCGCTGTACCTGGAGAAGGTCCTCGAGAAGAAGCCGCCGGTGGACATCTACACGATGGCGAACCCGTTCGTGATCGTGTTCTTCCAACTGCTGGTGACGAAGCTGTTCGGCAAGATGAAGCCGATCCGGTCGATCGTGGTGGGGACACTGATCATCGCGACGGCGATGCTGATCAACATCGTGCCGCTGTATCTCGCGGGCGGTGCGCGTGCCCTGGTGGCCGGTGCGCTGCCCCTCGGCTCGTTGTTCGTGGTGATGACTGTCGCGCTCATCGCGTTCGGAGAGCTGTTCGCCTCCGCGCGAACCTACGAGTACATCGGAGGCCTCGCTCCCAAGGGGCAGGAGGGGCTGTTCCTCGGCTACGCGAACCTGCCGATGGCGATCGGGTCGTTGACGGGCGGACCGGTGGGCGCGTGGATCTTCAACGAGGTGATGTGCAAGGGGGCGGTGAAGAACGATCAGGGGCTGCTGGAGCTGCAGCCCTCACAAGCCGCGACCGGGTGGATCATCCTGATGGTGATCGGGCTGGTATCGGCGTTCTCCCTGTGGCTGTACAACCGTTGGATCACGCGAACCGCAACGAGCGAAGGCTGAGCCGACACGCATCGAGGGCGAGGGGCACAGCGAGCTCCCCCTCCGACGGCCCCGCCCGGTACACTCGCCCTGTGAGACCGCCTCGCTCTGCACGCACGGCATGCATCGCGCTCGCGCTCTGCGCGGGGTGCACACGCCCCGCCCCTGCCCCGTCGCCCACCGCAAGGCCAACGACCGCACCGGACGCGGCGCCATCCGCGTGGCCGGCCGCGTCGGCGGTGTCCCCCGACGCGGCGCCCGCTTCTCTTCCGGAGGCGGACGCGGCGCCGACACAGCTCGATCCCGATGGCAACGACGACCCCGAGTCTCCGGGCAAGGGAGAGCTCCCGGCGACGGCGCACTTCGAGCGCGTGGGCAGGTCCCGCCTGGCGCTCAGGCAGATCTGCGACCTGACGCCGTTCGGGGAAGCGCTCTACGCAGCGCACGCGTACCAGCCGCTCGGCCTCGACGGCGCGACGATCACTCGGTACGTGCCGGGCGACGATCCTGCCCGCGCGATCACGACCGCGTTCGACTGGAATCGTCCGGGGGAGAAGCAGACCGGCGGAGGAGCAGGGCAGGGATTTCTGCGGGTGCGCGCGATCGGCGGGAGGCTGTTCGTGCCGGACGCGGATCCTCCCTACAACGGGCTGGGGCTCGCGGAGCACGGCACGGAGGGATACGTCTTCGTGTCCGATCCGGCGGGGGGCTTCGCGAAGGCGCGCATGCCCGGACACCTGCCGCCGCTCGCGCCCGATCCGGAGGGCAAGGCAGGCGCCGGAGTGCTGCCGCGCGCCTATCACGTGATCGATACCATCCGATTCCGCGGCCGGTACTACGCCTCGACCGGGTCGGTGCCTCCGAAGCAGCAGGCGTGGGCAGGCCCCTCGCCAGGTGCGCTGCACGTCGCGAGCGCCGATCTGTCCCGGTGGACCTTCGAGATCGACTACCCGTATCCGTGGAAGGACGGGGTCTGGAGGTTGACCTTCCTCGTGCGCTTCCGCGATAGGCTGTACGCGGGAATCCAGGACTACGACGGACGGGAGCCGAACGACTATGTGGTGTTCGCGCCGCCCCCGGAGGCGACAGGGCTGCTGCGCGATCACGTACGCGCGGTGCGCGTGACCGACTCCGGAACGGCGCAGACCCTGCGGTGGTACGCGGACGCGGGGAAGCTGTACTGGATTGCGTCGTCGGCGGAAGGCGTGCTGCTGCGGGTGACCGAGGACGGCGAGCGATGGCGTGTCATCGAGCTTCCGGACGGCGCTGGGAGGCCGACGGATCTGGTCGGGTGGAGGGGGTCGCTGGTGGTGCTGACGGAGCGCGGGCTGTGGAAGCTCGGCGATTCGATCACGAGGATTGCGCAGGTAGCGGAGAAGAAGTCGCCATTCGCGCTGGTGGACATCTTCTGCGTGGCGCCGCTCGCGGTGTATCGGGACGAGCTGTACGCGGGTGGGCAGCGCGACGGCTCCCTGTACAGGCTCGTGGAGGGAGAAGCGGAGCAGGACGCCGGAACCGGGCGTTGAAGACGCGAGGATGGCTTCGATCCGAGTTGCGTCGTCCTACGAATCACTTCTTACGCGCACGCGCTGCCAGCTCCTCGAGGGCCCGTCGTTCGAGCGCCCGACGCTTGCCGCGCAGCTTCCGCAGGCTTCCCTCCAGGTCGCCGCCGTCGATCGCCACGGTAGCCCTCAGGTCGTCATCACCGCTGTCCGGGGCCGTGACAGGCTTCTCGCACGTGGCCAGAGCGACGCTCGGCTCGATGGAATGCCACGCGCGCCCCACGAGCCGGGGGCCGTCGAAGTCGAACGTTCGGTACTTGAGCACACCCGAAGGATCGGGCTGCGCCACGGCGCCGGAGCAGGCGGCGGGGATGCCGCGAATCAGGAAGTCGTCGCGGGTGGGACGGTGGCGGTGCCCGAAGAGGATCAGCCCCACGCCGCGCGCGACCGCGACGTCGAGCAGCACCTCGGAGCCCTCGGCCTTGGCCGCCAGGCGTGGGTCGAGCCTGTCGGCCCAGTCGTCGATATAGCCATCGGGCGGCAAGTCCACGAGGTGGTGGTGCACCGCCAGGATCTTCATCGCATCGCGGGGAAGCGCCGCGAGCAGGGCGTCGGCCTTCTCGATCTGATCGACCCCGATGCGGCCGCGCGAGTTGAGCGCGACCATGTCTCGCCAATCGAGGTCGTCGCCGTGGGCCGTGCTGTCGACGGCGACCACGAAGATCCCCTCGGCGGCGCGGTCGACGTGGGGGTACTCGCGCGCCCCCAGGGTGCGCTTCCAATCGGCGGTCCCGCTGAAGTTGATCCGGTCGTGGTTACCGGGGACGATGGTGCAGCGCTCGCGGGTGAAGCCGAACGCGGCGAGCGTCTGCACGGCTTCGCGCAGCTCGCTCGTCGCGCCAAGGTTGCTCAGATCGCCGGTCACGACTGCATAGTCGGCGGCGCTGCGACGCACATCGGAGAGCACCGCGGACAGCATGCGGGGATCGTACTTGTAGGCGAGATGCGTCGAGCGGGTCAGCGGCTCGAACAGGCTCTTGCGCTCGAGGGACGAGGCAGCGAGCCGGGCCAGGACGTCCCACCAGCCTCCTTCGCCGGGCATCATCATCCGGCCGAGGCGCCGCAGGTTGGCGGTGACGTGGGCGACGTGCAGATCGGACAGGTGGGCGATGCGGAAGCGGGCCATCGGACGGCATTGTGTCACGAGGGGCGTTGGGCGGGAGGGGGGTTCACTGCACCACGGCGAGCAGGTAGTCGCCCTTGTCCTGCAGGACGCAGTGGGCGGAAGACGCGCCCTTGGTGAGCGTGGCACGCACAGTGATGTCGTCGCCTGCTGCGAGGGGGGTGGCGAACGGCGGAGAGATGGCCGCGGCCCAGGGCTCGCCCACGGCGAACCAGGCGCCCGCGGACTTGACGTCCACGGCGAAGCTCGCACCGGATTGTCCGGAGAACTCCAGGTTGGTGACCGAGCTGATGGGTTCGCTCTTGAGGACGGTCGAGCGATCGATGGCGACGACCTGGAGCGCCGCGGAGTCCACGCCCTTGACGGTGAGGGACTGAGCGCCAGCATCGCGAAGCCGTGCGATCTGAAGCATCCCCTGTACGCGCTGACGCTTCGCGCCGTCGAAACCGCGCAGCACGATGAGCACGGGAGCGTCGAGATCGACATCCTGGAGCGCGACGGGGGCCTGCAGGTCGCAGTCGGCGCGCGCGAGGACGGGGCGGGAACGCATGCTGGTGGACTTCGCGGGTTGGCCGTTGCCAACGGTAACCTCCAGCTCGAAGCCACTGACTCCGATGCAGCTCGTGTCGTTGGGGGGGGAGAGCTTGACGCGGACGTCGGTTGTCTCGGGGGCCGACGAGCACGAGGTCAACAGCAGGAGCAGCAGGGCGGTCGGCAGGGCGCGCATCACCTGCCTCCGATCACGAGGGTGCCGGTGCCCGGGGCGGAGCCGTCGTCGCGCGTGCCGAGCCAGACACCGGTGGCGGCTGCGCCGGCGAGCACGACCCCGACACCGATCCAGAGGTAGGGGCTCCGGTACCACGCAGCTCGTTCGTGACCCGAATCAAACGGCTCCGGACCGCTCCCATTCCCGATGTTCTGCGCGATTTCCTCGACGGAGGCGCCGTCGCGACGCTGCGACGCTCGCGAGGTGGAGACCAGCAGAGTGCGCAGGCTCCCCGGCTTGTCCTGCTGCACGACCACCACGCGGGCCACGTCGAGGAAGCGGGCGATCGGCACGATCGCCGCTCCGGCCTCGTGCGAGCGGCTCGGGTTGGCGAGCATCGCGGAGATGGCGTCGATCGAAGCGCCGGTGTAGGCCGAAGACAGTCCCACCTCCCTGCGCTGTCGAGTCCCCGGCTTCAGGTCGACCTCGAAGGTGACCGGCACGTGGCCGGGGCTGGTCACGTGAGCGAAGTGATGCCCGGCTGGGACCTTGGCCTCGCAAGGCGTCGCGCAGCGCCGGACGCCGTCGACCCACAGGTCGGCGGAGGCGGGCGAGCTGACGACGGCCAGGGCAGCGGACGACGACACGGAGACCTCCGCAACGGTCTGAGCGAAGGCGTTCCGCTCGTCGTCGGGGTGGTTGAGCGGGTCGAGGGTGACGGACGGGCCGAGGGCAGCGGCGATTCGGAGCCATCGGGATGCAGCGGAGACGGTGCCGGCGCTCGAGGCGAGGGAGCGTTCGAGCAAGGCCCATTCGACAAGGACCTCGGGGCCTCCGATGCCGCCGCCGTGCAGACGCAGAGCAGCCTCGACCTGGCGGGTGAGGGCGCTGGCGCCGTTTCGGTCGAGGCGGGTGAGAGCGCCGCGTGCCTGGCCCACGGTTTGACGGAGGCTTGCGGCCCAGGCAGCGTCGGGGCGTTCGGTGCCGGCTCGGAGCCGGGTCGTGACGTCGGCGCTGCACAAAGCCTGGTGGCGATGGGAGATGAGCAGCGAGCAGAGGCGGTCGGCCTCGACGCTCGGGGCCTGCTGGTTCTGGGAGGGGAGCGCGATCACGGCGATGCGCTCCGCCGAGGCGCTGGACGCCGCGGCGAGGAGGGCAAGACCGATCGAAGCGCCCGGAAGTACTCGCATCGCTGTTCGAGGGCATACCAGAGCACTGCGCGGACGGCAGCCACGATCTCCGGAGTCGCGTGCCTCCCCGACGGCATCGTGGCATGCTGCCGGGATCCCCTGTCCTCAGGGGTGCATCGTCGGACATGGGATCCTCCGAGCCGTTCCGCCTGGCAGACTCGCGCCTCGAAGCACTCGTTGGCACAGGCTCGTATGGTGAGGTCTGGCGCGTGCGTGACCGGTCGGGACGCGTCGCCGCCCTCAAGAGGATGCTGCCGCACGTCGCACGCGACGCCGTCGCGGTAGCCGCGTTCCGGCGGGAGGCGCGCCTGCTCGCCCGCGTGCAGTCCGAGAGCATCCCGCAACTGCTCGCCTCGGGGGAAGACGAGACCGGGCCCTACCTGCTGCTGGAGTACGTCAACGGCAACTCGCTTCGTCGTCTCACAGGCACGGCGGTTCCGTTGCCGGTGGCCCTCCGGGTCGCCCATGATCTGCTCGTGGCGCTGGAGCTCGTGCACGAGCTGCGGGGTGAGGACGGCACGAAGCTCGGTCTCGTGCACAGGGATCTGAGCCCGGGCAACGTGCTCATTTCGGTCGAAGGCCGGGTGAAGCTGGCGGACTTCGGGATTGCGCGAGGGCAGGCGGGGACGGTTGCGACGACTGGATACCTCGCGAAGGGGACGCTGGGGTACATGTCCCCCGAGCAGGCGCGGGGGGAGCCGCTCGATGGGCGCAGCGATCTGTTCTCGGTGGGGGCGCTGCTGCACGAGCTGATCGCAGGGACGCCGCCCTACGACGAGGACGATCCGCGGCTGGCGCTCGCGCGTGCGCGAGCGGGCGACGTGGAGGCCTTCGCGATCCGGCAGCCCGAGGTGCCGTCGTGCGTGGCGGACCTGATCGATCGCGCACTGAGCGCTCGTGCCGCGGATCGGTTCCCCACGGCGGCGTCGATGCGAGCCGAAGTGCTGCTGTGTGCGGAGCGGTGCGGAGGGCTGGCGACGGACGACGCGCTCGGGGCGTGGGTGAAGACGGTGCCGCGCAACGAGACACCGGCGGAAGAGATCTCGGGGGCACCGGTCCTGGTGTCTCGCGCTGCGCGAAGCCGCGAGAGGTGGATCGTCTCAGGGCTCGTTGCGCTGCTGGCGATGGGTATCGGCGTTGGCCTCTGGGGGGCATTCGACCGAACGCCTGCCGCGGTTCCCCACGGGACTCCCTCGGCTCCTGCGCTCCCATCGGCGGTTGCCTCCGCGGGCTCGGATCCAATCGTTCCTGCCCCCGCTCCCTCGGCGTCGGTTGCGGCATCGAGCGTGAGCTCGGCCCACGACAAGCCAGGCGAAGAGGCCGCGCCTCTGAAGTCCGCGGAGCCTGCCGCCGTACCCGGGTTCGGTTGGCTCGATCTCGGATCGTCGCCCTCGTTTGCCTACGTGACCATCGACGGCCGCTCGGTGGGCTCGACCCCCGTGTACGGCCTGAAGCTCAAGGCGGGGACGCACACGGTCGTGGTGCGCAGGGACGGGCTCGGGACCAAGACCCTGAGCGTCGTGGTGCGGTCCGGACAGCGGGCGTCGCACGTGGTGACCCTGCCCTGAGCGACCCCAGCCCCGGCCAGTTGCACCCCGTCGTCAGGCGTGAGAGGACGGTCGATCATGAGCGAGAAGAGGAACGACGACGACGCGAACACGAGCGTCGTGCCGCCGCCTCCCTCCGCGTCGCGCGGGGCGAAAGTGGTTGTCCTGGAGGGCGCCAATCGGGGGGCGACCCTGGTGATCACGCGATCGCGGCACACGATCGGGCGCCACGCGACCAACGATCTGGTGCTCGACGATTCTGCGGTCTCGCTGGTGCATCTGGAGATCGAGCGAGCGGCCGGAAATCGGGTCACGGTGCGCGACGCGGGCAGCACCAACGGCACGTGGTTCGGGGCCAATCGCATCATGGAGGTGCAACTGTCGCCGGGAGCGGTCGTGCGGGTCGGCAGCAGCCTGCTGCGCGTCGAGGAACACGACCGCACCTCTCCGGCCGAGGCGAGCGGCCTGAACCGCTTCGAGGGTCTTGTCGGCGCATCGCTCGAGATGCGCGAGCTGTTCGCGGTGCTCGAGAGGATCGCCCCCAAGAACCTGTCGGTGCTGGTCGAAGGCGAAACGGGGACGGGCAAGGAGGAGGTGGCGCGAGCCATCCACGCGCGCAGCACGCGGAGCCAGGCACCATTCGTGGTGCTCGACGCCGCTGCGATCCCCCCTACGTTGGCAGAGTCCACGCTGTTCGGTCACGAGCGCGGTGCGTTCACCGGTGCGGATACGCGGCACGTGGGCGCGTTCGAGCGGGCCGATGGCGGGACCATCCTGCTCGACGAGGTCGGTGAGCTGCCGATGCCGTTGCAGCCGAAGCTGCTGCGGGTGCTGGAGCGCAAGGAGGTGGAGCGGGTCGGAGGTCGCGAAGCGATTCCGGTCAACGTGCGGGTGATCGCGGCGACCCACAGGGATCTGCGCAGGGAAGTGGAGGCGAGTCGGTTCCGCGACGATCTGTACTTCCGGCTGGCGCAGGTGCGGCTGGCGGTCCCGGCGCTGCGCGCGCGCCCCGGTGACATCCCCCTGCTGGCCGAGGCCTTCCTGAACGCGTGCGCGGAGCCGGGTGCGTTGCCTGCGACGTTGGACAGCGAAGCGTTGGCGGAGCTGGTGTCGCGGCCGTGGCCGGGCAACGTGCGCGAGCTCAAGAACGTGATGATGCGATCATCGGCGCTGTGCGAAGGCGGGGTGATCACGAAGAGCGACATCGGCACCGGCGGATTCGGGTTCCAGGGTGCGCAGCAGGAGGGGGAAGCGTTCGACATCGCGGGGTCGTTTGCGGACGCCAAGGCGCGAGCGATCGATCGATTCGAGCGGATCTACCTGGAGGCGCTGATGCGTCGGAGCCGGGGCAATCTGTCGAAGGCGTCGCGGGACTCGGGGATCGCCCGCAACCACCTGCGGGATCTGCTGCGCAAGCGAGGGCTGTACGAGCCGGTGACCGAGCAGGGGGAGTAGGAGGGGTTGTTCGAGGGGACCGGGGGCGGGGAGGCGATCCGCGGCGGGGCGACGTGAGTCCTTGACTTGTTCTGGTCATATGCTCACAATCACTTCCGCCCCATGCCTCGCCCCCCCTGCTGTCGTCGTGTCTCCGGAAGCCCCGCGTACGTGCTGTTTGCGCCGGTCGGCGGCGTTCCGAGTCGGCTCGAGCAACTGGCCATGACGCTCGACGAGCTCGAGGCGATTCGTCTGGCGGATCTGGAGGGGCTGTATCAGGAGCAAGCCGCGGAGCGCATGGGGGTATCCCGGGCGACCTTCGGACGCATCGTGATGTCGGCGCGTCGCAAGGTTGCCGAGACGCTGGTGGCGGGCAAGGCGCTGCGGATCGAAGGGGGCGTGATTGCACACGATCCGAATCCGCCGCCGCGTTGTCGGGCCTGTCATCACGAATGCCAGGGAGTGTCGGAGGGGGAGGTCGATTGCGCACGATGCGGCTGCCGGGCCCATGCCGACGGAGGGCGTCGCGCGAGCCATCGCGGTGAACGAGAAGGTTGTCCGTGCGCCCGGGCGGATTGTCCCGGAGCGCGCTGCAAGGAGAAGCAACAATGAATCTGTGTATTCCCGTCACGCAGGATCTTGGGCTCCAGAGCCCGGTTTGCATGCACTTCGGTTCGGCGCCGCTGTTCCTGCTCGTCGATACCGACAGCGGTGCGACGGAGACGATCGTGAATCAGAACATGCACCACGGCCATGGGGGGTGCCAGCCATTGCGTGCGCTGGCGGGTCACGACGTCGATGCGGTGGTCGTGGGGGGAATCGGGATGGGGGCGATGATGAAGCTGCAGGCTGCGGGGATCCGCGTGTATCTGGCGGATCGGCCGACGGTGCAGGAGGCGCTGGCGGCGTGCAAGGCTGGGACGTTGCAGGAGGCGGATCCGTCGCGCGCCTGCGCGCACCATGGCCACGATCACGACGGACACGGGCATCATGGGCACGGTCCTTGCGGCTCCTGATGAGAACGCCTCACCGCTGCGGGTGAATCCGGATCGCGGGCTGTCGCGCAGCAGACGGCCCGCCCCGCGTTCCGCTGGGGAACCATGAACGACGCTGAAGGACAGTCAAGATGACCTCGCGAACGAAGCGTTCGCTCGATCCGCCGGCAACGCCCCTGTCCACGGTGTCGACGGAGTCGATCCTGGAGAGCATTTCCGACGGCGTGTTCACGGTGGACGAGCGGTGGCGGATCACCTCGTTCAACCGCGCAGCGGAAGCCATCACTGGGATATCGCGCGAGGACGCCATGGGGCGGCTCTGCTCGGAGGTATTCCGGGCGAGCATGTGCGAGCGCGACTGTGCGCTCCGGCACACGCTCGACACCGGAAACGCGGTGGTGAACAAGGCGGCGTTCATCGTGGATGCGCAGGGCAGGCGCATCCCGGTCAGCGTCTCCACGGCCCTGCTGCGCAATCGGGAGGGACGGTTCGCTGGTGGAGCGGAGACGTTCCGGGATCTGACGCTCATCGAGGAGATGCGCAGCAAGATCCAGGAGCGCTTCCAGGCGGGCGAGCTGTTCAGCCGGAGTGCAGCGATGCGACGGGTGCTCGAGCTGTTGCCACGCATTGCGGACAGCGAGAGCACGGTCCTCATCCAGGGCGAGACCGGCACTGGCAAGGAGTTGGTCGCGAGGACGATCCATGATCTCAGCAGCCGACGCGCCGGTCCCTTCGTCGCGGTCAACTGCGGCGCGCTGCCGGACACGCTGCTCGAGTCCGAGCTGTTCGGCTACAAGGCGGGGGCCTTTACCGGCGCGACCCGCGACAAGCCCGGCCGCTTCGCCATGGCCGAAGGCGGCACGCTCTTCCTCGACGAGATCGGCGAGGTCAGCCCGGCCCTGCAGGTGCGTTTGCTGCGCGTGCTCCAGGAGAAGACCTACGAGCCCCTCGGCTCCACGCGCTCGCAAACCTCCCACGCCCGAATCATCACGGCGAGCAACAGGGACCTGGCGGAGATGGTCGCCGCAGGCTCGTTCCGTCGCGACCTGTTCTATCGCATCCACGTGATGAAAGTGGAGCTGCCTCCGCTCCGGAATCGTCGCGAGGACATCCCCCTGCTCGTGGACCACCTGCTGTCCAAGTTCAACGCAGCCCAGGGCAAGCACGTGGCGGGAGTGAGCGCCGACGTGCTCGATCTGTTCCTTGCCCACGACTTCCCGGGCAACGTGAGAGAGCTGCAGAACGTGATCGAGCACGCGTTCGTACTGTGCTCCGAGGGGCTGATTCAGTTGGCGCACCTGCCGCGGGAGATGGTTCCGACTTCCATTCGGGGCTCCGGGCTGCGCAAGATTTCCGAGGTCATCCAGGCGAGCGAGGCGCGGGCCATCCTCGACGCGCTGCAACGCAACGACTGGAATCGTCTCGCCGCCTCGCGGGAGCTCGGCATGCACAAGAGCACGCTCTTCCGCAAGGTCAAGCTGCTCGGCCTCGAGCTGCCGGAGCAGGACGGAAGACGTCGCGGGGGCCGCACCAGGAAGGGAGTTGCCGGCTGAACCGGCACGCCGCACCGATTCGCTCCCTCCAGGCCCGCCCCTTCGAACCTGTGATCTTCCGACGAGCGTCCCCGCCCAACAGAGTCGCACGTCAGCGACCGCATCACCTCAAGTCGTCGCGCGGAGACGACTCCATGAGAAGACGCTCCCGCCGACTTCCGCGGAAAGGCATCATCGCTGCGAGGAGGCGATTGGCACAGAACCTGCTCAATCGAGGGAACTCCATGACCACTCCCCCGCCCCCCTGCCCGCACGGCAAACGCCCGCTGCAGGATGACGGTTTCCTCAGAGCGTTGTTCCAAGGCTGCCTGCGCGCCTGCCTTATCCTCTGCCTCTCCGGTCTCCCCGCGACGCTCCACTTCATTCTGGTCCCGCACCAATGGTGCGCCTACCACCATCAGGTCGAGCATGCCGCCGATCGCGATTCTCCTCACAACGCCTCCCTGGGCGCCTTGAAGCGTTTAGCGCTCGACCAGTCTTTGCGCGATGAGACGACAGCGGATCACGATGACTGCACGGCCACACTGTCAACCTCTCCATCGTTGAGTCTTCAACCCCTGCCTCTCGCGAGCGTGTGCGCCTGTGAGAGCGAGGCCCCCGCATTCGAAGTCCTGCACGCGCCTGCGCTCTCTGCTCCCATTTCCTTCGCACCTAAGCGCTCTCCTCCCGCAATCCGGCTCTGATATCCGTGAGCGACGGACGCGGGCACCAATCCACGCTCCTCCGTCGCCCGGATAGACAGTGAGCACTGATCGAAGCGTCGCGCCATGGGGCGCCGCCTCGGATCCGGCCCCGGTGATCGGGCTCGTCGGAAGCACCCGCGGAACCCGGGGACCCCATGTCCCCGCAGCGGCCGCAGGAGGAATGCGTGGGCTTCGCAAAGAGCATCGATCGAACGGTCCAATCCGCCAGAGGCGTTGCGCTGCTGGCAGGAGCGCTTGCATTCGTTGCACCCGGGCAGGCGTGGGCCCAGCCCGACGCCACCACCGCGCCCGAGCTCATCCAGCGCGTGGATCCCGTCTATCCCCCTGCGGAGACGGGCAAGTCGGCAGAGGTCGTGCTGCTGCTGACCCTCGACGACAAGGGTGCGGTCACGGAGGTGACGGTAGCGGTGTCGGGTGGAGCGGAGTTCGACAAGGCCGCATCGGAAGCGGTGCGACAGTGGCGTTTTCGTCCTGCGACGCGGGGCGGACAGGCGGTTGCGAGCCGCATCCGGGTGCCGATGACCTTCGCTCCGGCTCCTCCGCCTCCCCCCGTCCAGATCACCCCGGCCTCGCCGCAGCCCCCCGGCGCGCCGGCCTCGCCGGGAACAGCGCCCGGCAGCGCGGCACAGCAGGAGCCCCCCCCGGAGCCTCCCCCCACGTCGTCACCTGCATTCCCCAAAGGCTACCTCGAGGTCAAGGTCGCCGGAGAGCGGCGCCCGCAGGCCACCTCCACCTCGGAGTACCAGATCCCGGTCGGGCAGCTCCGCGTGATTCCGCGCAAGAGCGCCACCGAGTTCATGATGCTCGCCCCCGGTGTGCTCACCACCAATCATGGCGGAGAGGGCCACGCGCACGAGACCTACATTCGAGGATTCGCGTCCAAGGAGGGACAGGACATCGAGTACACGGTCGACGGCGTCCCGGTCAACGACGTGAGCAATCCGCACGGGCACGGTTATGCCGACCTGTACTTCATGCCCCCGGAGTTCGTCCGCTCCGTGAAGATCACCTCCGGTCCGTTCGACCCCTCGCAGGGAGACTTCGCCTTCGCGGGGTCGGCCAACTACCAGCTCGGAGTGGACGAGCGAGGCTCGCGCGTCAGCTACGGGTTCGGTTCCTTTGGCACGCACCGGATGCTGCTTTCGTACGCGCCGAAGGAATCGCATCGCGACACCTTCGCTGGCTTCGAGCTGTATCGCTCCAATGGCTTCGGCACCAACCGGGCTGCCCAGCGCGCCCTCGGTCTCGGTCGCTACGGCGGAGTCTGGGAGGGGAGCGGAACGACCTGGCACATCACCGCTTTCGGCTACGCAGCGCGATTCGATCAGCCGGGTGTCGTGCGGCAGGACGATTACGAAGCGAAGCGGATGGGGTTCTTCGACACCTACGACCCCAACCAGGGCGGAGAGAGCTCCCGGATGCTCGTCTCGTTCGACACCATCTCCGGCGCCGCGGATCGGCGTTTCCGCCAGACCACCTGGGCGGGCCTGCGCGCGATGCGTCTGCGGGTCAACTTCACCGGTTGGCTCACGGATGTTGCGGTAACGGCCGACGGCGAGAAGATGGTGCAGCGCGGCGACGGCCTCGAGATGCGGTATGCATCGACCACGGCGGGCTCGCGCGGCAGCTATGATCTGGTGTCCCGCTTCTGGTCGAGACCCCAGAATCTATCGCTCGGGTATTCCGTGCGCTACGACGAAGGGGACTCCTCGCAGCTCAGGATCCGCTCGGTCACGGCGATTCCCTACAACCGGGTCTTCGATGACCGGTTCCGGGTCGCCAATCTGGCCGGCTGGGTGCGCGGCCAGCTCCGACCTGCCGATTGGCTCACGGTCCGGGGCGGCGTTCGAATCGATGCGTTCTCCTTCGGTGTCATGGCGCTCGACGAGCCGATCGCGGACCGGGAAGGGTCGCGAGAGCCGACGCAGACGAGCCAATCCTTCGGCTTCGCCGCCAGTCCGCGTGCGACGCTCGACGTCCGGGTGGCGCCCTCGCTGCACGCGGTGACGAGCTATGGAATCGGCACCCGCTCCACGGAGGCGGCCGCGCTCTCCGACAACGAGACGGCACCGTTCGCCAAGGCCCAGGTGGCCGAGGCGGGGCTGGTCCACCAGGCCGGCAGCCGCGAGCGTTTCTCCGCCCGCTCCCAGCTCAGCTACGTGTTCACCCACGTCGACAGGGACATGCTCTTCGATCCCGTCGCCGGAAGAAACATCTTCACCTCCTCGGCGGGGAGCAGCAATCCGGTGGGCCCGAGCACCCGTCATGCGGTGCTCGCCAGCAGTCGCGCCAGCTATGCCAACACCCTCGACGCGCTGCTCAACATCGGATGGGCGCGGGGAACTCTCGATTCCACCGGCGAGCTGTTGCCCTACATTCCGCAGCTCATTGCCCGCATCGACACCTCGGTCCACGGCCCCCTGTTCGGTTGGCGTCTCGGGCACACTCCCGTGATCGGTAGAGCGGGAGTCGGTTTCACCTACGTCCCGGGACGCCCCCTGCCCTACAAGGCTTTCGGCGATCCCTACTACCTGCTCAATCTCGGCGGCGACGTCCGGCTCGGCTTCGCCTCCGTCGGGATCGAGCTGCGCAATCTGCTCAACCTGCAGTACCGGCAGTCCGAGTTCAACTACGCCAGCAACTTCCGCGGCCCGGAAGCGATCATCTCCCAGCGTCCGATCCGCCACTTCACCGCCGGCGAGCCGCTCTTCGCCATGGCGACCCTCACCATCCACCTCGAAGACCTCCTCGGCAGCAAGGCGGCGGAGCCCATTCCGGGCGAAAAGCCCCCGGTCGCCGAGGACGCGGAGCAGAAGTGACATGAACATCAGCACGAAGCTCGTCCGTATCTCATTCCTTGTTGCGCTTGCGCTCGCGCTCGGAGCGTGCGGAGACGATCCCGAGGAGCTCCCGCCGGACGGCGGCGCTCCTGCAAGCTGGGAGTGCGACAGCTCCCACGATGGCTGGAAGCGCTGCGATGAGGGGAAGATCAAGTACTGTCATGTCGTGGCTGGCATGGACCCTCACTTCCACTGGGGAACCGATTGCGCCGCTCGCGAGCTGGAATGCGTCGAGATCGACGACACCGGCGCGGCGGCGTGCGTGGATTCGGAGACCGCGTGCACGGCGCAGGATGTCCGCTGCGATCAGAACACCGCCTACTTCTGCGTGGACGGCAACCTCGCCCAGGAGCCGTGCGGGACGGCCTCGACGTGCGAGATGGTCGATGGCTTGCCGGGTTGTGTCGAGAAGAGTGTCCCGGCGGAGGACCTGGCCAAGCTGGCCTGCGACGCGTTCGCCGCAGGTCCCGATCCGGAGACGGCGGTTTCGGACTTCGCGTCGTTCGAGGATGCCCACGTGGACCTCGAACATGCCTATGCGATCCAGCTACCGGACGGCGTGCCGGGGTACGTGCACTTCCCGGTGAAGGCCACGGGCGAGTATGTGATCTTCCTGAGCGACGCGGGGAGGTTCGACACGTTCATGCACCGGGATGGGACGGAGGTATCGCCGGCGGCGACGGGAGGGGTCGCGGCATCCTCGTGCGCGAATTTGGTGGGAGATCACTGGCATGCGACTCTGGCCTTCGACGCGGAGGCCGGAGTGAACGGGCCTGTGCCGTGTGTTGTGAGGTTCAAGGCAGTGCCCGGAGGCGCGACCGTGAAGGTCATGATCGGGGTCAAGGGAGAGTGAGCCATGACTCGCAGGACGACGATTCGGCGGTGGGCGTGGTCGGCGATGGGTGTCGCAGCCGGAGCTGCGGCCCTGGCGCTATCGGCGGGGGCGTGCAGCAGCGAGACCGCGGGGGAGACGATTTCGTTCTCCGCGGGGATCGCGGGGGCGACGGAATCCGGTGCGGCACCGGGGCAGGAGTTCGTCACGTACGCGGGCTGGCGGGTGCAGGTTTCCAAGGCGCTGATCGCCGCCGGACCGATCTACTACTACGCGGGACAGCCCCAGGCGCGGTGGTATGAGGGGCTGTTGGGCATCCGCACGGCCCACGCTTGTCCAACTCACGCGCAGTACGACAAGGGGACGGTGCTCGGCGAGGTGGTGCAGCAGTTCGCCGTGGATCTGACGGGAGCGCCGCTGCGGATGGGGACCTTCGACGGTGTCGCGGGGACGTGCCAGTCGGTCGAGCTCCACCTGCACCCGCCGGGCGCGTTGGGGGCGTCCTCCGGGGGCAACTCCCTTGCCCCGCTGGAGGGCCATACGGTGATCCTCGAAGGGACGGCATCGAAAGACGCGGTCACGCGCTCGTTCCGGGCGAAGGTGTCGCTTCCAGACGAAGGGCTGATGCAGATTGTGGAAGGGATCCCGGCTTCGGTCCCGATGCAGGATGTGGCGGACAAGCCCGGCGTCGTCCTGGTCGAGGTCCTGGTGGACCAGTGGTTGTCCACGGTGGACTTCGAGACGCTGACGGACAAGGACGGGGACACCTACCTGTTCACGGAGTCGACCCAAGCGTGGACGTCGCTGATTCGCGGAATCCGGGCGAAGCAGTCCTACCGGGTCGCATGGAGGTCGGAATGAATCGGGACACGAGAAGATGGTGGGTGGGTCCGGCGTTGATCGCGGCGGTTACGTCCCTGGGCTGCACCGGGGAGCAGGCGGCGGGGTCCGGTGATCTGAGCATTGCCGTGAGCGGGGGCTCGGCGGTGCGCGATGGGTTCCCGCATCAGGAGGGGACGACGACGTTCGCCTTTGCGGACGGCTGGAGTCTGCAGTTCAGCCGCTATGTGGTGACGGTCGGGAATCTGAAGCTGACGGAGCCCGAGAGCGGCGCGGTCACCGGAGAGTGGAAGCAACTGGCGGCGATGGACGTCAAGAAGGGGAGCGGAGGCAGCGTGGAGCTGGCGACGCTCCAAGGGCTGGAGGCTGTGCGGCACGACTTCGCCTTCGACTTCAGGCCGGTGAGCGGCGGCGCCTCGAACCTGAACGTCGATGCGGAGTCGTTCACGTTGATGCAGGACAGCGGGTGGTCGCTGCTGGCCGAGGGGACGGCCACGCATCCGCAGAAGGGCACTGTCTCGTTCCGTCTCGGCCTGCCGCTCGATGCGAGCTACTACGCGTGTGTGAACGGCAAGGACAAGACGCAGGGGATCTCGATCGAAGCGAACAAGGTGACGGGGGCGTTCATCTACGCGCATGCGATGCACATGTTCTGGGACACGCTGTCGACGGGGGACGAGGATTTGCGATTCGATGCATTTGCGGCGATGAAGGGGGACGACGATCAGGTCACCGAGGAGGAGCTGAAGGGGCAGGACCTGAACGATCTGCGTGACGGGGACGGGCAGCCGCTGAAGGATGAGCAGGGCAAGGCGGTGTACTACAACGACGACGGGAGGCTGCCGCCGGGCAAGCAGACGCTCTATCACTTCGTGTTGGAGGCGGCGCGAGGAAGCGCGCACTTCAACGGGGTCGGGCTCTGCAAGCAGCGGAGTTACGCCGGCCAGTAGCTCGGAGACCAAGGCTTCGCATGAACACGACGGAAGCACTCAAGAACGTTCTGCTCCGATTTGGTGCCGGGTGGGTCCTTTGGCTGCTGGGAGGCTTGCTGTTGGCGAGTCTCGGGCTGATTGTGGAGCGTTTTCTGTACTATCGGGCCGGGCGCTGCAACGTGAAGGCGATAGCGCTCGCGCTCGACGAGATGCTGGCGGCGCACGAGTACGAGAAGGCGATCGAGATGCTCGGCAAGGCGCGGGCGGTAGCGACGAGTATCGCTGCGGCGGGGTTGCGTCTTGCGGCCAGGGGGCCGGCGGCGGCGGAGAAGGCGATGATGAGCGCTGCGGCGCTGGAGCGCAGTCGCCTCGAGAAGCGCCTCAGCTATCTCGGCACGATCGGGAACAACGCGCCGTTCCTCGGCCTGTTCGGCACCGTCATCGGGGTCATCCACGCGTTCGCCGAGCTCGGCAGCGCGGATGCCGCGAAAGCCGGCGCTGCGGCCGCAGCCGGACAGGTCGCCTCGCAGGCGGTCATGCACGCGGTCGCCGAGGCGTTGGTCGCCACGGCCGTCGGCATCTTCGTCGCCATCCCCGCGGTGGCCGCCTTCAACTTCCTGCAGCGTCGCGTCTCCTCCATTCTCGCCGAAGCCGAGGTGCTCTCCTTCCTGGTGCTCGCCTATCTCTCCGAGCGCACCTCGGAGAGCGCGCTCCAGCAGCCTCGCCCGGTCAAACAGCGTTCGAGCAGCAGCGGGGACAAGGCCTATGTTTGACCGTTCTCCGACCTCCCACCAGCCGATATCTGGGATCAACGTGACCCCTCTGGTGGACATCACGCTCGTGCTGCTGATCATCCTCATGGTCACCGCGAAGATCGTGGATGCGCCGGCGGTCCCCCTGGAGTTGCCGCCGGCGGCGAGGTCGGAGCAGGTTCAGGTGGTCTTCTCGGTGCTGCTCCCGCTCAAGGGCAATGCGTTGGTGGACGGGGCGGAGGTTGAGAGTGACGACGAGATGCTGGCGAAGGCGAAGGCATCACTGGCGAAGCACCCGGAGCTTCGTGCGGTGATCAGCGCCGACGGGGGCGTGCCCCACCGTCGGGTGATCCGCGTGTTGGATATCCTCAAGACCGCGGGCATTGCCAAGATCGCATTCGGCACGGTGCCTGAGGAGGGCGAGAAGCCATGACCGGGCCGCGCATCGTGGATGTCATCTTCGCGCGTCACGACCCTTCGGAGTGGCGGGGAGCCGGGTTCGCCTGGGGCGCGACGGCTCTTTGCGGCGTGGCGCTGATGGTGGGGGCGCGATTCACCCGCGGGCCGGATTGCGAGTGCGGGGTGCGGGGGGCCCCTGCGCCGACGCTATTCGCGGTGGACATCCCACGTGCGCCGGAGCCACCCAAGCCGCAGCAGAAGACCGAGGCGCCGGCGGAGACAGCGCCGGCGCGTGCGGCTTCCGTGACTGCACAAACACCACCTTCCTTTGCCCAGGCTGCGCAGATCATCGCGCGAGAGACCTCCCCGAACGAGCCGGTCGATCTCACGGGACAGGCGTTCGTGACGGGTTCGGGGACGACCTACAGCGGCGGGATGACGACGAGTACGGGCACGAGCTCGGCGGCGGTGCGAACGGCGCCTGCACCCGTGCAAAGCGCGCGTGCGCCCGTGGCTGCGCCGCTACCGCGACCGGAGGACCTGAGCCGTCCCGTCAACCTTCCGGATCCCTCGTGGACGTGCCCGTGGCCTGCGGGAGCCGAGTCCGAGGCTCTCGACGAGCAGAGCGCGTTCGTGCAGGTCACGGTGCGCGCGGACGGGACGGTCGAGCGGGCCGTGGTGATGATGGACCCCGGCATGGGATTCGGGGAGGCGGCGCGTCGGTGTGCAGCCAGCGCGCGGTTCTCCCCTGCCCTGGACAAGCGAGGAGTTGCCGTGCGGGCGATCTCGCCCCCGATCCGCGTGCGCTTCGTGAGGTAGGCAGGATGCGGCTCGCGAGGGCGCAGGAGGTGAGGGGCAGTCGCCGGGACGCACCGACCGGGGCTTGCCATGGTCGCGCATGCGCGACCGCCACCGAGAGGGGGAGCCTGGCGAGGACCAGTGGGCCCCGGGTCGGTCGATGAATCCGGCATGGCCCGGTTCCTGCGTTCCCATGGGTTCCACGGTCATGAGAGTTGCACTCGCAGTGTGGGACGGGCGCGTGTCCCCGGTCTTCGATGTCTCGCAAGAGGTCCTCATCCTCGACATCGTGGAGCGCAGCGTCGGGTCGTCGTCGTCGCTGATGCTGAACAACGGGGCCGCGGGAGACAGATCGCGTCAGTTGGCGGAGTGGGGAGTCGGGACGCTGATTTGCGGAGCGGTTTCGAACGAGATGTTGCGGGAACTCGAGCAAGAGGGGATCGAGGTCATTGGCTTCGTGACGGGGGAGGTCGGGACGATCATCGAGGCGTTCGCGGAGGGGGAGCTGCCGGACGCGAGGTACGCGATGCCTGGCTGCACGATGAGGATGGGGCGGCATCGTGGCGGTCGAGGCGGAGGTTGCGGACAGGGTCCCCGTTGCGGGCGGCGGCGGAGGCGAGGTGGGAGAACAACGAGAGCCGCCAGAAAAAGAACCGAAGGATAGTCATGAGTCACGCTCTCAGCGCATTTGAATCCAAGCTCGTCCACGCCGGGATTGCCAAGGACGTCCACGGCAGTGTGGTCCCTCCGATCTACCAGACATCGACTTTCGCCTTCGAGAGCGCGCAGCAGGGAGCAGATCGGTTCGCCGGGAAGGCCGACGGCTTCATCTACACGCGTCTGGGGAATCCCACGATCCGGGCCCTGGAGGACTGCGTTGCGGCGCTCGAGCAGGGGGCCGGCGGCATCGCCACGGCGTCCGGCATGGGGGCTGTCAGCACGGCCTACCTCGCAATGCTGCGCAGCGGCGATCACGTCGTGAGCACCGCCTCGGTCTACGGTCCCTCGCGCACGCTGATGGAGCGTCACCTCTCGCGGTTCGGGGTCGCGTCCACCTACGTGGACACCTCGGATCTGGACGCGGTACGCGGCGCGATGCGCGCGGAGACGCGCATGGTCTACATCGAGACCCCCTCCAACCCGATGATGCAGATCACCGACATCCCTGCCATCGCCGAGCTCGCCCACGCGCGCGGAGCCGTGCTCGTCGTGGACAGCACCTTCGCGTCGCCGTACCTCCAGCAACCCCTGCTGCTCGGCGCCGACGTCGTCCTGCACTCCGTCACCAAGTTCATCAACGGTCACGCGGACATCGTGGGGGGAATCCTGGTCGGTCGCGATCAGGAGACGACGGCCCGACTGCGGCAGACCATGACGCTGCTCGGATGCAACATGGACCCGCACCAGGCGTTCATGGTCCATCGGGGAGTCAAGACGCTCGCGCTGCGCATCGAGCGCGCGCAGCGCAATGCCGTCGAGATCGCGCGGTGGCTCGAGGCGCGCTCCGACATCGCATGGGTGCGCTACATCGGGCTGCCGAGCCACCCGCAGTTCGAGCTGGCGAAGCGTCAGATGCGCGGCCCCGGCTCGATGATCAGCTTCGAGATGCGCGGCGGCTTCGAGGCGGGCAAGAGCCTGATGAACAGGGTCAAGCTCGCTGCGCTCGCCGTCTCCCTCGGCGGTGTCGAGACGCTCATCGAGCACCCTGCGTCGATGACCCACTCGGGCGTGCCGCAGGCGGAGCGGATCGAGGCGGGAATCAGCGACGGTCTGGTGCGCTACTCGGTCGGCATCGAAGACGTGCGGGACCTCATCGCAGATCTCCAGCAGGCATTCGACGGGGACCGTGGGCATGCGCTCGGGACCGACTTCGGTGCCGACTTCGGGTCTGGAAACCTGACGCATCCAACGGCTGCGACATGAAAGGCGAGCGCGCTGAAACCGGCACTTCCCATGGATCGGGCAGAACGCGATCCGAGACGTCGCCCTGGTTGCAAGCGGCGCGTGACGGCTCGCGAGCTGGATTCCGCGCAGGTTCCGAGTCCGGGGCGAGTGTTGGACTAGCAGTCAATCGGACAGGAGGTGGCGTCATGTTCAAGACGGTCTCTGTGATTCTGGTGACGGCCTGGATGCTCGCGGTGTCCATCCCGGCGCTGGCCCAGACACCGACGTGCGATGCGCTGTCGGGACCCAAGAAGGCCGTGGCCGACGCGGTGCTCCGCGCGCAGCACCCCTACGAGTGCTGCGACGACACCATCCACGCCTGCCTGCAGCAGAAGCCCGTCTGCCTGCTGGCCCGTCGCCTCGCCAACGACGTGTGTCGTCGCGCCGGGGCGGGCCAGTCGCAGGCGGACATCGAGCGGGCCCTGGCACGTCGCGCCACGAGCATGACTTCCACACAGAAGGTGCCGATCGACACGAGCAAGTTCGAGCCTGCGGGCGCGTCCGACGCCAAGGTGCAGGTGACCGGGTACATGTGCGCCCGGTGCCCGTACTGCTCGCGCCTGCTGCCGGCGCTTTACCAGTCGGTGACGCAGGGAGCGCTCAAGGACAAGGCCCGCCTGCACTTCCGCGTGTTCCCCATCCGATCCCACGAGGGCTCGACCGAAGGCGGCCTGGCCCTGGTGGCGGCGCAGCGGCTCGGCAAGTTCTGGCCGTTCCTGCTGCACCTGTATCGGAACTTCGACAAGTTCGACCCCGCCAAGCTCCCCGAATGCGCCGAGCACCACGGGATGAACCGCGACGAGTTCGTTCGTCTCATGAACGATCCCGCGAGCCGTGAGCTCTTGACCGAGAGCAAGAAGGAGGGAGTGCGAAACAAGGTGGGTGCGACGCCGACGATGTTCATCAACGGGCGCCCGTACTCGGGAGACCTCGACATGACGACGCTCCAGGACGTGATCGAAGAGGAGCACGACCGGACGAGCGGACGCGTGCGCGAGTAGCAGATCCGGTCCGTTGCCACGGCGAGACCTCGCCTCGCCCCCCCTCCAGCGCGAAGCGCGCACCCCCTGCGAACCGAGTCTTGTGTACCGGCGGAGACCGGGTAGATGAAGAGCGCGATGAAGCCATCGAGTTGTTCCGGGTGCTCCACATGTCGAACTGCGGCGAGCTTTCGGGGGGACGCTGCGCGGATGCCCGAAGGGTGTCCTACGCTGACGCAGCCGGAGGTGACGAGGGATACGGCGCCGTACCTGCAGGGAGAGCTTCACGCGCTGATGGTGGCGGCGGACGGCACGCCAAGAGGCGCCGACGGTGCGCTTCGCAACCGCGTGGAGGAGCTGGTGGAGTTTGCGCGCGCGCGGGGGATGAAGCGCGTGGGGGTGGCGTTCTGCGTGTCGCTGCTGCGCGAGGCGCAGCGGCTTGGAGAGATCCTGCAGGAGGCGGGGCTCGAGGCGCATCTGACGTGCTGTCGGGTGGGAGCGATCGACTACGCGGAGATCGGGTTGCCGAAGGCGCATCCGGAGCGCTTCGCCGCGATCTGCAACCCGGTGGCGCAGGGGAAGCTGTTGAACGCGGCCGGGGTGGAGTTGGTGGTGCAGGTCGGGTTGTGCATCGGGCACGATCTGGTGCTGCAGCAGGTCTGCGAGGCCCCCGTCACCACACTGGTGGTCAAGGACCGGGTCTTCGATCACCAGCCGGTCCAGGCCCTGCGCCTGCGGAAGTTGCCGGAACCGTGACCCCCGGACCGGGCGCTCCACATGTAGAACGTTGTTGAAAGTTGGATCGAAGACTGGCAAAAAAACCGCGCCAGTGATGCGGAGATCCCCTCCCCCCCCCCCCTCTGCTTGTTGCCATCCTCTGCAATGCCGTGGCTTATTGTCTCATGATTCAGGTCGAGTCGCAGCCGGAGCAGGAGCCGCAGCTACAGCAGGAG
>CAYMUE010000078.1:0-10064 GCA_964393505.1 uncultured Polyangiaceae bacterium
CCTCCGGCTCCGGAGATGTGAACGCGGAGCCGCCGAGATCGGTCCCGGCTGTGTTTCAACGGGTACGGCCGCGCCGAGGTGCGTCTGAAGGGCGCCTTGGAGGCTCGATACCAGCCGTGTGAGCGCTGATCGAGCGCGGGAGCGGGCTGGAAACGGGGCGGTTCGGGGAGGTCAGGTGGTTGCGCCCGCGCGCTGCTCCACGCAGACGATCCGGGGCGCTGGCGCCGACTGCCCCCCAGCTTGTACCCCCTGCGTCCGCCGAGGCGTCACACCTGACTACGCGAAGTCAGGTGCCCCGGTTTTCGCCGAAGAGCGAGAAATCGTCCGGCAAGACCGAGCGCGGGGTGAAGGGCTCGGCGTGCGTGGCCGGGGCCTACTGCGATCAGACGGCGAAGAAGTACGCGGCGCAGGTGGCCGCTGGCGCCGCTTGCACGGACTCCGGGCAGTGCGCCACCGCGCGGTGCGAGGAAGGCAAGTGCATTCCGAGCAATGCGGCTGCGGACGACGACACCCGCGGCAACTGACGCCTGCGCCCAGGTGGCGCTCACTCCCCGCCGCCATCCGGTCTCCGGCTTCCGTGGTGCGTCCTGGAGTGCGTTGACGTCGGCCTCAGGCAGCGGCTTGACTGGCGGTTGTCGCGGCGCTGTCCGCGAGCTGGTCAAGCCGCGGTGGCCCGGAGAACGAGGCCGTGGCCGATTATCCAGCCCCATGTGAACCGGATTACCAACATGGGTGAGATTCTCGCTTGTAACCTGGGTGGCCTGGATGTACTGTATTCAGCGGGTGTTCGCGGGAAGCATGGAGCATAGCTGAGGCGTATCCGCGTCGAAGCCCGGCGCGGGAGAACAGGAGGACAAGATGAAGACGGAGTCTTTTCGCGTCCCCGGCTCTCGAGTCATGCCCCTCCTCGCGCTCGCCGTCCCAGCAGTCTGCGGCGGAAAGGGCCAGGTCGATGAGGCGCAAGCCGCGGTTGGCTCGCGGGCGGACGCGGGCGCCTTTTCTCCCCGTGTCGAATGCTCCCAACAAGGGCTACGGGGCCGACGCGTGGCCCCCGGCCTCCGACAAGCTGCAGCACCCGATGGTGTGCGAGGACTGGCGCGACGTCTTCGCGTATTGCAGGGCAGTGGGCAAGCGGCCGTGCGGTGTGATCGGCGGTGGCGCCAATCCCCCCGATGCCGGGAACGACCCCGCTGCAAGCCAGTGGTTCGATGCGCGCAGCTCCGGAGGCCTCCACAACTTCCCCTGCGGTGGGAATACGGAGCAGGGCGAGATCGACGGCTACCAGCCGATGACCTGCGCCGACATCGAGAGCGCGGCGAGCGGCCACTTGCCCGTGGGAACGTTGCCCGGGTGCGTTTCGCAGGAGGACGACTACGAAGGGGTCGTACGACCTCAGCGGCAATGCCCGGGAATGGGAGGACTCGTGTACCGGTCCGACCGATCAGTTCGACTCCTGCCGCACTCGCGGGGGCGCAGCCCGAGACACCGCGTATCGCCTGCGGTGTGCAGAGGATGCCTATGCGATCCAGTTCCGGCTGTTTGCGCATATCGGTTTCGGATTCCGCTGCTGCGCACCGTGATGGCCCACTGGCACGCGGGCTCGAGGGTGCCTGCACCCCTGTCGCTCCCCCCCGGCACCGGGTTCATACGCTCAGTGTCATCGAGAGGGGCCGGAGCCATGCGGTTGCCCAGGTCATGAGGAATCCATGAAGAACAAGATCGGCCCGGTTCATCCCGGAGAGGTCCCACGGGAGGCGTTCCTTCAGCCACTCGAGATGAGCGCGAACGAGTTCGCCCGCGTCATCGGAGTGCCTGCGAACCGGGTGGCCCAGATCGTGGGGGAACGTCGCACGCGCACTGGGCACCACGCCCGAGTTCTGGCCGAACCTGCGGCAAGCCTACGACCTGCGCACCGCAGAGAAGGCTCTGGGGCCGGTCCTCACGTCGATCAATCCTGTGCTCAAGGCGGGATAGCATGCGCCGCTCCCTGGGGCCGGCAGTCTTCACCGAACGCCGGCGCGGCAGCACGCATCTCCTCAAGACAAACGCATAAAAACCGAACAGGCGCCGGCTCTAACCTGGCCTGCGAGGCGCGGTTCGATTCCACGACGGAGTCTGGTACCTCAAGCGTTCGGGTGGAAGGAAGGTTGTCGTGGGGCAGTCGACGCGCCTGTTGATTCTGGCGTCCCTTCTGTTGACCGGTGGCCTCGCGGGCACCGTCCTGGCGTCGCGGAAAGCGGTCGTTCGTATACCGGTAATTCGTCAGGACGCTGCTCCGCGGTCAACGTCCGGGGAGTTGCTCTGCCGAGGCGGAGAAAGACCGAAGCTTGAAGTCGAACTAGTGCCTGACGCGGTCTTGAAGAAGGAAGGTGCGGAGAGAATAGAGTATCACGCAGAGTTCAGCAACCACATGGCAAAGGGCGGAACGGCGGAATGGACCGCAACTGTCATTGATGACACCGGCCATGAGGTTGCCAAGCTGTCCTCAGGGCAGATAGACATTGCCGCCAACTCCCAGACGGTAGCATCGGCTCTATCTCCTGATCCGGGCGATGGCTATTACGCCCTTAGAGTGCGGGTAGCATTCGTGACCGACGGCGATGAGGCCGTGGCGGACGGGTTCCAGCCTCTGGTCATCTCCCACGGGATAATGCGAGAGATATCAATTGATGATTGGTTCACGAAGACGGCTGCCACGAGAGCGGTTCCTGTCGAACCTCCGCAGCAGGGAGGCGCACAATGAACCAGGTGCTGCACTTCTGGCACGCCGTCATCCCAGCCCTGGCGATCGCTTGCATATCTCTTGTTTCGTTCCGCGCGCGTGCGGACTTCCAAGGTTGGATAGCGGGCAACGCGTACGTCTGGAACATGAATGGGAACTATTGTCCGACGAGCGCCAATTGCGCGGGGACGCGCTACCCCCAATCCCAATACAATACGTGGCAACCCCTGCGCAACATGAAGGTATCTCTGCAACTGACGGATGGCACAGTCTTCGCGCAGTCCGCTACTGACGACGATGGGCATTACAGCCTTCACTGGACAGCAACGCAGAGTCAGAGCAACACTCTTGCGCGAGTCGTGTTCTACTCGCAGCACAAGGAGGACCGGTTCGATATTCTGACAACGAGTGGCTCAGTTCCAACAGCGGCAACCGATTACTACTACCTCATCAATTCCGGAGTTCGAAACCTGGGAGGAGCTGGAATCGGCAACTCAGTGAATCCGAATCACTACTTCAACACGTACTGGGCGGCCGAACGCGTTTGGCGGGAGGCCTTCGCCACCGTTGGCGTCCTGTACGCCTATATGACCGGTGTCTCGGTTTTCGGGTTTGACAGCGACGGGGTGGTGGTCCTGGTCCCAGACGCTCTGGGACCTTGTCCTACAAGTTGTGCTGCTGCACGGGATCCCGCAGTTCTCCTCGACGCGAACGCAGGATTGCAGCCCCAAGCCCGAGTGATGCACGAACTCGGACACATAGCCAGCTACTACTCTCATAACTGGCACATTCAGAATACAACGGACTACTGCTACCCGGGCCACGGGTCGAACTGCACGTGGGGGCAGGCCACGGAAGAGTGGGGGATCATGGGCTTTGAGGAGGCGTACGCCACACTCGGGGCGAACGTGACGTTGTGGGATACAAGTGCGGTCAATCCAACGTCCTGCCTGACCAGCGATACCTGCTTTGACGCAAACGGGATGCCGTTGCCGAATACCAACATCGAAGCGACGAGCTACCCGTATGCCACAGACAACTGTGTAGCTGGCGAGGGTCGATGGCCGTTGTCACACATGCGCTTCATGTGGGACGTCTACGATAGTCACAACGACGCAGACGGCGACACCATTCAAGAAGGCATTGACTGCTTCTGGTGCCTATGGACCAACCTCTATCGCTACCCCGAGGGAACCGCTGCCAACCAGAGTAACGAGCCCTGGAACTCAACTTACAGCTACATTGACAACTACGACGGTAGAGGATCTAGTTCGTATTCAGCGAACTACAACATGCAGTGGAAGAACATCGGCACGCTGCGAGTGGACAACTGCAGTCCGCCTTGATTTTTGAAGGGAGGTTGGCGATGTGGAGACGATCCTGCATGTGCGCGCCTGCATTCGCAACGATCCTTTTTGGCTGCACCTCCACGGGGCACCAGGACGTTCCCGTGTCCGCGAGCGCGGCGCCCTGCGACGGAACGGGCGGTATCCGGATGGCGATAGCCGTGAGTGGACAGGTCGGCCGGGCATTGAGCTACAGCGCGGTACAGTTGGAGTTGGGCTACGAGTACATCTACGTTGATGGCACATGCAGGTACTGGGTTTCGCCTACCTGGAGTGGCGGGTCACTCGCGTTATGGGGCGCCATTCACGAGGGCGTACTCACGAGTGAGGAAGCGTCCCGAATCGGGAACTCGATACGATATGGAGACCCCGGCGCATTCTCCACCCAATGCCCAAGCGGTACCAGCGCCAACGACTCGCCGCCCGTTTACCTTTACAACGGGGAGCAAGTCGAGGTGTGCTGGCCGGACGCTGAAACGATTCAGTCTGCGCTCCTGCTGTGGAACAAGCTGTTTCCTTCCTTGTACTCTCGAGGAACGCCGGTTGAGGGAGCGCTTCGGATAGAGGTCGGCGTTTCTTCTGTGCTGCCGACCTGGGTGCCCACGTACTCATGGCCTATTCAATCGTCCATCGAGAACTTCGTTGTAGATCCGCAGTTCGCGAATGCTGTCGGCGTGTCATTCAAGATCGAGGATGCTGCCTCCGTGGCTTCGCTCTTGTCGCTGCGGTCCCAGTTCATCAAGGATTGCGAATCGCTGAACACCGCGGGAAGGGGCATTCCACTCGCGGGGGGATACTCGCTGTTCATGAGAGAGGAACTTCCGTTCACCGATGTGCATGGTCTGTTTGCGCCCGTCCAGCCACAGTGAGGAAGCGCTGTGAAGTCCGGTGCCGTCATGATGTTGGGTACAGCGCTCCTGGCCGCCGCAGGCTTTGGTGCGTTCTTCATGGTTCGGCGGACGACGGACAAGGCGGCTGTGACCCGTTCAGAGATTCGATTGCGACCTTCGGGGTTGCCCGGTTCCCCTGGGGCGTTGCCACGGAAAACGTCGTTGGGCGTCAGCTATTCGGTGGCTCCCCAAGTCAACCCCTTGGTGCCTGTTCCGTCCAGAAAGCGCAAGCCCAGGTCTCCGGACGAATGGCAGGGCATGCTCGTTGACCAGTCCCTGGAGCCGCCGTGCACGCGGTCGATCGATTGCTCGTTTGCCCTGGCGTGCAAACACGGCAAGTGCGGTGCGTGCGAAGAGGACCGTGATTGTGGGGTCAACGAGGTATGCGTTCTGGATCATTGCGTGCTCCGATCGAAGGCAACGTGCCGTCGTCGTGGGGATTGTTCCGTGGCGCAAATCTGCGTGCTGACGGGATTCTCGAACGACGACCGGAATAATGAAAACATGGAGTCCGTGTGCCTGGATCTTGCTGGGGGCTCCGGGCGGGTGTGGCCCGCTCTTCCGAGTCCGGAGGACTCGACGCCGCGCCCTGGCCCATACGATGACGAACTCCGCCGTGCGCGTGGTTCGGATGCGAGTCGCTAGCCCGACGTTCGCTCGCCGTAAGCCCCTTACAGGCAGCCTGAGTGCGGAGCGCCGGGGGGCGATGCATGATGGCGGTAAACCCCGGCGCCACCGACACTGAAGCCGGGTCCCGATCGCCGCGATCGCCCTCGGAGTCGCCGGCCTCCTCGGCGGCGCCGTGCACCCGAGAAGGACGCCCTCGCGCTCGCGGCCAGGGAGAAGCGTCCCGTGCTCGTCGACTTCACCGCGGAGTGGTGTAGCGCGTGCAGGTAGCCACCCCGCTGCGCCTCGCCGTCCTGCCCCCCCCTCGACCTCGCCTCCCCCCGGCACCACAACGGACGAAGAACGCCGTTTTCTGGCGCGCTGATGCCGCTCGGCTCACAATGAACGCATGGCCCGAACGAGCGGCCGTCGCTGGCACTCCGCCATGGGAACCTCGACCCTTCCCGCTCCGTTGTCCGCCCTCGCGGTCGCCTTGATCGCCGGCTGCTCGGCTCCGACACCCGATGGCGCCGCAGTCGCCTCGGGCGCGACCGAAGCCGCGCGTTCCCTGAGCGAGGCGCTGCCCCGGATCGCCAGCGAGACCCCCTCGGATCCCGCCCCGAGCGGGCCCTCCTTCGAGCCCCGGCTCGTCCCTCTCCCGGTCCCCGGCTATCGCGACGCCGTGGTCGCCGTTCCCGTCGACTGGACCGAAGGACAAGGCCCGCGCCCCGTCGTCGTCGCCGTGCACGGCAACTACGATCACGTCGAGCCGTTCTGCGACGGCTGGAGCCGGATCGCCGCAGGGCGCGGCTTCGTTCTCTGCCCCCGAGGAATCCCGCGTGCGGATGCGGGGCGCGCGGCGGATCGCTGGAGCTTCGGGTGGAACGGTCGCGATCTGGAGCGGGAGATCGACGCGGGGCTGCGCGCGCTGGTGGGGCGCTACGGGAGTGCGGCGCAGACACGCGAGGCGATCTTCGCGGGCTTCTCCCTCGGTGCGATCCTCGGCGCCGAGATCGTGCTGCGGAATCCGTCGCGCTACCCTCGCGCGGCCCTGGTCGAGGGCGGCGGCGCCACCTGGTCACGCGACACGGCACGTCGCTTCCACCGCGGAGGCGGACGCAAGCTGCTCTTCGGGTGCGGCCACGACGGGTGCGTTCGCGACGCCCGCCCCGGTATGTACTGGTCCGGCGTGATGGGATTCGAAGCGCGAACCGCCTTCGGCGGCAATGTCGGACACACCTTCCAGGGAACCGTCGGCGAAGAGCTCGCCAGGCACTGGTCGTGGCTCACCGACGGCGACCCCGCCTGGGGCGTGCCGTCGCCCGAAGAGCTCGCCCGCCTCCCCGTCGCCGCGTCCGATCCCAAACCCGACACCGCCGCCCGCGACCGCCGCTGATCGCGCCCGCGTCAGAACCAGCCGAGCAGCGACATCCCCGTCGCGCTCCCGCCCGTGGGCACGACGATGACCCGCGCCGGAGCCGCGTGCCCCCGATTTGTTTCGTCACCCGAACCACGAAACCCCCGGCCCACGCTCCAGCCGATCGCCTGGCCGATGAGGGCGCCGGCGACGACGTCCGACGTCCAGTGGTGTTGGCCGTTGATCATGCCCAGGCTGATGCCCGTGGCGACGGGGTAGGCCACCCACGGGATCCAGGCGCGGGACGGCGAGGCCGCGGTGAGCGCGGCGGCCATGGCGAAGCTGGTGGAGGCGTGACCCGAGGGCCAGGCCCATCCTTTCGACAGGTCCGCCGGCACGAAGTTGAACTCGCGCGCGTACTCCGGGTGATCGAGCCGCGCAGGATCCTCCGGGTGCATCCCGTGGTTCGGGAACGGGCGCCCCGTGGCCCACTTCAACGTCGCCGTCACCGCCATCGCCATCCACGCCGCCTGCGTCGCCGCTGCGCCCGCTGCGGCCAGCTCCCGATCCGCGGTCGCCATGCCCGCAGCCCACAATGCAGGCCCGAGACCGATCGGCAGCGCGTAGCCGCCCCAGTACGACGCCTCACCCCAGGCGGGCACCTCGGCGTGACGCGCGGTGTTCACGCGGACGTGCCAGTCCTGTCCGCTCGCGGACAGGGCGTAGGTGGTGGCGATGGCGCTGCCGTGCAGCAGCAGGCGTGGGCCGGTGAGCGCGTCGACGAAGTTGGCGCCGACGCGATCGAGCGGCGAGGGGCGTGGTGCGGCAACGCGTCTGGGAGGGTCGGCAAGGGCCGACGAGGTCCCCGCCGCCAGGGCGAGACAGGCAGCGACGGCGGGGAGCGCGAGGCGGGGGCGCATGGGTGCGCGCGAGGCGTCAGCCGAAGGTGATCAACGGCCTGTCGTAGTCCTCGGGGGGAAGGTACCCCATGAGCGACAGCAGCGTGGCCGCGATGTTGGACAGGCCGGGCTTGTCGACGTTGGCGAGGCTGTACTCGCCGTTGAACAGCGGGTCGTAGATCGCGAACGGCACGGGGTTCAGCGTGTGCGCGGTCTTGGCCTTGAAGTTCCCCTTCTTATCCTTCTGCAACGCACCCTTCTTGTCCACCTCGTACATCTCGTCGGCGTTGCCGTGATCCGCAGTCACCAGCAGGATCCCCTTCGCCTCCCGGATCGCCTTCATCAGACGCCCCAGCTGCAGGTCCACCGCTTCCACCGCCACGATCGTCGAGGCGATCACTCCCGTGTGCCCCACCATGTCGCCGTTGGCGTAGTTCAACCGCATGTGACGATACCGCCCCGTGTGCAGCTCCTCGATGAACCGATCGGTGATCTCCGCCGCCTTCATCCACGGCCGCTCGTCGAACGGAAGCAGATCGCTGGGGATGCACACGTACTGCTCGACCTTCTCGTCGAACATCCCCGAGCGGTTGCCGTTCCAGAAGTACGTCACGTGACCGAACTTCTGCGTCTCGCTGATCGCAAGCTGGCGCAGCCCGTTGCGCGCCAGGTACTCCCCCACCGTCCGCTCGATCTCGGGCGGCGCCACCAGGAACCGCTTGGGCAGCATCAGATCGCCGTCGTACTGCATCATCCCCGCGTACATCGCGTCCGGCCGATGGCCGCGATCGAAGAACGGGAAGTCCGCGTCCTCGAACGCGCGGCTGATCTCGATCGCCCGGTCGCCTCGGAAGTTGAAGAACACGACCGCGTCGCCGTCGCGCACGGGACCCACCGGCGCGCCGTCGCGCTCCACCACGAACTCCGGCTGGTTCTGATCGATGAGGCCGGGCTGCTCCACGCGGTACGTCTCGATCGCCGCGCGCGCCGACGGGAACCTGCGCCCCTTGCCATGGACGTGCGCGTTCCAGCCCCGCTCCACCACACTCCAGTTCGCCTGGTAGCGGTCCATCGTCACGAGCATGCGCCCGCCTCCCGAAGCGATCGCGTAGGTGCGATCCGGCTTCGAGGAGATCTCCGCGAGCAGCGCCTCCAACGGCTCGAAGTACTGCAGTGCGCTCGTCTCCGGCACGTCGCGACCATCGAGCAGCGGGTGCACGTACAGCTTCCGCACGCCCTGCTCGTCCGCACGCCGGATCATCGCGAAGAGATGATCGATGTGGCTGTGCACGTTGCCGTCCGACAGCAGCCCGATGAAGTGCAGCGCGCTGCCCGCGCTCACCACGCGCTCGATGAGCTCGAGCCACGCCTTCCCGCGGAACAGCGCCCCCTGCGCGATCGCGCGCCCCACCAGCTTCGACCCCTGGTCGAACACCCGCCCCGCGCCCAGCGCGTTGTGCCCTACCTCGCTGTTGCCCATGTCGTCGTCGCTCGGCATCCCCACCGCCGTGCCGTGGGCGCGCAACGAGGTGCTCGGATGACCCGACAGCAGCCGCGTGAGGTTCGGAGTGCGCGCGAGGCGCACGGCATTGCCTTCGGTGTCCGCGCCAAGCCCGATGCCGTCCATCACGCAGATCACGACAGGACCGGGACGGGGAGAGAACGCGGGATTGCTGGGGAGTGAGAAGTCGGCCATGGGCCGAAAGCTAGTACGCTTCGGAGGCGTTGTCCCGCACCGCTCTCCGGCCGCGAGCGACGCGCCCGCTCCCCGCGTCAGGAGCGCGCCCGCCCGCCCCCCTCGGAACCTCCGCGCAACCATCGCACCGCCCCGCTGAGCACCGCGAGCACGTCGTAGGACACCGCCATCGTCAGCCCCGCGAACAGCACCAGCCCCAGCCAGAACCGCACCCAGGACCACCCGGGACCGCCCGCTTCCTCGCGCAGATGATCGGCGGCGCTCAACGCCATCCCGATCCCGAACGCGCTCGTCCCGATCCACCAGCGTCGGCGCAGCGGAACGAGCAAGCCGGTCGCGATGCCCAGGGTGATGCCGATCCACATCCCGCTGCAGCGGGTGCACAGGGGAAAGGTGTGGCCTCGGAGCTCGAAGGAGCGCTCCGGGAGCTGATGGCAGAAGGGTGTGCTGGTGCCGTGGACGAACCCCTCCCAGCTCGGCAGCTCGAAGCCCAGCGAGAGCGCGAGCATCGGTCCGAAGGTGGCCAGACACAGCGCCGCGGAGAAGAC
>CAYMUE010000078.1:10164-14062 GCA_964393505.1 uncultured Polyangiaceae bacterium
GCGAGAGCTGGCGTACAAGCTCGCGTATGCGATGTCGCTGAGCGATCTGGACACCAACGACGACGAGTTCCTGTTCGAGGACGAGCTGCGCGAGGCGCTGGGGATCGCGGAGGAGAGGGCGGAGGCGCTGATCGACGACGTGATCGAGGCGATCGAGCCGCAGGATGGGGATGAGGACGAAGGCGATCACGGCTGAGCGGATGTCGTTGGGCGGTCGAGCCCGCGTGCCCTAGGATGGCGCGGTGCAGACTTGGCGAACGCGCTCCCTTCTGACGGCCCTTGCTGCGTATGGCTACGTGGCCTTCGCCGCGTTGCGCGAGGAGGGACATGCGGACTCGGCGTGGATCGTGCTCCTGGTCTGCCCCGCGCTGCTGTGGCTCGCCTGGGTGCGCAGCTCCCCTCCGTCGCGCGGAATCGACCCGATCGATCCCGCCGTGCGCAAGGCCGCACGCGTCGCCGCAGCAGGTGCTGCCCTCGTCGTTGCCGCCTGGACCGGTCCCCCCGATCGCCCCCTGCTCGACACCGCCTCCAACATCGGCACCGCCCTCGCCTCGATCTCCGCCCTCGTCGCCCTCGCGCGCATCAGCCCCACGTCTGGCCTGCTGCAGCCTCCCGCCGCCACGCGCCGCACCGACGCCGTCGTGCTCGGCGGCCTGCTGTGGGGCGTCGCGGTGACCGTCCCCGCTTCGAGGTGGTTCGCTCCCGACCGAACGACGCTGCTCGATCCGCTTGCGATCGACTACGCGACGACGGTGGCGGCGGCGGGCGCGGTGGGGTTGATCGTGGCGGCGTCGGCGCGCGTGAGGACCCTGCGCAGGCTCGAGCTGGGCGTGGGGGATCGTGCCTCCGCGGCCCTGGCCCTCGCCCTCGTCGTGCTCGCCCTCGCGATCCCGAGCGCGTTGCTGCGCGTGGCTCCCGCGGATCGAGTGATGACGGCGGCCGCGTTGATGTCCTCCGGCGCCGTGCTCTTCTCCTGCGTGTCGCGCGAGCCGACCGGGGTCGCGAGGACGATGCGCACGGTGCTGGCGGTCGTGCTGCTCGGCGCTCCCGTCGTGCTCGCGGGGCTTGCCGCAAGCTCGCGCATCCGCGGCGCCACGGGGCTCGGCATGCTGCTGGTCGCCGCCGCATCGGTGATCGTCGGGTTGCTGGCGCGCGCCCTGGCCGCTCCCCTGGGACCGGCTCGATCCCGCTGGCTCGACGCGATCAACCGGGCGAACGAAGCGGCCCTGAACCCGGATCCGGACGCTGCGATCCGCGACGCGCTGGCGACGGTGCGCGCGGTTCTCCCCGGCGAGAGCGCGTCTCCCGTGCTGTTCCGCGCGTCGCCTCCGGAGGTGCTCACCATCGATCTCGCGGGATACGTGCATACGACTGCGGGAGAGGCGCCGGAGCACCTGTACGAGATCGCCGACGGCGAGCCGGAGCGCACGGTGCGCACCGAGGTTCTCGACAGCCTGCAGGTGCGAAGGGCCGACCTGCGCCCGCTGCTCGCCTGGATGATGGGCAGGGGGCTGCTGGCCGTCACCCTCGTGCGCGACGAGGACGGCCCGGTCGGGCTCGTCGGTGTCCCGCGCGCGAGCCGCAAGGCGCCGATGACGCTCGAGGAGGTGCAGGCCCTGCGTGTGCTGGCCGATCGAATCGGCGCCGTCTTCGGCGTCTCCTCCGCCCTCGCGCGCTCCCGCGCCCGCGAGATGGACCTGCGGAAGCTCGCTGACCGCCGAGGCGACGAGATCGACCGCCTCAAGCACAGGGTTGCCAGCGAGGGTGTGCGCCACAGGGCCATCGTCGAACGCCTGGCCCAGACTGCCCAGGCCCACGTATACAGCCCCGCCGCCCAGATGGCGCTGGACCAGTGCCGACGCTTCGGCTCCCTCGGCATCCCGGTCACCCTGCTGACCCCGCCGGGCGTCGACCCCTCACCCTGGGCAGCCCAGGCCCACCTGGCAAGCCCGCGCGCGGAACGCGTGATGATGATCGTGTCGGGTGACGAACCATTCGAGCACGACCTGTCGCGATGGCGCGATCCCCAGCTCTCTCCCCTGGTCCTCGCCGGGGGAGGAACGCTGCTCGTGCGTGACCTGCAGGCGCTGCCCCGTCCGGTCCAGGAGTTCATCGCCGCCTCCCTCGCCGAGCGCGTGTCGCCCTCCGGCGCCGCCACGCCGTTGGATGTCGCACTCGCCGTTTCGGTGGACGCCACGATCGACGTGCTGGTGGCGTCGGGGCGCGTGTGCACCGCCCTCGCCGACTGGCTCGGGGATCGCGCCGTGGCGATCCCGGCACTGTCCGCGCGGGGCGAGGACTTGCGGGCCATGGCGCTCGACCGGCTCGCGAGGCTCGGCGCGAGCCTCAAGGGCGGCCCGCAGGGGATCGACGATCGTGCGTTGGCGATGCTGCTGGAGCACGAGTGGACGGCCAACGAGCTGGAGTTCCGCGACGTCATGCTGCGAGCCGCGCTCGTGTCCCGGGGCAGGCGCATGACCGCCGAGGATCTGCTGGCGTCGGGCTTCTCGAGCCAGGCGGACCGGCAGGACGAGACGGGGCGTTCGATCCCGAGCGCGCCCCCGGCGTCGCGCCGTCCGCGCACGAAAGCGTGAACGCATGTCAGGGCTCGGTCCCCGGGGCCGTTCGGTGGTATGAATCGCGCCGCGAGGGGGCGTGCGCCCCCCCTTTGGCCGGACGCTCCCGTCCGGGCCTGCACCTGGGAAGGAAAGCCATGATCGTCACCACCAAGTCCCTGTTCGAGGTCGCCTACGGACGTTTCGCGGTCGGCGCGTACAACATCAACAACCTGGAGCAGGCCATGGGTCTGTTCCGCGGTTGCGTGGACTCCAAGGCTCCCTTCATCATCCAGCTCTCCAAGGGCGCCCGGTCCTACACCGAGAAGCGCATGCTCGAGGCGATCATCCGCGCCGCCGAAGACGTCTTCCCCGAGGCGATCTACGCCGTGCACCTCGACCACGGCGACGAGAAGACCGCGATGGATTGCATCGCCAGCGGCATCTACAGCTCCGTCATGATCGACGCCTCCCACGAGCCCTACGCCCAGAATGTCGCGATCACCCGCCGCGTCGTCGAAGCCGCCCACAAGAAGGGCATCAGCGTCGAAGCCGAAATCGGTCAGCTCGGCGGCGTCGAGGAGGACATCAAGGTCGAGGAGGGCAATGCCAACCTCACCAACCCCGCCGAGGCACAGCGGTTCGTCAAGGACAGCGGCTGCGACTCCCTCGCCTGCGCCATCGGCACCAGCCACGGTGCCTACAAGTTCAGCGGCAACCAGGCCCTGCGCTTCGACGTCCTCGCCGAGATCCAGAAGCTCCTCCCCAAGTTCCCCCTCGTCATGCACGGCTCCAGCTCCGTCCCCCAGGAAGAGGTCGAGCGCATCAACGCCGCCGGCGGCGCCATCAAGGGATCCAAGGGCGTCGACGAGAACCAGTTCAAGCGCGCCTCGGAGCTCGGCGTGACCAAGGTCAACATCGACACCGACGGCCGCCTCGTCTGGACCCGCGTGCACCGCGAGTTCTTCCGAGATCAGCCCGCCAAGTTCGACCTGCGCGACCCAGGCAAGATCTTCATGGCCGAGTACGCCAAGTTCATCGCCCACAAGAACGAGAAGCTCGGCTCCGCGGGCAGGCTCGACGAAGTCCGCGCCCACGTCACCAAGAAGTAGCGAGACGCGGTCTCCCCCGATCCATCGACCGTTCGCTGCAAGGCCGACTTGCAGAGCGTCGAACCCGGCTATCCTCCCTTCCCCGCACGTTCGCTGTACCATGACGCCCATGAGGGCGAGCTGGAGGCTTGGGGCTGCGGCGCTGATCATCGCATCGGCGGCCGCGGTTGCGTGCTCCGATGACACCTCCGCACCCGCGGGCAACGCGGGAGCCGCGGGCAACGCGGGAGC
>CAYMUE010000078.1:14162-25599 GCA_964393505.1 uncultured Polyangiaceae bacterium
CCGCGGGCAACGCGGGAGCCGCGGGCAACGCGGGAGCTGCGGGCAACGCGGGCAGCGCAGGCGATGGCCCCGTGTGCACCAACTGCACGCCCAAGGGCGACCTGACCTTCCGCCTCCCGTCGCCCTCGGGCGCAACGATTTGGACCACGACCACCATGGACAAGGTCCTGCGCGAAGCCGTCCCGCCCTCACCGTCGGGCGATGCCATCTCCATCGCTTCGGCCCTCAACGAGTTCGAACCCTTCCAGCTCGTCGCGCGCGCAGACTCCGCCGCTTCGGCCACGATCACCATGAGTCCCTTCACGGGACCGGGCACCCTCGATCGAATCGAGATCCGAAGAGTCGGCTACGTGACGATCTCCGAGCCGTCCGACGCCTCTTCGATCCCCAGCGCGCGTGTCCCCGATCCCCTCGAGCCCACCGCGTTCGGCGCGGCCGAGGCGCTTCCTGCAGGCGAGAACCAGCCGTTCTGGATCACCGTGCACGTGCCTTCCGACGCCAAGCCGGGGGACTACACCTCCACGCTCACGCTGACGATCGGCGCAGCATCGCAGCAGATACCGGTGAAGCTCCACGTCTTCGACTTCGCGCTGCCGCAGCAGCTCGGCTTCGACGGCAACTGGAACACGAGCTTCCAGGCGCTTGGTGGTTCGGAGAGCCTCGACAAGGTCCAGCAGCTCAAGGACTTCTTCTTCGAGCACCGGCTGGTGCCGTCGGGTGTCGCTTGGCCTGCCGGGCTCAACTACAACGGAGGCATCGAGTACGACTGCGCATCGGGAACGTTCCAGCAGGAAGACAACGCCTACGACTTCTCGCAGCTCGGTCCCAAGTACATCGACGGCACGGGGTGGAACGGCGTGGGGTTCCCGTCGTTCGAGATCATGCAGTTCGTGAACAACAGCACCCCGCGCCCGCAGACGTTTTGCGGAATCGATCGCGGGCCCGATCACTACGGTACCGCCGCGTACAACGCCGCCTGGAGCAAGCTGCTCGGAGCCATCGACGCGTACCTCGTCGCACGCGGCTGGCAGGACGAGGGCTACTACTACGTGCAGAACGAGCCGCAGGATCAGGCCGACTACGACGTCGCGGCGTATCTCGCGAACCTGGCCAAGACCGCCGCCCCGCACCTGAAGATCGCCATCAGCGAGGAGCCCAAGCCCCAGATCGCAGAGCACCCGTCCGCCCAGGGGCACTCCTACGATCTGTGGTGGGCCGACCTCTCCCACTTTCAGCCGGCCTATGCGGCGCAGCGACAGGCCGAGGGGGAGACCGTGTGGTGGTACTTCCTGTACGGCGACCTGCCGCCGCACTTCAATCCGATCACCATCGATCACCCCGGCATCGAGAGTCGGATCGCCTTCTGGGCCGCGTGGAAGTACCGCGTCCGCGGCTTCGCCTACTACTCGGTCACCGGTTGGGGCTCCGACCCGTACGCCAATCCGAGACCCCAGGGGACGAACCAGAACGGCGACGGCTTCCTGCTCTACCCGCCGATCGACGGCAAGCTCGTCACCAGCATCCGCTGGGAGCTGCTGCGTGAGGGCGCCGAGGACTGGGAGTACATGCGCCTCGCGGCTGCGGGCTCGGTGCCGAAGGTTCCCTCCGAAGCTTCGAAGTGCGATGAGACCGTGAGCAGCGCGGTGTCCTCGGTCACCTCGTACACGCGCGACGCCAGCGCGCTGCAGCATCTTCGAAACCAGCTCGGTGCGATGCTCGAAGGGAAGGTCGACGGCTGCCCTGTGATCGACTCCGAGCCGGCAGGCGCGCACGAGCGCAAGGCCTGGTACGTCAACTTCCAGGATCCGTCGGGCGAGCCCAAGCAGTCACCGCTCGTGGTCGACGGCCACGAGTGGCTCAAGATCGGCTGGGACGCCTACGACGCGGACAAGGGCTTCGGCTGGTCCGGCCCCTTCATCGGCAAGCCCGACATCATGAAGTACCAGTACCTCGCCGATGCGCCCGTGAGCGAGCTGCAGAAGAGCATCGTGTACAACGACTACGGCCGCACTGACACCTTCACCTGGGACATCGTCAACGGCCGCTACGAGGTCACCGTGTCCGTGGGCTGGTACGCCAAGACCTACAGCGAGCACAAGGTCGTCGTGGAAGGCAAGACCCTGTTCGACTCGGAGGCGACCACGCCCGACGAGCCCTACGAGGTGAGGTCCGTGGAGGTTGACGTTGCCGATGGTAACGTGACGCTGGAAGTGGGCAAGTTCGATCAGTACACGATGCTCAACTGGATGAGCATGGTTCCCGTCCCGGAGTGAAGTCCAGGGCTACGGAGCCCCGCTTCCGCCCTGCCGCGGTCGCGCAGCCCAGGGCAGGAGATTACTTCGCGACCCGAAGGATCGTCCCCGTTGCCGGATCGGCAACGAAGACCCAACCCTTGCCCACGGCGATCGACGTCGCGGTCGTGATCGTGGAGTACTTGTGCAGGACCGGGGTGTCGCCGCCGTCGAGGGGGACCTGCATCACGCCTTGGGCCGAGGTGAAGTACAGGGACCCTTGGTCGAGCGCGATCGCGACGGCTCCCTGGCTTCCGGGAACGTACTTGGGCGAGTCCGAGAGGTTGGCTTCGCAGCTCTTGTGGTACACACCGCGAGCCTCTGCGCGCGCCATGTACACCTCGTCGCCGAGCGTCGCCAGCGCCCCGGGCACCAGCCCCGTGATGATCCGCAGGTTCTCGCCGCTGCGATGGCAGTACACCTCGGACGCTCCCACCGCCGAGTAGACCAGCCACCCGTTCGATGACGCCGTCACATGGGTCGGCTCCACGAGACCCGACTTGATCGGTTTGGGAGTCTCTCCGGCTGCCGCGATCGACACCGACAGGATCTCGCCCCGCGCCTTGCTCGCCCAGTACAGGTTCTGCCCGATCCGCGCGATCCCCTGCGGCTGCTGCGCGTCGGTCGCCACGGTGACCGACGCGCCTCCCGACAGCGGCACCGAGCGAACCTCGCCACCGTTGGTCTGCGCCGAGAAGAACACGCTCTCCTGGCTGAGCGCGGCGCTGAAGGGCTGCTTCTCCCCCGAGGCGAGCACCTCCGCTGGCCCCCCATCGACCGGCGCACGCATCACCGCGCCGTCGTCGTCCGCGTTCACCCAGTACAGGTGCGAGCCCTCGAACGTGAGGGCCGAAGGGTTCTTCAGTCCCGACGCCACCACGATCGGCGCGCAGATCCCCTTGTCGCACAGGGCACCGTCGCAGTCGTGCTTGCACCAGCCGCAGTTGTGGGCGTTGTCCTGCAGATTGGTGTCGCAGCCGACGGCAACATCGTTTCCGCAGAGGCCGAATCCGGTCTCGCAGGTCGTGGTGCACTGACCGTTCGTGTCACATGACGCGATCGTGTGCTTGAGCGCGGGGTCGGGCGCGGGGCAGGGATCGCACGCAGACGCGCTGCACCCGTACGATGCGCTGGCGTAGACGCACTTGCCGCCGCAGACCTTGTAGCCGGGCTGGCACTCCGGAGCGTTGGCGAACTCGTCACCCCCGCAGGCCAGGGGCGCTGCCGCCCACAGGCAGAGCACGACCAGTGGGGATGCGAGGCGCCGCCCGTTGCGGTGGAGAGCGATCGATCGGCACACGGAGAAAGAGGTTAGCAGATTCCCGCGCAGACGAGGAAGTGTGCGGCACGGGGGTCAGGGCTCAAAGCGAGGGAACTGGAGCGACACCTCACGGGCTCGCCCGACCGTCTCTCGTGCGAGCCACGCCGCACGCGTCACTCACGAGACGGTTCGGTCCGAACTCAGTTCGCCTTGCACGTGTCGCCGACACAGCCGAATCCCGGGCAGCAGGCGTGATAGCTGTCGCACAGCTCCCCCAGGTTCGAGCAGTGCTCACACGTGCCTCCCGGGGTGGCCGGTGCGCAGGTCGTTCCGGTCTGCTGCCCACCCGCCGCGCCGCCGGTCCCGGTCCACAGCGGACAGCACTCCGCGTCCGACGCGCACGCCGCATGCTCCGGCGCGCAGTTGCCCGCGTCGCCTGCGGAGCCTCCGGCTCCCGCTGCGCAGATCTCCGCCACGAATGTCGCGCCGTTGTTCGGCCAGCCCGACCAAGCCTCGTCACAATCCACCGCGCATTCGTAGGTGCAACTGTAGGGAACGATCTCCTCCTGGCCGTTGCACATCACGTGGTGGTGCCACTCGACCTTCGCCGTCTTGCCGTCGCACGTCGGCGAGAACCCGCACTGGAACTCGGTTACCTTGGAGCAGTCGGTGGAGAACGACGGGATCGTGCAGGTCCCTCCCGCGCCACCTGCTCCTGCGATGCCGCCCGCGCCTGCAGCACCCGCAGCGCCACCGGCTCCGCCCGCACCCGCGGCGCCCGCACCCGCGGCGCCCGCGGTTCCGCCGCCGCAGATCCCCTTCATGAAGTCGGCTCCGCTCTGGGGCCAGTTCGAGTATTCGGAGTTGCACGCGGCGGCACACGGAGCCGTGCACGAGAAGTTCTCGATCAGCTCCTGGCCGTTGCACGAGTAGTGGTGGTGCCAGGTCGCCTTGGCGACTTTGCCTTCGCACGATGCCGCGAACCCGCACTGGAAGCTGGCGACCTCGTTGCAGTCGGTGGAGAAGCTCGGCTTCGGACAGGTGCCTCCGGCGGCGCCGCCGCTACCCGCTGCGCTTCCGGCAGAGCCGGCCGCGCCACCCTGGCTCGAGGCGGGTTCGTCGACACTGCCCGTGCAGGCTGCGATGGTGAGGGAGGCGAGGATCAGCGCGAGGGTTCTCATCGGGGTTCTCCTGTTCGCCGGCCCCCTTCTGCATCCTGCGGGCCACGCGCGTTGCGATGGAAATCCCGCCGTTCTGCATCTGGTCCCGCTGCGACACCTGACACAACGTGGCCCAGCGCCAGGCCTTCGATGGACCCTCTCGTCCGGCGCGACTCGTCGCGCACGCGGCGCTCGTCTATGCTGAACGCCTCCCCGGAGGATCCCCGATGAGACCCCTGTGCTCTCGTGTTCATGTGGCCCTGGCGGTGACCGGTCTGTTGGCCTTCGGATGCACTTCGTCCGGGTGTTCCGACGAAGACCCCGCGGCGGTGAAAGGCGTGGAGGTGCCCAACCCGTTGACGAACCCGAGCGACGGTCCGCCGGCGGGCAATCCGAACGCGGAGGCGACGTGCGCGGTTCCTGCCGAGGCGGGGCTCGCGGACGTGTCGAGTCCGCGGACCGTGGTGGGCGCAGGGACGCCGGCGAGCTGCACGAGCGACGCGTTCGTCGAAGCGGTAGCGAAGGGTGGGGTGATCACGTTCGATTGCGGGCCGGATCCGGTGACGATCACGCTGGAGCGGACGGCGAAGGTGGTGAACGACACGGGGCCGGAGATCGTGATCGACGGCAAGGGGCTGGTGACGTTGAGCGGCGCAGGGAATCACCGGATCCTGTACATGAACACGTGCGACAAGAACCAGGTGTGGACCACGGACCACTGCAACGATCAGGACCATCCGCGGCTCACGATCCAGAATCTGACGTTCGTGGACGCCAGCTCCAAGGCCGAGACCGAGAACGACGGTGGCGGGGCGATCTGGGTGCGGGGCGGGCGGCTCAAGGTGATCAACTCGCGGTTCTTCCACAACGTGTGTGCCGACGTTGGGCCGGACGTGGGAGGCGCGGGGATCCGCGTGTTCGATCAGCACGAGGACCGGCCGGTGTACGTGGTCAACAGCACGTTCGGCGGCAAGGACGGCTACGGCGGTGCGTGCTCGAACGGCGGAGGCATCAGCAGCATCGGCGTGTCGTGGACCATCATCAACAGCCTGTTCTCGCACAACCGGGCAGTGGGCAACGGCGCCAATCCGGCGAAGGAGGGGACCCCTGGGGGTGGAAGCGGGGGGGCGATCTACAACGACGGCGACAGGATGACGCTGTCGCTGTGCGGCACGCGGATCGAGCACAACGAGGTCAACGCGCACGGCAGCGCCGTCTTCTTCGTGAGCAACAACCACACGGGCGACATCCGTATCGACCGCTGCGTGATCAAGGACAATGTCGGCGGCTCCTGGTATCCGACGTGGCCCCAGATATCGAACCACGCGGACACGCCCATCGTGGTGACGGACTCGGTCATCGAATAGAGGCGTGTCGTTGAGCGAACCGATGCGATCCGATGAGCGTTCTTGACGCCCGATTCGCACAGGCCATATAGGGGGCCCTCGTTCGTGTCGGGCCCCGGGGATTCTCCATGGCGATCGAGACGCAGACCCATCAGGAAAGGCGCCTGGGGATCTTCTACGCCGAGCGGCTCCTGCCCCGGTGGTGGGACCGCATCGTCATCGTCGGCACCGTCCTCACCATCGGGATCCTCATCCTCGACTTCGGCCTCGCCCCAGAGTCCGTGCTCTCTCTGTGGCTGCAGTGGATCGATCTGGCCCTGTGCGGCCTGTTCCTGACCGACTTCGCGTGGCGCATGCGCGTCGCGTCGAACCCCTGGATCTTCCTGCGACGCAACTGGTTCGATCTCATCGGCGCGATCCCCTTCCTCGGTCCGCTGCGCGCCGTGCGAGTCGTACGCATGATGCGGCTGCTTCGCATCATGCGCGTCTTCGTCCTGCTGAACCGCTCCGCACGCGCCTTCGAATGGCCCCCCGCAGCCCGCGCCCTCGGCTACCTCGGCGTCACCGCCGTCGTCTGGTGGGGTTTCGCCGCCTTCGCCTTCACCGTCTTCGAACGCGGCGCCAACAACAACATCAAGAGCGTCGATGACGCCCTGTGGTGGAGCATCACGACGCTCTCCACCGTCGGATACGGCGATATCTACCCTTCCACCGGTGGCGGGCGACTGGTGGCTGCGCTCACCATGGCGCTCGGAGTCGGCGTGCTCGGCACTTTCGGAGGAACCGTCGCGACGATGCTCTTGGACATCCGCGACCAGGGCAAGCGAGGATTGAGGCCAGTGAAGCTCCGCAACCACCTGCTCGTGCTCGGCTGGAACGACAAGGGGCGTTGGACCATCGCCGAGTTCAAGGCCGACCCCCGCTACAAGGACACGCGGGTCGTCGTCGTCGCCCAGCTCCCGGAAACCCCGGTCACCGACGACGAAATCCGGTTCGTCCGCGGACTCCCCTCGCTGGCCGAAACCCTCGAGCGCGCCGCCGCTTCGGGTGCGGCTGCGGCGATCATCCTCGCGAACGACGAGCACGACGCCCGCTCCGATCACGAGACGGCGTTGGTGGTCGCAGCGCTGCGCAGGGTCAACCCCTCGGTGCGAATCAGCGCGGAGTTGGTCGCCGCGGACAACCGCGAGCACCTGCGCAACGCCGGCTGTGACGCCATCATCGACGCCGTCTCCTTCACCGCAGGACTCCTCGTCCGAGGCGTGCAAGACGTCGGCGTCCCCGCCCTCATCATGCATTTGCTCACCAGCGACGTCGGCTCCGAGATCTACCGCGTCCCCGTGGAGGCCTCCTTCCTCGGCAAGCCCTACCGCGAGTACGTGCTGGCCAACCTCGACCGACGCCACACCGTGATCGCGCTCGAACGCGCTGGCGAAACGATCCTGCACCCCGATCCGGCGATGCCGCTGATCGACGGCGACGTCGCCTTCCTGGTCGCGAAGGACGCGCCGGCCTGAACACTCTCTTGGCGCCCTTGAGGCTGCCATCCACGAACCGGCGACCTCGTGAACGCGCCTCCGCGTGGGGATCACCCAACCGCGTCAGCGCTCGAACGCGGGATTCTGGGAACGCTGGGATCTTCCGTCGACAAGTTGACCGGCTCCTCCCCGCGTGAGAAACCGTGGAGCGGACATGCGACGCTGGCTCCTCACATCCCCGGTCCTGCTGCTGACCTCGGTGCTGTGGTCCGGCATCGCATCGGCGCAGCAAGCCTCGGCAGCCCCTGCCCCGCCCCCTCTGGCCGCCCCTGCGGCGACACCGACCCCGGCGGCTCAACCCGCGGACAAGGCGCCTGCGACGCAGCCATCGGCCAAGGCTCCCGCCGCTGCGAAGCCGAAGCCTTCGGCGAAGCCCGCGAAGCCTGCGAAGGTGGCGGGCAAGGGCGCGGCCAAGCCCCCCTCGAAGCAGGCGACGCTCGCCAAGAAACCCCGGGCTCCCGGGCCTCCCAAGGAGCCCGATCCCGCGGCCCGACGCGCCGTCGCGGGAACCCCGGCCCCTGGCGATCGCGGCGCACCTGATTCCCCCGAGGTGCGCTCGTTGCGCGATGCGGACAGGGAGCTGTTTGGAGCCCTGCTCGCTGCCCCCTCGCTGCGCTCCGCAGACGCGGTCCCCGTGCCTGCGCAGGACCGGGATCGTCCGATGGTCCACGCCAACGGCCTGCCTCCGCCTCCAGAGGTCTCGACGCGTCCGGTCGAGGCGACGAGCGCCGAAGCGGAGTGGCTGGCCTCGCTGGCGCAATCCGATCTGCCGGTGCGTTGGAACACGCGGGTCGTGCGCTATCTGTCCTACTACCGCAACGATCCCCGCGGCCGCGCATTGGCCGCGTCGTGGTTCAGGCGAAGCGGCACCTACGACGCGCTCATCCGCAAGACCCTCCGAGCCAACGGCATGCCCGAGGACTTGATCTGGGTGTCGTTGGCAGAGAGCGCTTTCAACCCCCACGCCTATTCGCCTGCGGGCGCCGCAGGCTTGTGGCAGTTCATGCCGTCGACCGCGCGGCTGTACGGGCTGGTGGTCGACCGATGGATCGACGAGCGGCTCGATCCGGAGCGATCGACGGACGCGGCGGCGAAGTTCCTGTCGGATCTGCACCAGCGATTCGGCACGTGGGAGCTGGCGCTCGCGGCGTACAACATGGGGTTCGGCGGGCTGCTGAGCGCGGTGCGCAAGTACAACACGAACGACTTCTGGGAGCTGAGCCGGTTCGAGGCGGGGCTGCCCTGGGAGACCACGCTGTACGTGCCGAAGATCACCTCGCTCGCCGTGATCGCGCGCAACCCCGCGGTCTTCGGGATCGAGGGAGTGGTGCGCGATCAGCCGCTCGCTTTCGAAACCGTCGAGGTCCCGGCCGGGGTCTCCCTGTCCACGGTGGCATCGGCGGCGGGAGTCGATCTCGGCCCTGTCGAAGAGCTGAACCCCCAACTGCTGCTGTCGCGTACGCCGCCGCAGCCGCGCGCTGGTTCGGGGTCTCCCCTGTGGCCCGTCCGCGTTCCCATCGGCGGCGCCGAACGCTACGCCCGCAACGTCGTGCGCGTCCGCGCCCAGGACCCCGCCGTGCAGCGCTACACGGTGCGCGCCGGGGACAGCTTGCCCGAGATCGCCCGCGCGCACGGCGTGGACGTGCGCGAGGTCGTCTCGCTCAACGCGCTCGATCCCGACGATGTCCCGCAGGCCGGGACCGTGCTGCTGTTGCCGAAGATGCCGAAGGGGGATCGCGCCGCGGACAAGGCGGTGGTGATGGTCGCCGCGGATCTGCAGCCGCCGCCGGGGTACCGGCGGCTGTTCTACCGCGTGCTCGCGGGGGACACGCTGACCGCGGTGGCGGACGGATTCGGCGTGACGCTCGACGATCTGCGCCGTTGGAACCTGCTCGATCCCGATGCGCGGTTGCAGGAGGGGATGGCGTTGATGCTGATGGTGCCGGTCACGCGCGACGTGACCGGGTTGCCGGCGCGGGGGGACGACGCCGTGACCGTGCTGGTGGTGGGGACCGATCGGTTCTTCGAGCACCACGAGGCGCAGAAGGATCGCGTGCGCACCACCGTGGTCGTGCGGCCCAACGAGACCTGGCAGCAGCTCGCGTCGCGCACCGGCATGAGCGTCGGGATGCTCGAGCGGATCAACCGTCGCTCGCGCTCCGCGAAGCTCGAGGCGGGCGAGCGACTGATCGCCTACGTCCCCGGCAAGCTCGCCCGGGCTCCCAAGCCGGCCGCAAGCGTCGAGCGCGCCGAGTCGCGCGAGCCGTTGGCGCCCCCCTGTCCCGACGATCTGCCCGAGCTGCCGTCGCCGGAGTCCTCGCCCGTGCATTCCGAACCCGCGACGACGTCCTCCTCGCCGGATGCCTGAGGTGCTCGGATGCGACGCGAATCGGCGAGTGGCGCGGGAGTTCTGCGGGTTTCGGGGAGATCGTCGGTGCGATCGTGGCGGGTCACCGAAGGGCCGATGCGGGATCCGCATTGACAAGCCGCCGCGCTTGTTGAATACGAAGGGAGCTTTCCCACCCGGGAACGACACTCCAGACACGATCCGACGAGCAGTACCGGCACAGGAACCAGGCACAGGCGGTCGCTGATCCCACGCGACTCCGGTGCCGAGCCGGGCAGGAAGTCACCGACACCACACCGTTCGATTCCCATCCAACCCCAGCCATTCCACCCCGGCGGAAGGACCGCGCGGGAAGCCCGTGGAGGACGCGAGACCCATGCATCTTCGAGAGTTGAAGCAGAAGCCGATGCCGGAACTGGTGCAGCTTGCCAAGGACCTCAACATCGAGGGCGCGGCGGGGCTGAAGAAGCAGGACCTGATCTTCGCGATCCTGCAGGCGCAGGCGAACAAGAACGGCAACATCTTCGGGGAAGGCGTGCTCGAGTGCCTGCCCGACGGCTTCGGCTTTCTCCGCGCTCCCGACTACAACTACCTGCCCGGTCCCGACGACGTCTACGTGTCCCCCTCGCAGATCCGCCGCTTCGGCCTGCGCACCGGCGACACCGTCACGGGCGGCATCCGTCCCCCCAAGGAGAACGAGCGCTACTTCGCTCTTCTCAAGGTCGAAAAGATCAACGGCGAGGCACCCGAAGTCGCGCGCGACAAGATCCTCTTCGACAACCTCACGCCCCTGTACCCCACCGAGAAGTTCAACCTCGAGCGTGAAGACGACCACAAGAACTACTCGGATCGGATCGTCGACCTGCTCGTGCCCGTGGGCAAGGGTCAGCGCTGCCTCATCGTCTCGCCGCCCCGCGCCGGCAAGACCATGCTCCTGCAGAACCTCGCCAACGCGATCTCCGCGAATCACCCCGACACCGTGCTCATCGTCCTGCTCATCGACGAGCGTCCGGAAGAAGTCACGGACATGCAGCGCACGGTCAAGGCCGAGGTCATCAGCTCGACCTTCGACGAGCCCGCCACCCGCCACGTTCAGGTCGCCGAGATGGTGATCGAAAAGGCCAAGCGCCTCGTCGAGCACAAGAAGGACGTCGTGATCATGCTCGACTCGATCACGCGCCTCGCCCGCGCCTACAACACCGTCGTGCCCCCGAGCGGCAAGATCCTCTCCGGCGGCGTGGACTCCAACGCCCTGCACAAGCCGAAGCGCTTCTTCGGCGCCGCGCGCAACCTCGAGGAGGGCGGCTCCCTCACCATCATCAGCACCGCGCTGGTCGATACCGGATCGCGCATGGACGAGGTCATCTTCGAGGAGTTCAAGGGCACCGGCAACAGCGAGATCCACCTCGACCGCAAGCTGATGGAGAAGCGCATCTTCCCCTGCCTCGACATCAACCGCTCCGCCACCCGCAAGGAAGAGCTCCTGCTGCCCGA
>CAYMUE010000078.1:25699-28300 GCA_964393505.1 uncultured Polyangiaceae bacterium
GCCGCGGCCCTGGCGGCGCTCCTCGCTCTGTCGTCCCAGTCCGCGGCCGCAAGGCCTGTGGTCGGCATGCGTCGCGCCCGGGTCGCCGCCTCCGAGGTCACCGCCCCCTCCGACCGCGGTACCGTCAAGCTCACCATCGACCCGAACCTGCAGCGACGTGTCTCGTCGCTGCTCCAAGGGTCGCATGCGCGCGAGGCCGGCGCGGTCGTCATCCACGTGCCCACCGGTCGCATCCTGGCCTGGGCGAGCGTGGACCCTGCGGGACGGGACATGGCCTCCCAGGCCTACGCACCGCCGGCGAGCCTCTTCAAGGTCGTGACCGCAACGGCCCTGGTCGAGCGCGCGCACGTCCCGCTCGAGGCGCGTCAGTGCTACGTCGGCGGCGAGCGCACCGCACGCGTCGCGGACCTGCGTCCCAACGGCGCCGGGGTCGGCGTGAAGTGCGAGACGCTCTACACGGCGCTCGGCTACAGCCGGAACCTGGTGGTGGGGGGGCTTGCGCGTCGCCACCTCGACAGCGAGGCCCTCGAGACCACCGCGCGGATGCTTGGAATGGGAGGGGAAATTCCCATCGACGTCGAGGTCGACAAGGGGCGTGTGCAGGTCCCTTCCGACGAGGAGGGGCTGGTGCGGGCGGCTGCGGGGTTCGGCGCCGGCAAGATGAGCCCCCTCGAGGCCGCCTACATGATGGCGATCATCGCACGCGGAGGCAGTCGTCCGGTGCTGCACCTGATCGACACCCCGGGCGCTTCGGCATCCGATGCGGGGCAGGCGATGCGGCCCTCGACGGCGCGGGCGCTCACGCGGATGCTGGAGGTGACGGTGCGAGAGGGCACATGTGCGAAGGTGTTCCGCGACGTGCGCGGCCGTCCCCCGTTCAACCGCATGCGTATCGCCGCCAAGACTGGCACCCTCGCCCGCAGCGACCCGCGCCGTCTGTACTCATGGTTCACCTCCTTCGCGCCGACCGATCGCCCGGAGATCGCCGTCGCCGTCATGCTCGCCAACGACGAGCGCTGGTGGCAGAAGGGCAATCAGGTGGGGCGGGAAGTGCTGCGCGCGTACTTCGAGGGACAGCGCGCCGGCACGCCGCGGCGTCCTCGATGAACCGTCGAACGGCAGGGTCAGGCCTTGCTGGGATCGGGCGGCACCCAGGCGGTCTCGGCCACATCGCCCTGCTCGAACCCGAAGTAGACCGCGATCTGCCGGAACATGAACTCCTGGCCGGCGGGGTCCATGAAGTCGACGCGATAGGTGTTGATGATGCGCACCGACTCCTGGAGCCACTGGTCCCACGCTTGCTGGGAAACCTCCTCGTAGAGCCGCTTGCCGAGGTCGTTCTTGAACGGCGGGCGCTTGAGGCCGGGGAGCTCCTTCTTGAGCATTCTGCACATGACCAGGCGATCGGACACGGCACCCTCCTGAGGGATGGGCGCGGGCGGCGTTGCCCGCGGCGCGCGACGGATATGCAGCGGCGAGGTCCCCGCGGCAAGCGGCGTCGGGACCGGCGAGCAGCCTGTCGCGCGCGGGGGGAGCGGCCGTTCGGGTCTCGCCGGTGCCCGTGCACAACCGTGCCTGCGCCTCTAAGCAGGACCGTTTCCTATCGACACGCAACCAGCCCCCCTGTTATGAACCGGCGAGTATCCCCGGGGTTTTCTTATCTTTCTGACCGATCTCCGCTTCCGGGGGGGCGAGCTCGGTCACCCGATGGACCGTCAGGATTTGCCGACTGCAGGCCAGCCCGAAGGGGTCGCGGTACGGCCCTTCGCCAGGAGATGACTCGATGAGTGTCCTATCATCCCGTGTTCGAGCCGCCGTCGGCCGCGTCCTGTGCGGCCCGGCCCTGCTCGCCCCGCTGATGGCGACGTTGACGAGCCTGCTGCTCGCCTCGTCCGCGTGGGCGCAGGAAGCCGGAGAAAAGCCTCATCACGGAGGCGAAGCGAGCCTGGTCCTGCCGGACATCGCGACGGCGACGTTCCAGTGGTTCGGGGGCGGGACGCTCGACGGTCGCAAGATGCTGACCGCGGGGCTGGTGGTGTGCCTGGCGGGCATGGCCTTCGGTCTGGTGATCTTCAACCAGCTCAAGAATCTGCCCGTGCACAAGTCGATGCGGGAGATCTCGGAGCTGATCTACGAGACCTGCAAGGCGTACATGGTCCAGCAGGGGAAGTTCCTGCTGATCCTCGAGGCGTTCATCGGCGTGATCATCTTCGTGTACTTCGGCGTGCTGCGCGCCGCCGAGTTCACCATCTCCAAGACCCTCGTCATTCTCGCCTTCAGCCTCGTCGGCATCGCGGGCAGCTACGGTGTCGCCTGGTTCGGCATCCGGGTGAACACCTTCGCCAACAGCCGCACGGCCTACGCCTCCCTCGGCGGCAAGCCCTTCCCCACCTACTCGATTCCGCTCAAGGCTGGCATGAGCATCGGTATGCTCCTCATCAGCGTCGAGCTGGTGATCATGCTCGCCATCTTCCTGTGGGTGCCCCGTGATCTGGCCGGCCCCTGCTTCATCGGCTTCGCCATCGGCGAGTCCCTCGGCGCCGCCGCCCTGCGCATCGCCGGCGGCATCTTCACCAAGATCGCCGACATCGGCTCCGACCT
>CAYMUE010000079.1:0-27807 GCA_964393505.1 uncultured Polyangiaceae bacterium
GTGCGCGGCGACGCGAAGGTCGTGTTGTGCTCGGGTTATGCCGACGGTGACCGCATCGGTCGCGCGCTGCAAGAAGGCGCGCTCACGTTCCTTCCCAAACCCTTCGACCTCGCGCAGGTCGCATCGGTCGTGCGCGAGGCCCTGCGAGCCGAGCGCGACGATTCCCCATCGAGCCCGCGCGCACGCTCGGTCAATCGCTGAAGCCTCCCCCGCTCATCAACGTGCGCTGCGCGGGGGGCGCATCCGCGCCGCGTCGATCGGCTGGTTGACGCGAACGTCGCGGAAGCGAACGGTGATCGCGTCCTCCGAGGACTCCTCGAGGCGAACTTCCCTGGGGCAGGTGAGCTCGCGGTCGAGGACGATGTCCAGGGATCGCATGACGCGGGCGCCGGCCTCCTCGCGGGGGCGGATGACCACGCGCACGCCACCATCGCCGGCAGCGATGGTCTCGATGTCGTAGCGCGGCGCGAGGCGCGCGATGTCTCCACCGATCGCCGTGAGCAGGTCCTGCAGGACGCCTCCCATCGGCCCGGCGGAATCCCGATCCCTGGTCCCCTGACTCCCGGACGACTGGTACGCGATCCCGGAGGGTCCCACCCAGTACGTCACCGCGTCGGGAGGCGACAGCTCCCAGCGCAGCTGCTGCGGCAGCACCAGCTCGAGCTGCCCCCGGCTCGACACCTTGGTAGCGAGCAACCCCAGACTCCGCTCCTGATCGAAGCGCGCCTGCAGCGTCTTGAGCCCCGCCCGCGCCGCCGCGATCCGACGGAGCCAAGCGTCGTCGGCGCTCGCGCCCCGCGCCACCACGATCGCTGCCGACGCACACCCCAGCACAATCGATCGCCGGCTCCAGAGGGTGGGGACAGGCCGAGGGGGGAGTGTCATGGACGTTCAGCCTAGCGCGTGGCGAGACGCCTTGCAGCCCTCACGACGCGTCGGAACCGGAGCCGCGTCCTCCGCGCAGCACATCACCCAGCGGATCGGCCTCCGCGATTCGCATGAGCCCCGGGGTCTGACGTCCCATCGTGATCAGCACGCGTGCGACGATGCGCGCCGGATCCTTGACGACGCGGAAGTGGGAGGTTCGATCGGGTCCGTACAGCACGCGCACCGGCACCTCGACCACGGGGAGCCCCGCCTTGAGCGCGAGCATGATCACCTCGGCCTCGAAGCCGTAGCCGTCGTCGCGCGGATCGAGCGCCATGGCCTCGCGCACCGGGTACCGACGCAGCCCGCACTGCGTATCGGCCAGCACGCGCCCCGTGAACACCGACAGGAAGAAGTTCGAGATCCGATTGGAGATCTGATTCGCCCGCGGTGCCCCCGCGGACTGCAGATTGCGCACGCCCAGCACCACGGCGCGCGCATCACATGGGAACTCCGCCAGGCGCCACGCCTCGTCCGCGGGATGCTGCCCGTCGGCGTCCACGCTCACGATCGCGTCCCACCCCAGGTCCCGCGCCACCCGCAGGCCGGTCCGCAACGCCGCGCCCTTTCCTCGATTGCGCGTGTGCGAAACCACGAATGCCCCCGCCGACTCCGCTCGCTTCCCCGTCGCATCCGTCGAACCATCGTCGATCACGATCACCGGCTTCGCCTCCGGATCGTGCGGCCAACGCGACAGCAGCGAACGCACGACGTGGGCGATGGTCTCCTGGGACTGGTAGGCGGGGATGACCGCTGCGGTGCGCATCGTCCGACAATCTACCTCGACGGCTCGCCCATGCCGACCGGTGCCTTGCTGCCCGCCTGCTCTTCGTACTTCGAAGGGCACTTCGCCATGATCTGCGTCGCCTCGAAGCTCCCGTCCGCCACGAGCTTCCCCTCCACGGTCACCCCCACCTGCGCGTCGGGTCGATCCCGGAACGTGTCCGGCACCACGCACTGCGGATAGCGCACGTCGATCGTCGCCCCGTTCTTCGCGAGCTTGAACCGGTACTCGCAGGGCTGATCGCGTTTGACCAGGGAGCCGTGCACCAGCATCCCCTCCACCCGCACCGCTCGCCCCACCAGCTTGTCGCGCGAATCCACGAGTTGATCCACCGTCTTGGCATAGACCGCTGCCCCGTCGAAGCTCGCGAACAACAGCGCTCCGACAAGCACCGCGATCCCCGCGAGAGCCGCCAGCAACCCCAGGTTGGGCTTGGGCCGCGACGCGCTGCGAGGCTTGGGCCGCGCGGACAGCTTCCCCTCCGCGACGTCCTCCCGCTCCTCGATCGCCTCCTTCAAATCGTCGTCGATGCTTCCGCCCATGGCCCGCCTGACCATAGCTTCCGACACTCCGAGCGTCGAGCCCGCACCCAGCGATCGGTCGCGGCGCTCACGCTGTCTTCGCCGGCGGAGGGCGCTTCCGCGCCGCGATGCATCCCGACAGCGAGCAGAGTGCGCCAAGCAGGACGGCCGCGATCAACACAGGAATCGCCTGCTCCCAGGGGAATCGGAGCACGGCAACGACCCATGCGAAGGCCGCCGACAGAGCGCCCGAGGCCACCGCCGGGCGCAGCACCCCTTGCGGTCCGAAGGCGCCGACCACGGCTCCCCCCGCGAACGCGGCCAGCACGAAGGACAGGATCGGCGAGATCAGCGAAGTCCATGCGCTCAACGCAAGCGGCATCCGCGGGATCGCCTCCTGCCCGAGACGCGCGAGGACGACCCAGATCAGCAACGTCACCAGGACGCCCGCAGCAGCCCAACCCGCTCCGCCGGGCGCGCGAGGCGCCGTCTGTGGTCGCGTCGAAGGCTGCAAAACCGGGAGGTGCCTGGGCATCGCGCGAGGAGTCTGCCTCCGACAAGTCGCCTTGGACAAGCGGGCAGGGTAGTCTAGTGCGCCCCGATGGACGAACGATGATCAACGGACACGATCTCCTGCAGTTCGACGCGCGAATCGAAGCGGCGGTCCGGGCTTGGAATGCGTGGCGGAGGCTGGTCCGCACCGACCTGCACGCGGCTCTGGAGCAGGACCCGTTCGTGGGCACCCGCCCCGTGTCCTCCCGCGCCTCCTACCAGTCCGCCCTCGGTCTCCCCGAGGAAGCCCCCCAGCGTGAGGCGCTCTCGCGCTGGATCGCCACCCTCACCATCGAGCGCGTCACCTTCGAAGACGCCTGCGACACCGAGCAAGCCCGCCGCTCCCCCGACCACTCCGTCCGTAGCCTCGGCGCCCAACCGTGGAGCATCCGCGACCTCGTGCTCGAAGCGACCCTCCACCCCGACGGCGCACGGCGCGCTGTCGCGGCCGACGCGTTGCCGGAAGCCGCCGACGACGCGAGTTCGAACGCGCTGTTCTGGTCCGGGAGGAGGCACGACGCTGCACGGCAGCTCGGCCTCGATTCCCTCGAGAAGCTCGAAGCTCCGCTGCGCGGTGGGCTCGAACCCGGAGCGCTCGCCGACAGCGTGCTGCAGGCGACCGATTCCCTCGCAGACGACGTGCTCGGCCGGCCCCGGGGTTGGCAGGATGCCGTCGCCCTCGGCGTGGCACGCGACGCCGTCGAGGGGTGGCCCGCTCAGCTCGGCCTGCGATGGCTGCAGGATCTGTTCGGCGGCACCGAGCTCACCCAGGGCATCCCCATCGATCTGACCAGCGTCGAGCCCGCGATCGCAGGAGCGTCCTTCGCGCGCGCCCTCGCCCTGTTCGGCGAATCCTGTGCCCGCGGCGCAGCTCGCACCGTCGGCAAGTCCTTCTCCCTCGCCGTGCGCCCCTTCGACCTGCTCGAGAGCTCCTTCGGTGCGCTGTTCGGCGGATTGCTCACCTCCGCGGCCTTCGGACGACGTCGGCTCGGGCTCGGTCAGGTCACAGCGCGAGCGCAGTGCCGCTCGTTCCTTCGGTCCCAGGTGATAGCCCTGCGACTGACCGCCGTGCAGACCGCGGTCGCGGCCTGCGCCGACTCCAACGACGCGCGCATGACGCACGAGGTGTACGGAACGCGCGCCCTGCGCGCGACCTTGCCCGCGGAGCTGGCCGCCATCGCACCGAGATACCGTCCCACCGCGGCCTCGCGCCTCGCGGGCGCCCTGCACGCCGCTGCCTGGCGCGATCGGCTCGTGGGCGAACACGACGAGGACTGGTTCGACAACCCGCGCGCTCATGAGGAGCTGCGCCAGGTCGATCCCCTGCGACGCGTCACGCTCGATGCCGACGAGGCGAAGGCCGGCATCGCGTCGTTCGTGCGTCAGGCGTCGGAGGCGCTGTCGTGAACGCGCGATCCGCCCCCCTCGCGATCGCGTGCATCGTCGCGATCGCCTCGAGCGCCGCCCTGGCGACGCCGCGCGCAGCGCCCAAGCCCCCCCCAGCCTATGTCCCCTCACCCGTCGCCATCAGCCGCGTCCGCGTCGAAGCCCGCCAGGGGCGCGCTCTCGTCACCACCGATCTCACCCTCCCGGGTGGACATGCCGCCCGCGAGGACCTGTTCGTCCACGTCTCCCACGCCGCCCCGGGAATGCCCCTCGCCTTCGATGCGCAGCTCCTCGAGACCCCCGCGGGATTCCTCGTCGCTCCCATCGAGGCCACGGGCGATCGACTGAGCTGGACGCGGTCCAGCCGGTGTCCTTCCCACACGGCGTTTACGATCGGGCGGTGCGAGATGGCGGGGAGCCTCGTGCAAGTGCCCGCACAGCAGCTCTCCGCGAAGCTCGAGAAGGGCGACTCGGTCACGCTGCGTCTGCGTGAGGTCCGGGAGCTGCCGACGCCGCTCCACGATGGGCAACGGGAGCTCCTGGTGCGTCTGGGGTCGCGGGGCGACAAGCCGTTCGTGCTGGGACTCATCGAGCTGGCGAGCGACGAGCCGGTCGGGCGCGCCGAGGCGGTCTACTGCGGCGTGTCGTCGCGCCCGGGGCGTCTGTTCGTGGCGGCCCCGGGGGTAGCGACGACGGGTGTCGCAGCGCCGCTTTCGGAGCGCGGTCCCCACGACGACCTGTGTCTGCGCTTCGGGCCGTCAGCAGCGCCGGCGACGAGGGCTCAGGGCGGGTGAGTTCTCACGGGCGCGGGGAAACGCGCTCGCTCCGGGCCGGTGTGCGAGCTGTCTCAGCACGATGCCAACGGCGCTGCTCGTGTTCGGATACGGTCTTCACCGCGAGGCTCCGAGCAGATGGACTCCGTCCCTCGGCTCTACCCTCAACACGCGTGCCCAGGTTCCCGGCACGGTGACGCGTACGCTGCCTCCAACCGCTTCCAAGACCTGCGGGGGCTCCAGCAGGTCCACCAGCCTCGCCTCGCGAAGGTCGGGCAGTGCGAGCGTGAGGGTGCTCTCCTGTCCGGCGTTCACGACCACCAGGACCGTCTCGGTGCTGCTCTGACGCAGGAATGCGATCAGCTCCGGCGCCACCGCGAGCTGCCGGTATCCGCCGCGGAGCAGGGCATCCGAGGCACGGCGCACGGCGATCAGACGTTGGAGCGCGCTGTGGAGATCCTGCCCTTCCGGACCGCGCTGCATCGCTACCAGATCCAGGTGAGGACGCAGCGCCCGGTCGTCCGTGGGGGTCCTCGTTCCCGCGATGCCCCACTCGCTTCCCGAGTACAGCGAGGGAACCCCCGGCATCGTGAGCAGCAGACAATACAATGAGAAGAGGTGGGCGCGATCCCGGACTGTGCTCGCGACCCGGTTGACGTCGTGGTTGTCGGCGAAGCTGTAGAGCGGGAGTCCCTGGTAGATCCCCTGAGGCCCGAACTGCCTCGACAGCGCGTACGCGATCTCGAAGAAGTTCCGATCGACGTGGCTCGACCAGAGTCCCTTGAATGCCTCGTAGTTGGTCACCGAGTGGAGCGCGTGCGGGTTCGCCCAGCGCCGGTAGTCGCCGTTGACCACCTCGCCCAGGAGCCAGAGATCGCGCCCCTTGCCATCGCAGTGAGCCCGCAGCTCCGCCAGAAACCCGTCCTCAAGCCAGTCCGCCGAGTCGATCCGCAGTCCGTCGAAACCATAGCGCTCCACCCAGTGATCGACCGCGGCAAGCAGATGCTCGCGCACGGCCGCGCAGCCAAGGTTCAACCGGGGCAACTCCGGAGCGTCCTTCCAGTGCTCGTAGGCCGGTCGATCCCCGAACCTGCTCTCCTTGCCGAAGTCGAGTCCACGAAACCAGGAGCAGTGCGCCGAGCCGGGACCGCGGGTCCGCACGTCGTCGAAAGCCCAGAACGAGCGCCCGACATGGCCCAGGACCGCGTCGAGAATCACGTGCAGCCCCAGGGCGTGAGCCTCCTCGACAATCCCCCGCAGGTCATCGTCGGTGCCGAGCCGCCGGTCCACCCGGAAGTAGTCGACGGTGTCGTACCCGTGGCTCGTAGACTCGAGCACAGGGCCGAGCAGAAGGGCAGAGGCCCCCAGCTCACGGGCGTGCCGAAGCCACGGAATCAGCGCCTGGAGACGCGGCACCGGAGGCAGGGCCAGATCGTTCCGGAACGGCGCCCCGCACGTCGCAAGAGGATACAGGTGGTAGAAGACCGCTTCGTCGGCCCAATGGCTCATCGGAAACCTCCTCTCAGTATACCGTTCGGTATATTGCAAACGCAACTGTCGCCGCTCGCGTTTGCCAATCAGGACGCGTTCGTCAGGAGAAGATGCCGTGCATGAACTGGTGCACGGACTGGTGCACCAGGGCGTCGTTCAGCGCGGCGTAGCTGTTCAGGCCCAGGGAGACGTAGTTGTTGAGCATCCCGAGAAACGTCGCGGCGTAGGCGCGATGGCGTCCCTTCATGTTGCCATGATCGTGCGCGGCCTCTCGAAAGAGCTTTTCCAGCACCGCGAAGCTCCGCTCGTGGAACCGCACCGCGACCTTGTATGCGTCGCTCTGCTCGGGAGCGAACCACAGGGAGAGATAGAGTCTGTAGAGGTCTGGCCGGGAGCGGGCGAACACGAAGACGCCACGGGCGATGTCCGACAGGTTCAAGGGAAGGTCGTGGTGGTAGACGGCGGCGCGGGTCAACGCCTCGTGCAGGGGCCCGAGCTGCTCCTCGAGCAGTGCTTCGAGCAGGCCCTGCTTGCTGCCGAAGTAGTGGTAGAGCGTGGGCTTGGTCACGCCGGCCGCCTCGACGATCTGCTGGACCCCGACGCCGTCGAAGCCATAGGCCGCGAAGAGCTTCAGCGCGGAAACGAGGAGCTCGGAGCGTTTGTCGTCGGTCAGCGGGGCCACGGTGAAATCGTGTATACCGATCGGTATGCGCTTGTCAAGCGCGCAAAAAAAAACGCGAGCCCCTCGCCCTCGAATCCTTGCCCCCCCGGGAGGCCCGCGAGCCTCCCGGGCAACCGCTTAGACCGCCAGGGCGCGCTCGATGTCATCCTCCAACGCCTCGGGCTTGTCGCTGGGAGCATAGCGCCTCAGCACCACGCCGTCCTTGCCGATCAGGAACTTGGTGAAGTTCCACTTGATGGCCTTGGTGCCCAGGAGGCCTGGAGCCTCCTTCACCAGCCATTGGTACAGCGGGTGGGCATCGGGGCCATTGACGTCGATCCTCGCCATCATCGGGAAGGTTACACCGTAGTTGAGCTGGCAGAACGACGCGATCTCGCTGTTGGAGCCCGGGCACTGTCCGCCGAACTGGTTGCAGGGGAAGCCCAGGATCACCAACCCGTTGTCGCCGTGGCTCTTCCACGGCTGCTCCAGGCCTTCGGACTGAGGGAAGGCCCACGCTCACGCTCACGTCAACGAGCGGGTCTGCGCCGACGACTGTCGGCAGTTGCCCGGCGCACACGGACGATCCGGAGCGGGTGGGGTCGACTGCCAGGCTGCAGACGGAGTCAGTGCGGTCGTCGAAGGGATTCGCATTCATCCGTGTTGCCTTCGCTGTGCGTGGTCCACTCGGCGGGAGTCGTTCAACCCGAGACGGCATCCTGACGGTTCGCTTCCGGGCAGACTGGCCCCCCACGAAGAGCTGCGCCCCGGGGCTGTGGAAGATTCCCGGTCAGCGCGAGAGCCACCAGGCGAGCAGCATCATCGACACGGTGACCAGCGCCATGAGCCACGGAAAGGCGTGGAGCAGGCGCTGTCGGGGTGCGGGCCAACTGCGCTTGCTTCCCTGCGCGAGAGCCACCCGCGACGCGGTGGACACGAGGGCGACCGAGATGGCGAGGGCAAGCCCGTGGAGCATCAGCGCGCGGCTTGTGTCCGTGGCGCGCCACGCCAGCACCATGGCGAGCACGGAGCCGATCGTGGCGATCGCGACAGCCAGGGGCATGCTCAGCAACGGGTCCTTGCGGGGCTCGAGCTTCGGATACAGCTCCGCGCGCGGATCGTCTTCGGGATGCACACCGGGCCGCCAGGGTGTGCCCCAGCCCAGGGCGTAGAGCATCCATCCGAACGCCCCCGAGGCCGCTCGGATCGGATCGATGCGATCGGGTCGCAGTACCCCGGGATTGAGGGTCCAGGTCACGAGCGCGAACGCGAGGAACGCCCAGATGCCCAGGGCTCTTCCGAGCCTCGGCCGATCGCGCAGCAGGAAGCACCCGACGACGAGGCTGCCGAAGGCGAGGAAGGCGGGGACCCAGGCGTAGCCCGGCGCGGTGCGTCCGGAGGTGGAGGGCACGACTGTCACAGCCCACGCGTAGATGCCCGGGACGAGGACCTGGCCGAGCTCGGTGAGACGACCGATCACGCCCGGGGCGAGGACCGCGCGCTGCTCGGCCGGTGGCGTTGTCGGGTTCGTGCTCAAGGGCGGACCGATGGCTCTGGCGCCGTCACAGGCGCTTCGGGATCATCGTCGCGCGCGACCTCGAGGTCGAGCTTTTTCCAGAGGCCGGGATCGAGCAGATGCGAAGGCCTGACGTTGGCCAGCGCGGCGATCATGCTCGAGCGCACGCCGGGGCAGGAGCGCTCCAGCTCGTCGAGCCAACGAGAGGTCACCTTGCGCTTGTGATCCGGCTGCGAGCCGCACAGCCCGCACGGCGCGATCGGGAACCCCATCAGCTCGGCGAACCGCCCGAGGTCCGCCTCCGCGCAGTAGATCAGCGGTCGAATCACGACGTTCTGTCCGTCGTCGGAGACCAACTTCGCAGGCATCGACTTGAGCTGCCCCTCGTACATGAGGTTCATCAGCAGCGTGACGATCGCATCGTCACGATGGTGACCGAGGGCGACGCGGGTGCAGCCGAGCTCGCGGGCGACGCGATAGAGCACGGCGCGACGGAGCCGGGCGCAGAGCGAGCACGGGGTCGCGCCCGCGGGAATGAGCGCGCGCACCGCGGAGAAGGTGTCGTCCTTCTCGACGTGATACGCGCAGCCGAGAGACTCGAACCACTGCACGAGAGGCGCAGGGTCGTGACCCGGCTGGCACTGGTCGAGGTGCACGGCGACGACGGAGAATCGGACGGGTGCTCGCCGTGCGAGCCGGAGCATGAGATGGAGCAGGCCGAGGCTGTCCTTGCCACCGGAGACCGCCACCATCACCTTGTCGCCGTCGCGCAACATGCGGAAGCCCGCGACGGCTCGCGCCATCTCGCGCGAGAGCTTCTTCTCGAGTCGTTCGGCTTCGGTGGGCTTGCCCATGGGGACGATGGCATAGCGCTGCGTGGGGCGACGGTCCAAGGCGTTGCGCGGAGCGGTATCGCCTCGGACGCGTGGCCCGCACCGCCCTCCGTTGGCGGCCGGATCGCCAGATTGCCCCGGCAACACGGCCGTGCTACGCCGGTCGCCGCCCGGTTTGGGTGATTCAATGCAGAGATTCCAGGGCATCGGGCCCTACGCCACGCTGGGGCTCGACATGGTTCTGGCGATCGTCCTGTGCCTCCTCGGAGGTTGGTGGGCCGATCGGAAGCTGGGAACGAAGGGGTGGCTGACCATCCTCGGGTTCCTGTTGGGCGTGGCGACGGCGTTCAACATCCTGTTCAAGGCTGCACGCCGTCTGCGAGAGGAAACGGAACGCGAAGACCGACAGAACCAGGCTCGATCGGAGCAGCAACTAGCGCAGGGCAAAGGGAACGAAACCACGGATCGCGAGCGCCGGGATGACGATGGCAGCAGCAACCAGGGATGACGAGCCGAGGCGGCAAGCCGAAGCCGACGCGTCGGGCGGTCAGATCGCCGTGACGCTCGCATCCGTCGGGATCTGCGGGCTGCTGCTCGGCCTCGGCGCGCTCATCGGGTGGAGCTGGCAGATCGCGCTCGGCGTCGTCTTCGGCTCCAGCGTTGCCGCGTTCAACCTGTGGGCCCTGCACAAGATCGGCGCCGGATTCCTGCAGGGCCAGGGACGCACGCGAGCCCTGTGGGCGCTGGCCGGCGGCGCGAAGTTCCTTCTGCTCGCCCTCCTCTTCGCGGTCGTGATCAAGTACCGCCTCGTCAGCGCCCTGGCTTTCGTCATCGGCTACGGCGCGCTTCCCGTCGGGATCACCCTCGGAACGCTGCTCGCTCCGCGCGCGACGGAGAGCAAGTAGGGACAGGCCATGCCCGAGCACACCACGTTCCTCTCGTACCTGATTCACATGCTGCCCGGCGGGGCAGAGCTGGCGAAGTCCTTCGGCCCCGGCGTCCTCACGGCCGCACCTCCCACGTGGCGCTCCTGGGAGCCGCCGATCACGGCGCTGCTCCTGATCGTGGTGATCTTCCTGCTCGGTATGAGGGCCCGGACGCGCATGCTCGCGGTCGACGAGTCGGTCACGCCCGAGTCGAAGCTGACGGTGCGCACGTTCTTCGAGATTTTCCTGGGCTACTTCTACGAGATGGCCCGCGACGTCATGGGCCCCGAGCGCGCGAAGAAGTACTTCCCGATCATCGGCGCCTCGTCGGTGTTCATCTTCTTCTCCAACGTCATGGGACTGATCCCGGGCTTGGCCCCGCCGACCTCGAGCCTGAACATCACGCTCGGCTGCGCGCTGGTCGTGTTCGTGCTCTTCAATGCCTACGGGCTCTACGTCAACGGCCTGGGCTACCTCAAGCACATGGCCGGCCCCTGGCTCGGCCCCATCGGCATCCCCCTGAACATCCTGGTGTTCGTCATCGAGCTCATCTCGACCTGCGTACGCCCGGTCACCCTGGCCGTCCGTCTCATGCTCAACATGGCGGTCGACCACATGCTCGCCTCGATCTTCCTCGGAATGTTCGCGATCCTGCTCCCGGTACCCGTGATGTTCCTGGGCGTGATCGTGATCCTGGTACAGACGCTGGTGTTCACGCTGCTCACGTCGATCTACATCTCGCTGGCGACGGAGCACGAGGAGCACCACGAGCCCGAGCCGGGAGGGCACCCGGCCTGATTCAGAGTTTCTTGCTGGCGTCCCCGACGCAGCTGCAAGGAAAGGAGCGATGTCTGGATGTCGTCGAAGAACAAGCTGGCTCTCGCTGTCGCCACCGTCGTCACGCTGATCTCCTCCTCTGCGCTCGCGCAGCAGGCCGCCGGAATCGCGGCTGCCACCAACGAGCACGACGTGCACGCGTGGGTCGCTGCGGCCGCCGGCTTCGCGATCGGCATTGGTGCCCTCGGCGGCACCATCGGGCAGGGCAAGGCGGTTTCCGCCGCGCTCGAGGGCGTCTCGCGCAACCCCGGCGCAGCGGCGCGCCTGCAGACGGTCATGATCCTGGGACTCGCGATGATCGAGTCCCTCGTCCTCTTCGCCCTGACCATCTCGCTGCTGCTCGTCTTCATGCGCATGGGCTGAGCGCGCTCGACGCGGACCCGCATGGCACGAGCCCACGACCGCCACGATGCGGTCGCGGGCTTTCGTGTGTCCGCTACCCGCGCCGCAGGTCGAGCAGCACGTGCCCCATCAGCACGCACAGACCGAACGCCAGCAGCACAAGCCCCAGCCACATGAAGCGGTCGGTGACCATCAACCACGTGCCAGAGAACACGAACGTCGCCACCACCAGCCCCGCCAGCAGCCGTCGCCCCAGCCGATCCACGATCTTCGGCAGCTGCGGATCCACCGCACGCACCGAGAGCCGGCCCATGCGCAGATCGTCGAGCACCTCCCCGAGCTGCCCCGGCATCGCGTACGCCGCGTTCGAAAGCTTCTCCACCCCGCGCCACACCTCGAACCCGATGCGCTGCGGCGAGTAGCGCTTGCGCAGCAGATCGAGGAAGTACGGTCGCGCCTCCTCGATCACATCCATCTCGGGGAAGATCTCCTTCGCCACCCCCTCGATCGTCATCAGCGCCTTCGCCACCAGCAGGAAGTCCGGCGGCACCTCCAGCCCGTGGCGCGCAGCTCCCTGGATGATGTCCCGGATGAGCGCCGAAAGCTTGATGTCGCCCAACGGCAGCCCGAGGTACTTGTCCGCCAGCAGCGAGACGTCCGATCGGTACGCGCGCATGTCGACCTTCCGCGTCGGCACGCCGATCTCGTACATCGCGTCGGCCACGCCCACGTGGTCCCGGCGCACCGCCGCCACCATCAGGTCGAGCGTCTTGTCCCGGAGCTCCGGCGACAACCTCCCGGCCATCCCCAGATCCAGCATCGCGAACACCGGTTCCGACGGCGTCCCCAGGATCAGGATGTTCCCCGGGTGCGGATCCGCATGGAAGAAGCCGTCTTCCATGATCTGCTTGATCACCACCCCCAGCGCCCGCCGCGCCAGCATCGGCCCGTCGAACCCCGCCGCGATCGCGTCGTACACCTTGCGCCCGTCGAGGAACTCCAACGTCAGCACGTACTTCCCCGACGCCTGCTTGTAGACCTTCGGAAACACCACCGACGCGTCGTGGGCATTGTCGCGCGCGAACCGCGCCGCATTCTCGGCCTCGACCCGGAAGTCGAGCTCGCTGCTGATCGCGCGATCGAACTGATCCACCAACCCCCTGGGCGAGTAGATGCGCGACTCCGGAATCGCGCGCTCGATCAGCGCCGCGAGCAGGTGCAGCAGATCGAGATCCCTTAAAACGATCGGCTCGACGCCAGGGCGCTGGATCTTGATCGCGACCGGAATCGATCCGCCTTCGCTCTTGAGCCAGGCGCGGTGCACCTGGCCGATCGACGCCGCTGCCAGCGGCCGCTCGTCCACTCGCTCGAACACATCCTCGATGGGCCCGCCCAGGCACTTCTCGATCTGGGGGCGAAGCTTGTCGAACGGCTCGGGCGGCACCTCGTCCTGCAGCTTCTTGAGCTCGAGCAGGATCTCGGCCGGGATGACGTCCGGGCGCGTGGACAGGAGCTGTCCGAGCTTGATGAAGCTCGGGCCGAGATCCTGCGCCACGAGCCGGATGCGCTCCGCAGTCGAGATGCGACTGCGCTCGTCCTCGCCGCGCGTGAGCTCCTCGGCCGGGATGAAGTCCGGCTCTCCCGGCGGCACGAGGGAATCGCCTCGCGCCGACGACGGCGGTGTCACCGAGTCGCGCCGCTCCGGATCGCGCGGACGGGCCGGTCGCTGCGCGCGAAGGCGCGACACGATCTCGCCGAAGCCGTGGCGCACGAGCACCACGTAGATCTCCCGCAACCTCGAGATGTCGCGTGCCGCGTTGACGATCGAGAACATGTGCCAGGCGCCAGTCTACCCGATGTCGCTCACGAGCAACCGCAGCTCCGTTCTCACCGCACCCTCACCACTGTCCCGGGCTCCAGATCCGTCGGCAGCACCGCCGTCCACCCCGCCGGCAAGTGCGGCCCCGTGAACCCGAAGAACCACTGCGCGTCGATCGGCGTCAGGTTCACACACCCGTGGCTGCGCACATGCCCGAAGTCGTTGTGCCAGAACGCCCCGTGCAACCCCACCCCCTTCGAGAAGTACTGCACCCACGGGACATCCTCGATCGAGTAGTAGTTCGACGCCTCGTCGTCCTCGAGGTTGTCCATGTTGGAGCCGACGAGCTTGACCCAGATCCGGTGCACGCCCTTGGGCGTCGCAAACGGCGACCCCTGCCCGCCCTTGCCCGTCGATGCCAGCGTCGCATACACCGGCCGCGTTCCCTCGTAGGCGACGACCGTCTGCGTCGCCAGCTCGATGTCGATCCAACGCTCCCCCGCGGTCACCTCGGACGGCAGCGGCGCCTCGGTGGGCTTGCGCAGATCACGCTGGTGCACCCAGACGTCGCCTTCGATCTTGTAGTAGCGCTCCTTGCGCACCGTCTGCTCTTCGAGCACGCGCAGCCGCTGGAACTTCGCGAACCGCTGCGAGGTCCGCGTCCCTCCCACCGGCTTCGTCAACGCCTTCGCGTCGTCGCGAACGATCCAACCGAAGTCGAGCTTCCCCTCGCTCACCTCCTCGCCCCGGAACGTCTTCGGCTTGATCGGCACCAGATCCCGCATCGGGATCCACAGCCCGTGATGCGATCTCCCGTACATCTCGCCGTCGTGCCGCCGCTGCTCCACGACCGCCACCGCGAAGCCCTGCTCCAGCTCCTGATCCGGCGCCGTCTGATCCACCGCGCTCAACTGGCCGTAGCCCGACGTCCCCCCGCGCGTGACGAAGAAGTAGCGGTAGGGCAGCCCGTCGCCCCCCTGCTGCAGGCGCGGATCGATCGCGCCGATCGGCGGCTCGGTGCTGAAGGCCAGGCGGTCCTGGCAGACCCACGCGAGCGGGCCGATCGAGAACCAACGACCGTTGCACCCCGGGCCTCGCTTGACCGCGAAGAACGGCAGCGCCACGCCCGCCGACGCGCTCCCCCTGCGACGCCCCCCTGCCGCCGGCCCCGACTCGATCGCTACGTCTTCCTGCAACACGATCACGCTCGCCGCGTCGGCCGGCACCGGCAGATCGCCCGGCTCGCTCCAGGGGACCGGCTCCGAGGCGCGGGACGATGCTGCATGCAGCGCGCAAGAGGTTGCGATCGCGACGATGAGGTGAGGTCGCATGGTGAGCATCAACTCCTGCTCGCGCACCGATCGGCGAGGCTCGAGGTGGCGGACATGGGCAAGCCGCGAGCTCGCCCCAATGTCACGACCTCGCGCCCGAGCAGCACGTTCTGGGCGTGGGTCTTCGATCCGAAATGCCGCTCGACGAAGGTCACCGACTCGGGCAACGTGCGACGCGCCAGGGCGATTCCCATGCGAAGGGCGCGCGGGCCCACGAAGCGCGCGAGCACGCCGGCCCACGCCGGCGCATCTCCGACACCCTTCGCCACCGCGCGGCACTCCTCGACCGCGCCGAGCGCCAGCGACATCAGCGCCCGATCGGCCACCGCCCGCTCCGCTGTACCGCCGGCGACGTCGAGAGCGAGCACGAGCGGCAGGAAAGCGATCGTGGTCGCCGGGTTCATGGTGTCCACGCGCGGCTCGAACCGCGCAGGGATTCCCGAACGGATGAGCAGATCGCACAGCGATCGGATCGCCGGCACGCCGGTGCCCCGATCATCGATCATCGTCGGAGCCGCGCGCGGCAACCAGTAGCGCACGAGGCCGCCTTCGACGGCGTAGGCCACCACGCCGGGCATCGCGACGACGACACGCGAGCCGAAGGAGGAGCGCATGCGCTCGAGGGACGACGGCATGAAGGGAGTGAGCGTAAGCAGCGGGACCTCGGGGGCGCTGCGCAGCAGAGCTTCGAGGGCCGGATCGACGTTGTCGACGCGCACGGCGAGCAGGACGACGTCGGCGGAGGAAGGGATGCTGGAGGCGCGTACGGGCGAGGCGAGGGTGCGCAGATCGGGAGAGCCGACGCGCTGGATGCGCATCGGGCTCGGGTCGGAGAGGCGTTCGGGGCGCACGACGAAGGTGACGTCGGAGCCGTGCAGGGCCAGATGCACGCCGTACACGGAGCCGAGGGCGCCAGCGCCCACGATGGCGACGCGGGAATCGCTCATGGGCTATGGGAATGACACAGGACGAGGACAAAGCCCAGCCACGTCGGGACAGGGTCCGCGACCGGCTCGGAGGATGGGTGGGGAGGGTGCGCCGGAGAAGGCGGGATCAGCGGTAGTTGAAGCGGATCTCGTGATCGCAGATCCGGAACGAGTCGCCGTCCTGGATGGCCTTGCGAGCGATTCGCTGACCGTTGTACTCGATGCCGTTCGTCGAGCCCATGTCGACCATGTAGTACTGGCCGTTGACGAACTCGACCATCGCGTGCTGACGCGAGACGTTGGGGTCCTTGATGGTCAGGTCGCTCGACTGCTTGCCGCGCCCGATGATGAAGCGGTCCTTGTTCACCGGGTGGTTCTCGTTGAGGTACCAGATCATCAGCTGACCGCCGGGGAAGCCGCCTGCCGCTGGGGCAGGAGGCGCCGCGGGCATGGGTGCAGGCATGGGTGCGGGCATGGGCGCCGCAACCGGCTGCCTGGGCATCGGAGGATGCTGCGGTCCGCCGTGTGCAGCAGGGGGCGGCCCCGGCGGCATGTGCGGCTGCGGATATCCCCCCTGCGCCTGCGGAGGCATGGGCGGCATCGCCGGCGGCATGTGCGGGGCAGCGCCCGGCATGCGCGGCTGCGGCGGGGGCACAGCCGGCGGACCGCCGCGCTTGGGAGGCGGAGGCGGCGGGAAGCGTCCCGACGCACCGGGATGCGGGGGCACGCCCGGTGGGGCGCCGGCAGCACCCGGCAGAGGCGGACCAGGAGGAGCTCCGGGCATGCGCGCACGGGGAGGAGGAGGCGGCGGCGGAAGGCTCGCGCGCTTCTGCGGCGGCGCCATCGGAGGCGACGGCATCGCGGGCGCAGACACCGAGCCGGGCGTGGGCCCCGCGGACTGCGGCATGGGCGGTGGCGCAGCAGGCATCTGCGCGGGTTGCTGCGGCAACGCCGGCGGGACTGCCGCCGGAGCCTGCGGCATTCCGGGCATCGCCGGCATGCCCGGCGCGTCCGATCGCCCTGGGAATGGCGTTCGCGAGCCGTAGCTGCGCTGCCGCGCATACTGCTTCATCGCCTCGTTAATCAGATAGTCGATCGAGCATTCCAGCTCGCGAGCCATCTGCTCGAACGTCTCCCAGAGCACGTCGCGGCATTGGAAGGTGCGGGGACTCTTCTTGTTCGGATCGCTCATCAGTGCGCCCTGAATCGTATCGCCCAAACCTTGGGACACCACAGTGTTGTCGCGCAGGCCTCCAAAGGCCTACTTCTTTTCCTTGATCGCCGGCTCGATGCAGTACTTCACGAAGTCACCGAGGGTAGCCACGTCTTTGGGCTCCTTCTCCTGCGGCTTCGATTCCTTCGGAATGTAGCACTTCCACTCGCATTCCTTCTGCTTGTCATCGCACTTCGGCGCGGGAGTCCTGTCGGACTCGTACGCGCCAAGGGTTTGCAGATCGGCCTTGGAGCCGTGGCTGTAGAAGAAGCCCAGGGCCACCAGACGCGCTGAGGTCGATCCCTCCTTGAGGTAACCGGCCAGCTGGGCGCGCGCCGTCTTGCCACCCTTCTCGGGCATCATCTTCGTGTTGCCCATCCACTCGCCGTACGTCAGCGCCTCGGTCAACGAGAAGTTCTCCGCCTTGCCCCCGGGGAGCTTGCCGAGGATCTCGGGGATCTGTTCGGTGGTCGACATCTTCACCGCAACCTGCGCCGCCACCCACCGCACCTGCCAGCGCTTCGCCGATCCGAACAAATCGTAGAGCTTGCCGATCACCTTCTCGCGCGGCATCTCGCCCACGCGCATGAAGGCCAGATCGCGCACCTTGTCGGGTGTTTCGTCGGCCGAGGCCAACGCCAGGATCCGCTGCGAGTCGGCCTGGTTCTTCTGGTCGAAGTTGCCCTCGATCGCGGCCAGCGCACGCACGCGCCGATCCTCGCTCTGCTTGGCGTCGGACGCAAACCCGATGCAGTACTCCACCACCGCTCGCCCGCCGACCTTCTTCATCGCGCCGAACACGCGCTCGAGTTGCTCGTCCTGCGCCTTCTCCAGCTGCAACTTGAACTGCTCCGGCGTCGGCGCCAGCTTCCCGGCCCGATTAGCCTCCTCCAACACCGGCTTGAGCTTGTCGATCCAGGACTGATCGGCCGTCGCCTTCGCGACCTCCACCAGCCTCGTCGACGCCTCCTCCTTCGCCGGCTGATCGCCGTTCTCCGCCACCAGCTTCGCCAGGTCGGAGATCTTGCGCGAGTCGGTGACGATCAGCTTGGGCAACGGTTGCGCAGCAGGTGCGCCCAGGAACCGCACGACCTGCTCGACACCGTACATCTGCGATGCGTTGTCGTAGCGGTGCTCGAAGTCCGCAACGATCCAGCTGATCAGCGCGGTTGACAGCTTCTGCTTCTGCTCGTCGTCGGCCACCAGCGCTGCCTTGTCGTTGGACAGCAACGCAAACGCCGCGTCCTTGTACGGCAACGACTGATCGGGGGGAATTTGTCCGCCAGCCGCCGCCACTGGAGGCGGCTTGCCCATCTCCTCGACGAGCGTCGGCACCATCCCCGCCACGATCACACGCCTCGCCTCCGGCGACAGCGTCACCATCGCGTCGACCATGCGCTGGATGCCGATGCGCCGGCCACCGCGCGGCTTCATCCGCACCAGCGCCAGCGCGGAGTGAACTCGAAGCGATGGCTCGTACTTGTCGTGCGTCACCACGGCCACGAGCTTGTCCGGCCCGTGCTCGGTGCCTTCCCACCGACGCACGTCGTCGTCGTCGACTCGGCACCCGACGGCGGTCAGCCCAGTGAGCAGGGCAGCGACCACCGTGACCCGTGCCCAACGCGTGGTACCCATCATTCGCATCTCATACCCGTGGCTTCCGCACAGCGGCAGCATGCTAACCGACAGAGCCCGGAAGGCCCAAACGATTTCCCCAGGTCACGACGCGAGGTTAGTAACTTGGCCGGACACGATTCAGACGTCTAGGGTGGCCCCGGCGCAGTACCCCATGACGGCCCCTCTCTTCGCGACACGCAGGATTCCTGGGAATCCGGCAGACGCCGCGGCGCTTCCCCGCCTCGACGCCCCGGAGCCCGCCGTCTTCCGCCGCGGCCGCGAAGCCGCCTCCCTGCTCCTCGTCGCCACCGCCGTCTTCGTCACCCTCGCCCTCGCGAGCTTCTCGAAAAACCCCGACGTCCCCGAAATCTCCGGCACCAACTGGGTCGGCCCCGTCGGCGCCTCCCTCGCCAGCTTCCTCGTCTCCTGCGTCGGCCTCCTCGCTTGGGCCACCCCCGTCGAGCTCATCGCCATGGCCGTCCCCCTCTTCAAGGACCGGCCCTCCATCGCCACCATCGCTCGCATCGGCGGCGACCTCGTCGTCATCTTCGTCCTCGCAGCCCTCGTCCACGTCTCCGCCCCCGATGCCCTCGCCTTCGGCGCCATGCCCGCCGCTGGTCTCGTCGGCGAGCTCTTCGGCGAACTCATGCGCTCTCTGTTCTCCACTGCCGGCTCCTACATCATCGGCCTCACCGCCGTCGGACTCATCCTCATCGCCCGCGCCTCTTTCTCGTTCATCTCCCTCGCCCGCAAGGCCGGCCAGGGCACCGGCGCCGCCGCCCATACCGCAGCCTCCGGCCTGCGCAACCTGCAACAGGCCTGGTCCGCCGCCCGCGATCTCGAACGCTCCCGCGCCGAAGGCGACGACCTCCCCATCGTGATCGAAACGAGCGGCGCCGACCGCGCGATCCTCGCGGGCATCGACGACGACGTGAAGGCCGCAGCGCGGGAAGCAGAACGGCGCGCACGCAAGCAGGCCCGTCAGCTCGAGGCGATGCGCGACGCACCCACGCCCGAACCCGCCAAGGCCTCGGAGCCCGACGCGGTCTCGCACGACTCCGACGCGGCCTCGCTGCCCACCGTCACCCCGCCGCCGGAACCACAGGAGCCGATCACCCTCGGCACCTGTTCGCCCGACGACGAGACGCCGGCCCCCGAAGCTTCATGCGCCTCGACCCCGGAGGCCGCGCAGGCGGACCCACCCAAGCCCGCCGCACGACGATCCAAGAAGCCCTCGGGCCCGACCATCGTCGACACCTCCGACGCCGCCGTCGTCGAGAAGACCAACGCGGACCGCGTGGAGGCCCCTCCCACGAGCACCTTCGAGCTTCCGCCCTTCGGACTGCTCGAAGAGGGCAAGGCCGAGCGGCTCGTCATCGACGACGATCTGCAGGCTCACCTCAACGAGAACGCGAAGCTGCTCGTGACGACGCTCAACCACTACGGCGTCAACGGTCAGGTGCGGGAGATCCAACCGGGACCGACGGTCACGACCTACGAGCTCGAGCCCGATCCGGGCACCAAGGTCTCGAAGATCGCATCGCTCGCCGACGACCTTGCGCTCAACCTCGGCTGCCAGGTCCGCATCATCGCCCCCATCCCCGGCAAGAAGCGCGTCGGCTTCGAAGTCCCCAACCGCACCCGCCGCCCCGTCAACCTGCGCGAGCTCATCGAGGACCGACGCTTCCAGGAGATGAAGGCCGCTCTGCCGGTCGTGCTCGGACGCGACATCGTCGGCGCTCCCTTCTACGCCGACCTCGCCTCCATGCCCCACGTCCTCGTTGCCGGCGCCACCGGCGCAGGCAAGAGCGTCGGCCTCAACGTCATGCTCGTCAGCCTGCTGTACCGGCGCACTCCCGAAGACCTGCGCTTGCTCATGGTCGACCCCAAGGTCGTCGAGCTCCAGTCCTTCGACCGAATCCCCCACATGCTGCTGCCTGTCGTCACCGACATGCGCCAGGCCGCCAACGCGCTCAAGTGGGCGGTCGACGAGATGGAGCGGCGCTACCAGCTGCTCGCCAACGCCGGCACGCGCAACATCGTCACGTACAACGCCTGGGTCGAGCGTGCGCATCGCGGCGAGGTGCCCGGCTTCGCCAAACCCAAGACGACGACCTTCGAGGCCCCCGACGGTCAGGCCGTTGAGCTCGGCCCCGAGAAGGATCCCCCGAAACTCCCGGAGAAACTCCCGTTCATCGTCATCGTCGTCGACGAGTTCGCCGACCTCATGATGCAGAACGGCAAGGACGTCGAAGCCTCCATCGCACGCCTCGCGCAGAAGGCCCGGGCCGCCGGCATGCATGTCATCCTCGCCACCCAGAGACCGAGCGTCGATGTCATCACCGGCATGATCAAAGCCAACTTCCCCACCCGCATCGCGTTCAAGGTCACCCAGCGCATCGACAGCCGCACGATCCTCGACGAGCAGGGGGCCGAGCACCTGCTCGGACGCGGTGACATGCTGGTCAAGCTCAACGGCACCAACGACGTCAAGCGCGTGCAGTGTCCGTTCGTGAGCGAGGAGGAGGTCGAGGAGGTCACCAGGTTCCTCAAGCGTCAGGGCGAGCCGACGTACGACGAATCGATCCTCGCAGCGCGCGACGAGGGGCTCGAAGGTGAGGGGGAGGAAGACGACGCCGAAGACGCAAAGTTCGACGAGGCAGTGGAGGTCGTGCGGCAGACGCGTCGATGCTCTACCTCGTGGATCCAGCGCAAGCTGAACATTGGCTACAACCGTGCCGCCAAGATCGTCGAGATGATGGAGCGGCGGGGCATGGTCGGCCCCCCGAACGGGGCCAAGGAGCGGGAGGTCCTGCTGGACCCCCTTTGAGCAGTCACCGGAGTACTTTGGGGGTTGACGTGAGCGCTGCATGTGCCAAGAGAGCCGGAGCCGATGCAGAACGCCGCACGAGGGCAACACTTGGGCTGTTGCTGCAGGGAGGGTGCCGTGGCTGAGCGGGAGCGCAAGGAGCTCATCGCAGCTATCGTCGCCGCCGTGCGGTGCGACACCATCCCATCCGAGGTCCGTCAGGCTGCCCTGACCCTGATCGGTTGGCTTGCGCGACGTCGCCCCGAGGAGACCGCCTGCACCCGCGGCCTGTACGAGGCCCGCAAGCAGTCCATGTCGGTCGCCGGCGGCACCCGTTGACACACCCCCGCCCGGTGACAACCGTCCAGCCCGTGTCGGCCACACGTCGCTTCCTGATCTCCGCCCTCGTCGTCGGCTCCGTCCTCACCGCGGCCGTGACGCTGCGTGTAGGCGCCTCCCGCTCCGCCGCCGTGCCCGCCCCTCCCCTGTCCGCCGGCTCCGTGCACCTGCTCGTTGCCGCTCCGCCCGCTTCCCTCCCTCCCGCGGCCCCCGCCGCCTCGGGCCCCACGAGTCCCCGCGCCGTCGACACCGGCTCGCCCGCCATGCTGCACCTGGACCCCGCACGCACCAACCGCAGCCCCTTCCTCGGCCCCGCGGACCCCGTCGTGCTGTGGACCTTCGAGGCGGGCGCTCCGATCGAGACCGCACCGGTGCAGCTCCCCGACGGAACCACAGTGATCGCGACGCTTGCAGGCCGGGTCGCTGCGGTCACCGCCGACGGCAAACGGGACTGGTCGCTCGACCTGCATGCGCGGCTCTACGGCAGCCCGCTGATGGATCGTGGCACGATCTACCTCGGCGCCGATTCCGGGAAGCTCGTTGCGATCTCCTCACGCGGCAAGATCCGCTGGCAGCTCGACACCGACGGGGAGGCCGACACGGCGGCCACGCTCGCGCCCTGGGGCGCGATCCTGATGGCGGCCGGAAAAGTGCTGTACGCGGTGCGCCCCGACGGCAACGTGCTGTGGCGGGTGAAGGCCCAGCGCAAGCTCTACGGCTCACCTGCGGTGGGACCGGACGGCACGGTGTACGTTGGTTCGCAAGACGATCGATTGTATGCGGTGACCCGCGAGGGCAGGATCCGTTGGTCCACGAGCCTCGGCGCAGACGTGGACTGCGCGCCTTCGGTGGACGACGACGGGACCGTGTTGGCGGGAGCAGACGGCGGCGCGATCGTTGCCCTCGAAGGCGCCAGCGGGAAGATGCGCTGGCGCGCCCAGGTCGGGGGACACGTGCGGGGCTCGTTGACGATCACTCGCGCCGGCGCCGTCGTCGCTGGCACCTACGGACCTGCGCCGGCCGTAGTGGCCATCGACATCGCGACCGGCCGTGAGCTGTGGCGCTTCGCGGTGCAAGGCACGGGCGCCACCGAGTTCGGCGTCCACGGCTCGCCCGTGGAGGACGCCGCGGGCAACCTCTACTTCGGCGCCCAGGACGACGTCGTGTACTCGCTGACGGGCGATGGTCGGCTCCGGTGGCGCGTAGGCACCGGGGGCGACGTCGATGCGCCGGTGATCCTCGCGGGCAGCGGCCGGCTGCTCGCAGCGTCGGACGACGGCAAGCTCTACTGCGTGGTGGATCGCGAAGAGCGCCCCTGAGCTCACCCGGGGGCCGCTCAGCGGGCCTGTGCGCCGCCCTCTTCCAGCTCCCAGCGCAGCTCCTGGTTGCCCAGCGTGCCCGCGAAGCGCAGCCCAAACCACCGCGCCTGCGGTGAGATCGTCGGTGTGCCGCTCGCCGAGGTGACCGGGAACCGGATGCGAAAGGCCTGCCGCCACACCGAGGTGTAGGGGAAGTACGTGCGCTCGATCGCCCCGGGCTTGCGGATCGGGATGATCTCCTGCGGCGCAGTCTCCGTGCCGAGATCATCGATCAGGCGCACGATCCACGCCGAGGTCGGACGCGTGAGATCCGTCCACTTGTGGTTGCCCCCGTACAACGCCACGTAGAACTGGTGCACGTCACGCGTCTCGGAGAGCGCCGAGTCGAGCAACTCCTTGCGCTGCGCAACCGTGAGCCGATAGTCCTGCGCGTAGCGCACCGCATAGGCCCACCGGAAGTCGTGGGACTCGAACGTCGCAGTCACCGTGAGCAGATCGTCGAGCTCCGACAACGCGATCAGATGCTCGGTGCGCGTCCAACGGCGCAGCACAATCTCGTAGTCCGCCGCGACGTACTCGCGTGAGCCTCCTGCGAGGGACACCGTGGTGGACGCGCAGGCGACGAGCCCGCAGAGCGAGGCTGCAGCAACCAGCGCGAGGGTGGCGAAGGCTCGATTCACCGCGTGGCTCCCGAGAACACCTGGAGGATCGTAGCCGAGCGCGCCCGGCGTGGCACGCGAAAGCGCCTGCGGGTCACGGCGCGAAGTCCCGCTTCTTGACCGCCTTGCGGAGCTTCTTGTCTCCCACCACCTTGACCGCGTCTCCCCACGACGCGACCCACCCCGCCGCAGCTCCCAACGGAACCGGACCGAACTCGAGGTCGAGACAGCCGTCGGTGCGCAGCACCGCCGATTGCCCCTTGTGCCACCAACGCGATCGCACGCGCTCCGCCGCGCAGGGATCGAAACGCACGTGGACGTCGACTGTGCGCGTAGCGGAGCAGCGCGGCGCCGAGCAGAACGGCAGATCGATGAGCTCGCGCAGATCGATGCTGGTGAAGTCCAGCGCCGGGTCCCCGGACTCGCCTCGGTCGATCAGGCGCAGCGCTTCGACACCGGTAAGGACGGCATCGAGCTCGATCGCCTGGACCTTCTCGGGCGACTCGGCTTCGATGGGCAAGCCGAGCAGGAGGATGCCGTCGAGGTTGTGAATGACGGCTCCCACGGGCCAGAGCAAGGCCTCGACGGAAGCGGGACGCGACAGCGAGAGTCGCACCGCGCATCGCGGCTCGGCCTCACAGGCTTGCAGCCAGGCCTCGAGCAGCCGCTCGTGCTCGGTGGTGTAGGCAGGCAACCCGCGAAAAGCCACGAGCAGCGACGGGGATGGCCCGCGCGCTGCCTCGGTTGGATCTGCGTGGAAGAGGCCGTCGCGCAGACGCTCCGCGATGGATCCGCTGCGCATGACGCGAGCGGGAGCAACCGGGACCGGATCGACGAGGGCGCGAACGAGCACGGCGTGCCCGCCTGGGGCTCTTCGCTGCTCGACGTCGAAACCGAAGATGTCCCGGGCACGGGCGAGGTAGTTGCGCACGGAGCGCACGGTGCAGTCGGCAGCCGCCGCGAGCTGGGCGAAGGACATGGGCTCGCCGCGCTGGAGCGCTTCGCGCAGGCGGATGTGGATGGTCGCGGACACGGCACGGCCGGTCGTTCCCCGAGGCATGGGGGGGATGCTGCCTGTGCAGGCGGTGCGTGTGCAAGGAGAAAGGGAGGAACGCAGGGCGCAGGAGGGCCGCCGCAGGGGCGGCAGGACGAGGACCGATGCGGCGGGCTGGGGTGACGGACTAGCGCTTCGAGTACTGGAAGCGCTTGCGGGCACCGGGCTGGCCGTACTTCTTGCGTTCCTTCTTGCGGGCGTCGCGCGTGAGGAAGCCGGCACGCTTGAGCGTGGTGCGGCGCTCCGCGTCCTGCTTGCACAGGGCGCGCGCGATGCCGTGGCGAAGGGCCTCGGCCTGGGCGCTGTGGCCGCCGCCGGCAACCGTGGCCGTGATGTCGAACGCCTCGAGAGACTCGAGCAGCTCGAGCCCCTGGCGGGCGATCATGCGACTCGACTCGCGCTCGAAGTACTCGTCGGCGGGGACTCCGTTGACGGTGAGGTTGCCGGAGCCGTTGGCGAGCCAGACGCGTGCGACGGCGGTCTTGCGTTTGCCGGTGGCGTAGAAGCGATTGTCAGTAGTCGGCGTGGTCATCGTTGCTTCCTACGAGTTCACAGCGCGAGGGGCTGCGGTTTCTGCGCGGTGTGCGGATGGTCGGCCGTCGCGTACACCTTGAGCTTGGTGAACATCTCCCGCCCGAGGACGTTCTTCGGGAGCATTCCCTTGACGGCCTTCTCGATCGGGAACTCCGGCTTGCGGGCCATCAGTTGGCGGTAGGCCTCGGCCCGGAAGCCGCCCGGCGACCCGCTGTGCCGGTAGTAGTGTTTCTTGTCGAGCTTGCTGCCCGTCAGCTGGACCTTGGCGGCATTGACGACGATGACGAAGTCGCCGGTATCGACATGGGGCGTGTAGACAGGCTTGTGCTTGCCCCTGAGGATCCTGGCGATTTCGCTGGCGAGCCTCCCGAGGGGCTTGCCGTCTGCATCCACAACCCACCACGCCCTCGTTGCGATGGCGTCGGCAGGCTTGGCCGAGTACGTACGCTGCTCCATGGCGGATGCCTTTCCAAACTTTCTGCTGGGTATCCCCCGGCATTGCACGGCTCAGCCATGCCTCTACCGGCGGGGTCGCGTTTTCTACAGGGCGCTTCCCATCCTGTCAAGGGTGGCCCGTTCGTTCAGGTCTTCGGGACCGGTCCCCACGGCTCAGAAACGCCCCCCCAGCGCCACGAAATGAGGGCAAAAAACCGCTGACTTCCGGGGTTCGGTCGCCCCGGGCCCCACCCGGAAGCCGGTGCCCGACGCCACCATCAGCGTCACTCCACCCACCAGCACCACCCCACCCCCGATCGCCAGCGGCAGCGCAATCGCGTTCTTCCGATCCTCAACGTCGTGCTTCGTGCCGCTCACGTACAGCACCCCCGCGGCCAACACCGCCGCTGTGCCCAGCGCCACCATCCACGACGACAGCTCCCGCAATGCCCCGGAGCCCGCCTCCACCCGTACCCGACGCGGCCCCTCTTCCACGCGGATTACCGTCGTTCCACGCGTGATTGCGTCACCCTCCACGATCAGCGTGTACGACCCGGGAGGCAGGTCGACCGACGTCGGAAGGCGTCCGATCCTGATGAACGAATCGGGATAGGAGACGCCGGTGTCCACGACACCTCTCGCGAGCCACGCGCAGACGAATGGACGGCTGCTGTCGATGTCGACGCGGTACCCGGCGCCGAACGGCGCGGAGGGTCCCGGCGCCGGAGACATGGCCTCCCTGGATGCGTTTTCCTGCATGGAAGCCGCTGGTGCGGCCACCCCGGACGATCGCCCCGTCACCCCCGAGGAGGGCGTCTGAGCGCTCGCGTCGGGCGCAGCCACCAACGCCGCAACACACGACGCGATCAGAATCGAAGCCCCCCTTGCGCGCATCGGATCTTCTATCCCAATCCGAGCAGTTTGTTCATCGAGGCCTCGTCGGCCGGCGTGAACGGGTACTGGTCGAACTCGGCGCTGGTCACCCACTTGAACGCGTGGACGTTGCGCGCGGTCGGCTCCCCCGCGGTGATACGGCACTCGTACAGGAACAGATCCACCACGTAGTGCTCGTACGGGTGCGAGACGAACGAGATGAGCTGCCCCACCGTCACCTCGACCCCAAGACGGTGCCGCACCTCGCGCAGCAACGCGTTCGCGTCGCTCTCCCCTTGCTCCACACGCCCGCCCGGAAACTCCCACATCAGCGGCAACACCGCCGTGGGACGCCGCTGCGTGATGAGGTATCGCCCCTCGCCCTCGATGACCGCTGCAACGACTCGAATGGTCGGGATCTCGTGCGGGTCCATGTTGTTGGGTGTGCCATCCATCCTGCGCATCGCAACGCGGCTGCAGCATTCCCTGCAGCCGCCCCTGCTGCGCACACTCAGAGACCGACGCGGAACAGCTGCTGCCCCATCAGCAGCACGTCACCGTCGATGACCTCTCGCTCCCCGACGACTCGCACGAACGTGCCGTTGGAACTCCCAAGGTCCGTCAACATCACCGAGTCGCCCTGACACGTGATCGAACAGTGCAACCCCGATACGTAGCCGTCCTCTGGGAAGAGAATGTGCCCGCGCTCGCGCCCGATGTGCACTCCCGTCTCCGGCAACGGATACGCGTTCGATGACTGCTCGCGCCCCGTCACCAACGCGATGCGCCCGACGTACCCCGCAGCCGGGCTCCCCATCGTGTCCACCCCATCCACCGGGGGCTTCATCACCAGACGCTCGTACTTGCAAATCTCCTGGCCGATCCGGAACATCTGCCCGTCCGCCAACGGCTCCGGTACCTCACGCTTCAGCTTGATGTACGTGCCGTTCAGCGTCCCCACGTCGTTCACGTACAGCTTGCCGTTGCGACGCGAGAACACCGCGTGCTCCGGCGACAAGTACGCGTCGCCACCGAAGATCCCTCCGAGCTCTCGCCCCACCGTCGTCGCCGCCGGAGGCAAATCGAAGCTACCGGCTTCCGACCCGTCCGCTCGCAGCACCGTCAGCTTCGCCGGGAAGGATGTCCCCCCCGCCGCCACGGGTGCTGCCGCAGGCGCAGGCGCCGCAGCCGACGCGCGCTGCCCGAGTGGCAAGCCGCACGACGCGCAGAACTTGAACAACGGCGCGTTGACGTGTCCACACTGCGGACAGGTGACGTTGCCGTCCGCAGCAGGTGCCGCAGCAGGCGCGGGGGCCGGCGCGGGCGCAGG
>CAYMUE010000080.1:0-2620 GCA_964393505.1 uncultured Polyangiaceae bacterium
GCGAGGGCGATCGTGGTCATGACGAGCAGCACGATCCCGCTGGCCGCCTGCACGCTCAGGAAGCGTTCGATGGGGCGGACGATCGTACGCACCGCACGCGTGGCTCGGGGAGAGGCTTCCGGGGGAAGGCCGGGATGGGTGGGGCGGGAGGAGTCTGACTCGGACATCGCCGGAGCATGATGCCAGAAACCCTGACGACACCGATACGAAGACCGGTTCGAAACGACTCGCTCGAGTGACGCGGGGAGGGAGGTCTTCAAGACCACCTCGCGAGGTGCGTGAGGCGATGGATTCCCCCCGAAGCACACAGGCGTGCTCCTGTCATTCGATGCCGATTGCGGAAGCTCGATTCGACGGGCGCCTGTCATGTTGCGTGGTCGATCTTCGTTTGCGGACGGTCTCGGCCCGCGGTACGTGACGAGGGTGAAGCCGAGACCGACACCGCAAGCCGAGCAGTCTCCGCCATCGATCGGACGATGGAGCAGGGAGACGATTGGCGATCACGCCTTGTCGGGCACCGAACCCACGGAGAGGCTCGATGCATGACCTTGGCATCCTGCTGACCTTCTCCGGCGGCCTGACCGCGGCGCTGGTCCTCGGCTTCCTCGCCCACCGCCTCAAGGTGTCCCCGATCGTCGGCTACCTGCTCGCCGGCGTGATCGTCGGTCCCTTCACCCCCGGCTACGTTGCAAACCGCGCCGTCGCCGAGCAGTTCGCCGAAATCGGCGTCATCCTCCTGCTGTTCGGCATCGGTCTGCGCTTCCACCTGCGCGAGCTGCTCGCAGTCTGGCGACTGGCCATCCCCGGCGCCCTCGTGCAGAGCGCCATGTCCACCTTCGTGCTCGCGGCGCTGCTGCGCCTGTTCGACTGGAGTTGGATCTCCGGGATCATCCTCGGCATGGCCATCTCCGTCGCCAGCACCGTCGTCATGGCCCTGGTGCTGGGCGAACGCCACGACCTTCACGCCACCATCGGCCACATCGCGATCGGCTGGACCGTCGTCGAGGACCTGCTCACCGTGGCCATGCTGCTGCTGCTGCCGATCCTCTTCGGACAGGCCGGCGGAGAGCAGAGCGCCGCTGCGGCCCTCGGCATCGCCGGTCTCAAGGTCGTCGGCCTGGTCGCCGTGGTCGTCGTCCTCGGCAAGTGGGCAATCCCCTGGTCTCTCGAGCGCATCGAGAAGACCCACCTGCGCGAGCTGTTCACGCTGGCCGTGCTCGTGCTCGCGGTCGGCATCGCGGTCGGCTCCGCCCTGGTGTTCGGCGTCTCCATGGCCCTCGGCGCCTTCCTCGCCGGCCTCGCCGTGGGGCGCTCCGAGTTTGCGGCCCGCGCAGCAGGGGACGCGGTTCCGATGCGCGACGCCTTCGCCGTGCTCTTCTTCGTCTCGGTCGGCATGCTCTTCGATCCCCGCAGCCTCATCCAGGTGCCTCACCTGATCGCCGTGGTGCTCGCCGTTGTGGTGATCGGAAAACCGCTGGCAGCTCTCGTCACGGTGCGTCTCCTCGGCGTCCCCATGAGCACAGCGCTGCCGGTCGGGGCTGCGTTCTCCCAGGTCGGCGAGTTCAGCTTCATCCTGGGCACGGTCGCCCGGCAGCTCGGCCTGCTGAGCGATGAAGGGTGGAACGCGCTCGTCGCTGCCTCGATCATCTCCATCGCCCTCAACCCCGCGATCTACCGATTCGCACGCGGGCTGGCGACACCGACCCCGAGGCTGGCACAGCCGCCGGCGGGTGCGCGCCCCGCGGTCGATCCGAACCAGTGCATCCTGGTCGGTCACGGACCGGTCGGGAGGATCGTCCACGGTCTGCTCGCCGATCGCGGCGCCTCGGTCACCGTGATCGATCTCAACCTCGACACCGTGCGCGCGCTGAAGGCCGATGGAGTGAAGGCGATGTACGGTGACGTGCTGCGGGCAGGGACGCTCGAGGAGGCGGGCATTGCCACGGCGGGGAGCCTCATCCTGACCGCCGACGTCGCGGAGGCTGCCGAGATCATCCGTCAGGCGCGAATGCTCAACCCCGGGCTGCGCGTCCTGGTGCGGTGCACGCACCTGCGTGACGCGCCGGCGCTGAAGCGGGCGGGAGCCAGCGTGGTAGCCGCCGGTGAAGCCGAGGTCGGAGTGGCGCTCGTCGAGGCCATGACCGCCGACGACGTGAGCGAGTGCGCGGCCCAGGAGCTCCAGCGCAACGCGGTGCGCACCCGCCTGTACGGCACTGGCAGCATCACTCCTCCCGCGTCCCACGGCTAGCGCGTCTCGGCGCGTCGGTCGCCAGCTCCCGCGAATCGGACACCAGGACGTCGGAGCTCGCTGCCCGGACGATTTTCTTGGTGATGCTCCCGAGGAGGAGCTGCTCCACGAGCGACATGTTCTTGCCGACGACGATAACGTCGGCGTGGTGGTGCACGGCTACGCCAGGGATGGTCGAGGACGGTTCGCCGTAGAGGACATGGCGCTCCAGATGCCGGTCTGCCGGAACGGGGCATTGCGCGAGCAGAGCGTCGAGCCCGCGGAGGGCTGCCCGTCGGGTGGCCGCCCGATGCTTCGCGTGGGACTGCGAATCGGCATGATGGCTCAGAAGCGTCATCTCGTAGGGGGGTTGATAGGCATGCAGCACGAGGA
>CAYMUE010000080.1:2720-4678 GCA_964393505.1 uncultured Polyangiaceae bacterium
CCTGCTCGCGAGCCGCGGCCCGCGCCGTCTGCAGGCGCTCCCTGCGCTCCGCGTCGGAGGCCGCCTCGTCGGGCGGATGGAGCCCGAGGCTCCGCAGCATCGCCCGATCGATCCGGGGGGCGACGTGGACGATCTCGAGCGTGGCCGAGTGCTCCTTCGCGAGCAGGATTGCGCGGTGCAGCGCGTTCGCAGCCGATCGGGAGAAGTCGGTTCCCACCAGGATTCGTTGGATCGTCTTGTCCTTGGCGTGCATCGGGCTCACGTCTCCTCCCCGCGGGCGCAGCATCGGGAGCGGCCTGGCGGCGTGCCGCGCGGGCGTTCCTTCCATGTGGATTCCCTAGTATCCGTAGCTGAACGCCTCCGAGGACTGCCCGGCATCGTTCGATGCACGGATATGGACCCAGAAGTGCGGGGCGAGGTTTGCGAAGGAGAACGGCACGAAGGCCTCCTGCGCCCAGGCACGGCCCGCGTTCTTCGCCCCCCACGACGGATCGGTCCACTGGGGCGTCACCTGCGCGCTGTGGGCCTTCCACGCAGAGTCATACCACGTCAGCGTGAAGGTCGGGTTCTTGTCGGCGACGTGGTAGCCGCGGAGGATGAAGCCGTCTTTCCCTCCGCTGGAGAACTTGAAGGCGGTGTCGACGATGGGGCGCCAGGCCTCGGCCAGGATCTCGTCGATGAGCGCCTCGGGGCGGCTCGCGGTCGTGCAGGTGAACAGCGGATCGTACATGTACGAGATGACGTGCTGAGCATAGCCCGCGCCCATGGTGACGGCGCGATCGAGACGCCCTTTGGTGGTTCGCCCCTCCGACGCGTAGGAGCAGGGCTCGTCGGCGGTGGGTTCGAACGCCTCGAGATTCGCCCACAACTCCGCATGCGCACCACCGGCATTGGCGTCGTCGAGCGCGGCCCGCGCCGCCGCATACAGCTCCCTCGTCGAAGCGTTGTAGGCTTGTGCAAAGGTGGCTCCCGAGGGCACCGTCGATGCCTTGGCAAGCTCCGGATCGATCTGCTCGATCGGCTTGTCCTTCTCGTACTCCCAGAACAGGGCCCCCTTCGAGGTCCCTCGTCCATCCTGCGGTGCGATGATGTCGATCCCGAGCTTCGCCAGGCGCTTCACGCCACCCGCAACGTCCGCCGCCGTCATGTCGCCATGCAGCTTGTTCGCAGCCCAGTAGGGCGACAATGCGAAGGGCTTGCCAGGGAACATGCCGTGGAACAGATCGGCCAGCTCGCCGTACATCGCATACGCCGCATCGAGCCCCGTGGCCTTCAACGGAACCTCGAACGTCTGGTAAACCCCCGCGAAACTCGGATGCGCGGCGGCGCGTGCCTGGTAGTCCAGAAAGACCCGGCGCGACCACTCCTTGGTCGCCGCGAGCAGCGCAGGCTCGACGTCCCAAGCGTAGGTCTTCGAATGCGCGATCCCGGGCATCCCAAGTACCACCTTCATCCCGAGCGCGTCCGCACCATCCAGCAGAAGCTGCTCGGAGTCCGGCCCGTCGCTCACCGCGAACATCACGTAGACCTTGCCCGCGGAAGGGCAGGCGCCCTGCGACGCGCTCGTCGGCAGCACGATGCGATGCCACGTCGTGCCTCCGATCGAGACCTGCTTGTCGAGGCTGGCGCAGGGGGCAATCGCAGCCGAGTAGGCTTGCCCGAAGGAGTAGCTGAGATAGCCCTCGATCCTGCTCTCGCCGACGGCATCGACGGCGTCCTGGACACAGGACTTTCCCCCTACGTTGCACCCCGCGAAGGCGGGATCGGCTTCGAGCTCCTGGCGCGATCGCGGCTTGAGCTCCGGACCGAACTGCCAGATCCAACTGCCACCAGCTCGATGGAACTTCTCGAGCACATCCTGCCAGGCACAGGCGTCCTTGCGGCCGAACATCCAAGTCCCTTCGAGGGCATAGGGGGAATCGACCTCATGGTTCCAGGGGCGCCCACACGGACCGGTG
>CAYMUE010000080.1:4778-11978 GCA_964393505.1 uncultured Polyangiaceae bacterium
CGCAGACGATAGTGCATGCGCCGGGACGAAGCGAGCGTCTGCAGCCCCGGCGCGCCCCGTGGTAGGCTCAGCGCATGAACCAACCTCCGTACGGACAGCCGCCTGCACCCAATCCTCCCTGGGGAGCGCCGCAATCGCCACCTCAGGCTCCGGTCCCGCCGCAGGGCCCGCCGCCTGCGCAGGCCGGCAAGCCCCCGGCCTGGTGGGGTGGATACGCTTCGATCGCCGTCCTCGCTCTGTCCTTCCTGCTCGTGATCGGAACCATCGTCGCTGCCATCCAGAGCGAGCAGATGGGCATGAACATGACGATGATCACGGCCGGCCCTCTCTTCTTCGGACTCGTGGGCACCATCGTCGCGATCGTGACGAAGAAGAACCCCAAGCCCTCCGTCGCGATCGGCGCGCCGCTGGGCTGCGGTTGTCTCGCTGCGATCGTCGGCGCTCTGCTCGTCGCGGTCTTCTTCCTCGCAATCTTCCCCAGCCTGTAGCCTCCCCCGGAGCCTCGACCTCTCCGGTTCTCGTATGTCACTGCGCGCGTCCAGGCGGGCGCTCCGGACGGGAGACCGGCAACCGTCCGCGCTGTCCGAACGGCTTCCTGGTCCTCTGGCTCGGGCAATGGTTTCCCCCTCGGGCAGGGTGTCTTTCGCCTCGAGCCGGTGGTAGCCTCTGCGTGACCATGAAGTGCGCTACCGACTTGCTTCGCTTCGTCGCCGCCGCGCTGGTGTCACTACCCGCGTGCGGTTCGACCTCCGAACCCGCTGCGGCTCCCTACGAGCTTCCGCCCGCAGGGGAGGACGATGACGGCAAGGCGGACGCGGTCACCGAGGGGAAGAAGTCCGACTTCTTCGCGGCAGACACCTTCTGGTACGTCCGGATCAAGAGCTGGGACCCCCAACGCATGGGCCCGTCGTCACTGGCCGAGGCGACCCAGGTGGACGGCGCCGAGCTCGAGGTGTTCCGCGCTCGCCCCGACGTGGCGGGTCATTGCCCGGATGCGGAGGTGGGCGAAGGAGACCGCGTTCACGCGACCGCGGACTTCTCCCTGCGGACGAGCGGCAACTTCACCAACGGGACGCCGAAGTCTTCCTACAAGGTCAAGTTCACCGCCAAGGCCGCGCGCCTCTTCGGCATGCGCGCGTTGAACCTGAAGGCGATGTGGAACGACGTCTCCCAGATGCGCGAGTCGATCGCGTGGGACCAGTTCCGCAAGGCGCGTGTCGCGGCTCCCCGCCACACCTACGCACGCTTCTGCATCGATGGACGCTATTACGGTCTGTACTCCGTGATCGAGCAGGTCGACGAGTCGTTCCTCGGAACGCATTTCGGCGACAACGACGAGGGGAATCTCTACAAGGCCTATTGGGAGGACATCGGGCCCGCGACGCTCGAGCACCGCAAGGGAGCCGACGGCGACGACTCCGGCAGGCAGTACTTCACGGCATCGGATATCGAGGAGCGCACCTATCAGCTCCAAACCAACGAGAAGCCCGACGACGATCCGAAGCTGCAGACCTACGACGATCTGGCGGCGTTCATCCGGACGATCAACGGGGTGGGGCTGCCGGGCGACGGCATGGCGAAGTTCGACACACCGCAGTACCGGGAGGCGGTGGAGGCGATCTTCGACGTCCGCGGGTTCCTGCGATGGGCCGGCGTGAATACGCTGCTCGGCGCCTGGGACAACTACTACCGCACGCCGAGCAACTACTACCTCTACAACTCCGGTCCCAGGAGCGAGCCCAAGGGCTTCATGTCCCGGCCCTACTTCCACTGGATCCCGTGGGACTACGACAACTCCCTCGGTATCGACCCGATGGGCATCGACTGGCAATACGGAGACATCGTCGATTGGCGCAAGACCTCCGGTGGCCCCGCAATCCCCCTGGTCGAGAACCTGCTCGCCAACTCCGAGCTGCGTGCCTACTACCTCGATCACCTCGACCACGTGCTCGATGCCGCCTTCCGCGAAGATCTGCTCTCCGAAGCTCTCGGCGCCGAGGGCTCGGGCGGGACAATCGACCGGGTCCGTCTCAGCGCGTTCCTCGAGGCCGACGGACCGCAGAGCCCGCCGCACACGGGCCGTCAGTTCACCAACGACCAGATCTACTGGAATGGCTTCGAACACCAGGAGCTGTGGTGGGCAGGCTCCATGCACGCCTGGGGCATCAAGCACTTCGTGATCATGCGTCAGGACAGCGCCCGCAAGCAGCTCGCCGAGTGGCGCAAGCTCCACCCCAAGGGCTCGAGCGGAGCCAGCTTCCCCGATCCGCCCACCGCCATTCCGGAGTGACCCGATGCGAACTCCCCTCTTCGCGCTACTGAGTCTCGTCGCCGCGTGCTCCGGTGCAGCCTCCGACTCCACCGCTCCGGACTCCTCCGGTGATGCGGACAACCCCGGAGGAAAGGCCGACTCCCCGGTCGACGTCGGCTCCCTCGACATCGATCACGGCAACGGGGCCATTCCGCTTCCCGAGGTCTCCGGACTGGCTCTGCGCACCATCGAAGGCCGGCTGCAGATGGTCGCCATCGGTGACTCCGAGCAGGCCCTTGCCATCGCCGACGTGCCCTCATCGGTCAAGCCTTCCGAGCTGTCGTTCTCTCGGCACGACCTCGGCGACGTGTTCTCCTCGTTGCCGCCGTCGCAGTGGGAAGCGGTGGCCGCGGACCCGTCGGGACGCCTCTTCCTGCTCGAGGAAACCCCGGGAGCGGTGTACGTGGTGTCCCCGGATCTCGGCTCGCTGCTCCACACGTTCGAGCTTCGGGTGGAGGGGGACGGGCCCGACTGGAAGCGCGAGCTTGCCGAGGATTGGAGCGCAGAGTCGAACTCGCGAGGCGAAGGAATTGCCCTTTGCGAGCAGGGGCACTTGCTGGTGCTCAAGGAGAAGCAGCAGCCCTGCCTGGTCGAGTTCGCGCCCGAAGGAGCATCCCCGGCGGGCCTGTCCACGCCCCTCTCCGAGCCGTTCTCCCTGCCGGCCTCCGCTCACTCCTCGCTGGTGCCGGTCCGCGTGTGGGAGTTCGCCTCTTCGGCTCGCGACGTGCTGCCCGACATGAGCGACCTGTTCGTGGACGGCAGCGGCAGGCTCTACATCGTGTCCGGAGACGGCCGCGCCATCGGCCGCGTCCGCGAGTCGATCGACCCGTCCGACGACGGCAAGCTGCACCTCGACGCAGCCTGGAAGCTGCCCAAGGAGATCGCGAATCCGGAGGGGCTCGTGCTGCTCGACGACGAGGAGCCGTGGATCGCTTCGGATACCAAAGACGACGTCAACCTGTTCGAGCTCGATCGCATCGCTCCTTGACGAACGAGCCTCGGGCACCTCATAGCCTCGCACCGGTCATGCGTCTTCACTTCTTTCTCAGCGCCACGCTCCTCCCCGCGACGATTGCGGTCGTCGGATGCGGCTCATCGGACTCGGGCCCACAGGACCCACAGGCGGAGCTCGACGGCTCGGCGGGTGGCGGCGGCGGGCCGTCCGAGGAAGGGGGAGTGGAGTCGGGCACCGACACGAGCGTGTCGACGGATGCCTCATCGGATTCCGACGCGCCGCCGCCCGAGGATGCGGCCGATGCTCCCTTCGACGCGCAGGTGGAGCAGGATGTGGCGACGGGGGATGTCGCGATCGAAGACGCTCCGACAGAGTCGGCCGCCGAGGCCGGGCCGGACTCGGGGCTCGATCTTGGTGGGGGGCTGACCCTGTTTCCCTCGCATCCGACGCCGGGGCAGAGCGTCACGTTGAGGTACACCGGAGTCCTGTCGGCGACCTCGAACGTTCACGTGCACTACGGCTTCAATGGCTGGAACGAGGTGCAGGGCGCATCGCTGTCGTCCCAGGACGACGGCACGGGGAACCTGGACTTCTTCGTCGAGGCCGCGATGTCGGGCAGCCCGGGCGGCGCCTGGGAGCACAAGCTCGCGTTGCCTGCCGACGCTCGCGCGCTGCACGTGGTCCTGTATTCGGAGCAGGGCGCCGATCGCACGTGGGACAGCAACGCAGGGCTGGACTACAACGCGGGATTCCCGGTGGTTCTGCACGGCCCGGCGCTCACGTGGGACGGGACGGTGCAGCCGCACGACGGGGTGATCGTCAACTTCCACACGGGGTGGCCCTGCAAGGGGCGTGTGGACTACGGCACCGGCGGCACCCTGGCGAGCAGCGTCACGGAGCAGGCACCGGGCCGCTCGCACCACGTCAGGCTCGCGGGGCTGTCGGCGTCCTCGGCGTGGTCCTATCGGATTTCGTGCGACGCTCTCACCGATCCGGCCGTGCGCACGTTCCGTACGGCGGGCCCGCAGACCTCGAAGTTCTCTTTCGTCGTGATGGGCGACGTGCAGGAGGGGGGGGAAGCGAATCGGTGGAAGAGAACCGCCGATCTGGTGATGAACGCTCACGCCGACGCGGCGTTCGTCCTGCTCACGGGCGACCTGCCGTGGAACGACAAGCCGGGCGCGTGGTGGACGTTCTTCGATCAGGGGCGAGAGCTGTTGGGCTCGCGCGTCATCGTGCCCGTCAAGGGCAATCACGATGTGAACCTCGGAGAGACCGCTCCTGGAAAGACGACGATGGAGCGCCTGTTCGCGCTCGACGCGGCGTCGGGTTCGGAGACGCACTACGTGCTGCGGTACGGGGCTGCGGCCTTCGTGGTGCTCGATTCGCAGTATCCCGACGGCTTCGCGTCCGGCACGGGGGATCAGTACACCTGGGCGGCGCAGCGGATGCAGGGTCCTCCTGTCTCCGACGCGACCTGGGTGTTCGCGTCGTGGCACGTGCCCCCCTACAACGCGGGCGCGCGCCACTGGCTCGAGCAGGGAGCGTTCCGGGACATCACGGCGCTGTTCGACGGCAAGGTGGATTGGGTATTCGGGGGACACGAGCACCTGTACCAACGCATGCGTCCGATGCGGTTCAATGGCGTGCAGGCGCCCAGCTCGTCGTATGGCCGCGGTGTTGGGGATGGAGTCGGATACGTGATCGTGCCCCCCGCGGCGGCATGGCCGGAGACGACCCTGATACCGAGCACCGACCCCAAGTCCTACTATCGCGATCGGCTGGCGTATCCGCTGGTGCCCATGTCGACGGACACGGCTCCATCGGAGAACGGGTATGGGGTGGTCAGCCTCGACGGCGACAAGTTCCGGCTGGAGACGTGGGGAGTGGGAGGGCCGGGAGCTCCGGTGAATCCGCACCTGATCGATCAAGTGAGCTACACGCGTTGAGACTCCTTGCGGGCGTTTCGTCGGCGAGGAAGGGCGATGGCCGATCGTCACTTCGGTCTCCTCCGCGCCGCGGGGTTCACGGGCTCCGACGGCGATCCTTCACTGGCCCCGTCGACTCGTCCGAAGCACGGGGGTATCCTTCACGCGTGTTTCGCCGTCTGGCCTCCACATCTGCGCTCGCGTGCACAGTGGTGTGTTCCGCCACCGCCTTCGCGCAGACTCCCGCCTGCCCGCCGCACGTGCGATGTCACCCGGATCAGCGTCCGCCCCCTCGCAACGAGTGGGAGGCGCGACGCAGGATGGAGGCCGAGGAGGCCGCGTCCGTCGAGGCCGCTGTCCGCCAGCGCGAGACGGAGTCCATTCGTGAGAGCGAGGCGGGCAGTGTGGACGCCGAGCGTCGCACGGCGTGGATCGATCGAGGAAGGTTGAAGGAGCCTCCGCCGGTGCGGCTTCAAACGCCACTGTTCACGGTCACGCCTTCGGGACGCATCGTGGGGGGGAGCGGGAAGACGCAGGAGTTGGGGTTGTCGACGGGGCTGCGGATCGACGGCATCCCGCTGGAGCTGGGGCGACTTGCGTTCGAGCTCGAGGCGGTGGTGGGGTCGCGCGACTCCGAGGGAATCCCGGTGGGGACGCTCGCGGGTGAGGTCTCGGTGCTGTGGATTGGCGAACGGACGGCGCTCCCGTTCGTGCGTGTCGGGACGTCGCTGGGATCGTTCGTGAGCGGTCCCGCGGGCGCGACGCCTTCGGGATTCTATCGACTCTTCGTGGGCGTGGGAGTGGACAACTACTTTGTTCCCCTGGGCGCGGGGCGCGGAGCGGGATTTGCGGTGGAGGTGAGGGGCGGGCTGTTCGACGGCTACGGTGGGGATGGTGGAGCGCTCTCGAGGGTCCGCGCAGAGGCGCAGGTTCTGATGGGTCCCCGATTCGCATTCTGAGGCGCACCATGATTCGACCTCTCCAGCTCCTCGTGTTGACTCTCGCATCGGTCCTCGGGGTGCGCGAGGTTCGGGCGCAGGGGCCGTGTCTTCCCCCCTGGTGCATCGAGGTCAAGACCCCGACCGTGGGCGTCGACACACCCACGGTTGGCGTGCAGACACCCGGCGTCGACGTCCATGCGGAAGCGAAGCGCCGCGCTGCGATCGACGCGGAGTGGCGCGCCTACGTCGCGTGGGAGGCTGCGCTGCGGCTCGAGGTGCGTGCGTCGATCGAAGCCAGCATTCGCGCACGCCTTCGGGCCGAGGCCAACGCGGCCGCGCGGCTGACGCCGGATCCCTACTGGAATCTGCAGCCGCCGATCACACCGCCTCGCATCCCTCCGTCCCCGGACTATCCCCGAATGGACGTGGGCTTCCTCGCGTTCTGTGTCGGAGCGTGGACGGGTTCGGACACGCCCCGGCACGCGGGCTTCTGTCCTCCGGTGCGGTTGCGGTTCAACGAGACCTGGACCGCGGCGTTGGATCCATCGGTGATTGCCTTCGAGCATGGGGATCGAGGCTTCACCACGCTGGGGTTCCATCCGGCGCTGCTGTGGTCTTTCGCCCAAGGGGTGCGCTCCCAGGCGGAGTCGCACGCATATCTTCGCGCGGGAGCCGATATCTGGATTCCCGTCTACGAGCTTGCCCGCACGCCCGACGCATTCCTGGGTGGTCACGCGGGGGTTGGGGTGACGACGGCGGGGTCGGGGGTGTTCGTGGCGACGGAGGTGCGGGGGTTGGTGCGCGGGGGAGTCGGCAGCGAGCCGGTACCGGTGGGCGAGGCGAGCATGTCGACGTTGCGCCTGGGGTTCGAGATGCGGTTCGCGCTCGGGTTCTCGTTCTCCTTGTGAGGGGTGTGCGAGGCCAGGCACGGCATGGGGATCCCGAAGGATCGGGATGGCCCGTCCGACGCGGAGAAGCGGGGGCGTTGCCAATCGCGATCCGGGCGCGCGGCTGGGCGATCTCGACGGCGCGTGGGGAAACGTGTAAGGGCATGGCGTGTCGCGC
>CAYMUE010000080.1:12078-14783 GCA_964393505.1 uncultured Polyangiaceae bacterium
GATCGGCATCACCTATGACCTCAGGGAGGAGTACCTGAGCATGGGATTCAGCGAAGAGGAGACCGCGGAGTTCGATCGCGTGGACACGATCGAGGGGATCGAGGCGTCGATCCGGCACTGGGGACACGAGACCGAGCGGATCGGGCACCTGCGCAACCTGGTGTCGCGGCTCGCCGGGGGAGCCCGATGGGATCTCGTGTTCAATATCGCCGAGGGCATGTACGGCCTGTCCCGCGAGGCGCAAGTGCCCGCGTTGCTCGAGGCCTACCGGATCCCGTTCACGTTCTCGGACGCGAGGGTGCTCATGCTGGCCCTGCACAAGGCCAATACCAAGCAGCTCCTGCGAGATGCAGGCCTCGCCACGCCCGCGTTCCACCTCGTTGAGCGCCCGGACGACATCGCCCGTGTCGCGCTCCCCTTGCCGCTCTTCGCCAAACCAGTCGCCGAAGGCACCGGGAAGGGGATTCACGCCCACTCCAAGATACGAACTTCCGAGCAGCTCGACGCGGTCTGCCGCGAGTTACTCCGCGCCTTCCGTCAGCCGGTCCTGGTGGAGACCTTTCTGCCGGGGCGCGAGGTGACAGTCGGCATCGCAGGGACCGGTGACGACGCGCGGGTACTTGGTGTGATGGAGGTGCTGTTGCGATCGACCGCGGAGTCGGATGTGTATTCGTTCACGAACAAGGCGCAGTACGAGGGACGGGTGGACTACGCGCTGGTGGAGGGCCCGTTGGCGGAGGAAGCGGGAGCGCTCGCCCTTGCGGCCTACCGCACGCTCGGCTGCAGGGATGCTGGGCGCATCGACTTGCGTGCGGACGCGCAGGGGCGGATGTCGGTCATCGAGCTCAATCCTCTGGCGGGCCTGAACCCGGTCCACTCGGATCTGCCGATCCTGTGCCGGTTGCGAGGCATTTCGTTCGACGATCTGATTGGACAGATCCTGGAGTCGGCGCAGCGGCGCGTGGAAGAGGTGGCGTGACGGGAGAGGGGCTCAGCTGCCGAGACAGCCGAGAGAGACGTTGACCGTGCCCGCGGAGTCGGCCTTGACCTTGGTGCAGCTCGCAGGACAGAGGATCAGCTTGGTGGGATTGGCGTTGTCGTCGTAGTACCAGCCGTCTCCCGCGCAGTTGCCGACGGTGTCGACCTTGGGGAACACCTCCTGCTGGCTGGTGCCCGAAGTGTATCGCAGCTCGACCTTGTCGAGGTCCACGGCGCCGCCATCGGACTTGGGAACGAGGAACTCGCAGCCCAGGGACGCCTTCTGGATCTTCTTGAGCTGATCGGTGAACTGCGAGCCCATGCTCCCCGACTGGATGATGAACGCCTTGTCGGTGCAGCCCTTCTGGGCCACGAGGTCGATGAGGGACTGTCCGTCGGAGGGGAGGTTGGGGAATCCGATGGTGAAGACGGGGACGCCATTGGCGCACGAGTCGGCGGCGACATTGCCCAACGCTGTCTGCGTGGCAGAGCCCGTGCCCGTGGGGGGACAGTTGCCTTCGGGGTTGCCGTCGGTGACGAACACGACGACGCACTTGTGGGTCGGGTTGGTGAGGACGCGGGCCTTGCACGCGTTGACTGCGCCGGTGAGGGACGGGTAGCTGGGAGTGTAACCGGTGGCGGTGACGCTGTTCACCCAGTTGGCGAAGGCTCCATAGGGCAGGAGTCCCCAGGGCACGGCGGGGGTCGCGTATTCGGTGGGGACGCAGGTCTCGCTGTACCCGCCGATCGGGAAGTGCTGGCCAGTGACCCAGATGCCCGCAGCGGACGGATCGTTGCAGAAGTTCACGACGCCCTGCTTGAGCGCGGTGATGTTGGTGCCCGACATCGATCCGGACGTGTCGAGCATGAAGTAGAGGTCGAGGGGGAGAGGTTCGGCGGTGACGACGGTCTCGGCGCAGGCCTCCTGCATCCCGTCGAACAGCGGAGCGTCGTAGGAGAAATCCACGTCGGGTACCGACGCATCCAGGCCGCCGGAGCCGGCGACGCCTCCCGCGGCGCCTGCGACACCGCCACCGGCTCCCGCAGCGGAGTCCTCGCCTCCGTCGGGGAGCGCGCCACCGTTTCCGGCGGATCCCGCAACACCAGCGGACCCTGCAGCTCCCGACGCGCCCGCCTGGCCTCCCGCTCCCGGCCCGTCGGGGATCGCGTCGGTGTTGACGTCACCACCGCCGTCCGTAGTCTTGGGCGGAGTCCAAGCGTTTCCGTCTTCGGAGTCGCCGCAGGCGATCGGAAGCGCGGCGGACAGCAGGACAAGCGGGACGATGAGCTTCGTGCCGAGGAGCCTCATGCGGATAGGGTCGCCGTTTCGAAGCCGTCGCGCAAGAGGCACACGCGTGGGGCGCTGGGCGAGGGCGCGGGAAGAAGTGTCGCGCTCCAGCGTGTGGTTCCGGCGCGGGGAGTCGTCGCTCGGAGGGCCGGGCCGGTGGTAGGCTCGCTTCCGCGCCCGACCGGCGCGCTCTCTCGTTCACTCGCACGACAGGAGAATCTGCCATGAAGCATCTGGTTCGCTTCTTTTCGCTCGCGGCAGCGGTTGCGGCAGCGTTTGCGGTGGTCGCTTGTGGCGACGACGACAGCGGAGGCGGCGGCAAGACCGACGGCGGTGCGGGCAATGGGGCGGCGGGAGCCGCCATGAACGCGGTTTGCGTCTCGTGCTTGCAGGGGAACTGCAACGCGGAGGTCACCAAGGCCTACGGTTCGGCCTGGGC
>CAYMUE010000080.1:14883-17539 GCA_964393505.1 uncultured Polyangiaceae bacterium
TGCGCGACGCTGCCGTCGGAGGACGCGAAGTCGGGGTGCGCTGCTGTGGCGCAGGGGGGTGAGACGGCCACCTGTGAGCAGCTGATCGGCAGTCTCCAGCAGGCTGGCTACTGCAAGTAGGGCATCGCTTCGTCCCGCGGAGGGCGGCGAAACGCGACGCGAAGCGCAGCGCTTCCGCTGCTGCCCCGTGCTAGCATCCGCCACCATGTCCGAGGACTTGGCGACCAGGCTTCGCGCTCTCATCGATCTCAATTCGCGAATCGACTCGCAAGTGGAGCAGGCGCTCCAGAACCGCGACAGCCTTGCCGAGACGCTCGCGGCCACCTTGCCGACGTTGTGCGAGACCATCGGCGCACGCGGCGCCCTGATTCGGACCTTCTCCGAAGACCTCGTGCTCACGACCTACGCCTGGCCGCGCGACCTGTCGTGTCCGCGACTCGAGGAGCTTCACGCAGCCACCCACGCTGACCGCCGGGAGAGGATCCAACTGCTGGCCGATGGCGAGCTGGTCATCGCGCAGCCCCTCGACGTCGCAGGCGAGTGGTTCGGTTCGGCCGCGGTGGTGATTCCTCGGGATGCGCTCGATGGGCTCGATCGCGACTGGGCCGCGGAAGCGCTGGATGTCACCTGCGAGGAGCTCGACAACTTCCTGTATTCGATCCGCGCAGCCCGGGAGAAGCACCGCGTGATGATGGAGCTGGCCGAGGCGCTTCGTCACCAGGTGCTCGGGGAAGGGGTGCAGCTCGCGGTGCGCGCCCTCGCTCGCGCTGTCGCCCTCGAGCGCCTCTTGCTCGTCGCGGTCGCCCAGGAAGGCCAGGCCGGCACGCTGCACGTGCAGTACTTCGAGGGCAGCGAGCTCGCCGTGGACACGATGGGGAGCCTGCCCAGACACCCCGAAGAGGCCGCCATCCTGCGGGAGGCGCGCGCGTACTTCGAGTCGGGGGAGCGCACGTTGCTGCGACGCTTCGCGCTCGATCCGGTGCAGGAGGAGGTTCTCATCAACGGCGTGACGCAAGCGACGGTGGTGGGCAAAGTGGTCGCCACCTCGCGGGCCGCCTCCTTCAACGTCTACGATCGCGAGCTGCTCGGGGGCTTCGCGGAGTTCATCCGGCAGCGCGTGGTGGACTTCAACAAGGAGTGGCGCACGCTCGCGCGCTCCTTCCGTCCCGAAGTCGTCGCCAGGCTCCTGAACGCCGCCGACTACCGCACGCGCTACCTGGCTCCCCGCGAGGAATCCGTGGCCGTGATGTTCGTGGACATCTCCGGCTTCACGCGCCTTTCCGAGCAGGTCCTCAAGCACCCCAGCGCCGTCGCTTCCCTGGTCGAGACCTGGAGCCGCGATGTGGTCCAGATCCTCTGGGACCATGGCGGTGTCTTCGACAAGATGGTGGGCGACTGCGTCATCGGCCTCTTCGGTCCGCCGTTCTACGACGACTCCCCACCGGAGCGTGCCCTCGCGGCTGTGCGCTGCGCGGTGGCCATCCGCGAGATGACTCGCCACCTGCACGAGCGCGCCGGCTTCGAGAAGCTCCGCCCCGACGGCATCGACGTGACCGCGGGGGTCAACCTTGCGCCTCTGTTCGTCGGGAGCTTCGAGCCCAACGACAACTTCACGGGGTTCTCCAGCGGCATGAACAACACCGCACGGCTGCAGGGATGCGCCGAGCGCGGAGAGATCCTGGTGATGAGCAGCACTATCGACCTGTTGCCGTCGAACGAGCTCCGGTTCGGGCCCGAGCGCGCTGCACGGGTCAAGAACGTCGCGGAGTCCTTGCGCTTCCGCCCCGTCTCCAGCGCCTGATCGGCCGTCCGGACGCGCGCCCGCGAGGTGCTCCCCGACACGGAATGCCTGAGACCGCCCCCCCTCACTTCCGTCACGCGACGTGACATGTGTGACAGTTCGAGATCTGCCATGCGCCCTTGACCCTCACCGGCGCCCAGCTCGACACCCTCCTCGAACAGCAGTTCACCTCCCAGGGGCAGATGATTCTCTCCGTCTCCGCGGGATTCTCCTACTCATGGCGGGACTCGGCCCCGATCGGCGATCGGGTGTCCGACCTGCGTCTCCACGGTGTTCCGGTGGATCCGGCTCAGGGCTACAGGATCACGATGAACTCGTTCGTCGCGGGCGGCGGCGACGGTTTCGCGGTGGCGACCGAAGGCACGGATCGTCTGGCTGGGCCGATCGATCTGGATGCACTCGACGCGTATCTGGGCAAGAGCGGCCCGATCGCTCCGCCGCCAACGGATCGAATTCACCGACTTCCCTAAGCGCGCAGGCACCGGCTGCGTGCGAAGCGCCGATCGCTGCTGTCGTTGGGTGACAGCAGGATTGGGACAGGCGCGGGGCACGCGATGGGGTGCTCGAGGCTCGCGCCGCAACGCCGCGGGGCTTGGATCTTCCGGCGAGGACGCTATAGTCCGCGGACACCCTGGAGGAGGTGACTGGATGCCGCTCCCGCAGTTGCCTGACGCCTGGCGGCACTTCCTGGGCTTCGCGGGCTACGACTTCATCGCAGAGATGGATCGGGAGCTGCGCTATCTCGATGTGAGCGCAAACTACGAGCAGCTACTGGGGCGCCCCCGCTCCGAGATTGTCGGACGCACGGTGCTCGATCTGCAGGTGATCCACCCCGACGACGTCGAGGGGCTGCGG
>CAYMUE010000080.1:17639-21070 GCA_964393505.1 uncultured Polyangiaceae bacterium
CTCGCGCGGGGAGATCATCCGGGCGAATGCGCGGGCATTCGCGCTCACCGGCTACGGGCGCGACGAGCTGTTGGGAATGAACATCGCCGGGCTGTTCGCCAAGGAGACGCAAGAGAGCGTCCCGCTGCGCTACGATCTGCTCGATCGGGGCGAGGACGTGCGATCGGAGCGGATGCTCCTGCGCAAGGACGGTGTGCAGGTCCCCGTCGAGATGAACACGCGCAGGATTCCCGACGGCAGGTACCAGACCTTGGTGCGCGACATCTCGGAGCGTCGGACCGCCGTCGATGCGCTGCGCGCCAGTGAGGAGCGTTATCGACTCGTGTTCGAAGGGTCTTCCATCGGGATATTCCACTTCGACACGGAGGGACGGATCCTGCTCTGCAACGAGGCGTTCGCCCGTCAGATGGGGGTATCGCGCGAGCGCCTCGTGGGGTTCGACATGTCGGCGAATCTCCGCAACGAGGAGGTGCTCGACGCCTTGGGCGTGGCCATGCGGGGAGGACGGGGACACTACGCGGGGGAGTACACCTCGGTGACGGGAGAGAAGACCAGCTACCTGCGGCTCGAGACCTCGGGGGTCTTCTCGTCCGACGGCCATCCCGTGGGAGCGATGGGGATCGTGGAGGACCTGACCGCGCAGCGCGCGGCGGAGCAGGAGCTCGCCAGGGCCCAGAGCATCCTGAAGGCCGCGCTGGATCAGACCAGCGCCGGAATCCTGATCACCTCCGCCGATAGCGGGAGGATCGAGCTGGCGAATCGAGCCGCCGAGGAAATCCTGATGCAGGACCGCGAGGGCCTGAGCCGGATCTTCTCCAACGCGACTGCCTGGAACGAGTGGTCCTGCCGTCGTGCCGATGGCTCCCTCTGCCCCCTCGCCGATGTCCCCGTGCTCCGTGCGATGACCCACGGCGAGACCGCTTCCAACATCGAGTTCCGCCTCTCGCGGACGGACGCCTCCGAACGTTGGGTCTCCGTGAGCGCTTCGCCGGTCATGGACGACTCCGGCCGTATCGTCGCCAGCGTCTCGGTCATCGCCGACGTCACCGAACGCAAGCGCGTCGAAGAAGCGCTGCGCCAGGCTCAGAAGCTCGAGAGTCTCGGCGTGCTGGCAGGAGGCATCGCCCACGACTTCAACAACCTGCTGACCGCCATCCTCGGCAATCTCAACCTCGCCCAACTCGTCGTCTCCCCGGAATCTCCTGCCCAGCCCTACCTCGATGCCGTGGAGAAGATCGTGCTCAAGGCGGCCGAGCTCACCCGTCAGATGCTCGCCTACTCGGGCAAGGGACGGTTCGTCATACGAAGCCATGACCTGAACACGGTCGTGCGGGAGATGGCCCACCTGCTCGGGGTGAGCATCTCCAAGAAGGCCACCTTGAGGCTGGAGCTCGACCCGGAGATCATCCCGTTCGAGGCAGACGCAGCCCAGATCCAGCAGGTCATCCTGAACCTGGTGACGAACGCGTCGGACGCGATCGGCGATCGCGATGGTGCGATCACGATCGCCACGCGGGTTGCGGTGCTCGCCCCCGAGACCATCGCTGCAACGTTCCCCGGGCAGCAGCTGCGGCCGGGACGTTTCGTCGTGCTGGAGGTGAGCGACACCGGCTGCGGCATCACCCCCGAGGTCATGGACCGTCTGTTCGATCCCTTCTTCACTACGAAGGTGCAGGGGCGGGGGCTGGGGCTCTCGGCGCTCCTGGGGATTCTGCGCGGTCATCATGCAGGCTACGAGATCCGATCCGAGCCGGGGCGGGGAACCACGTTCACTCTCTACTTTCCCGCGGGCTCCGGCAGCGTCGAGGACTCGCCTCCGCTGCCTGCTCGCGCCCCCTCGCGCCTGCGCGGGACCATCCTGCTCGTCGATGACGAGTCGGCCATCCTATCGACCATATCCCCTGCCCTCGAGCACTTCGGCTTCAACGTGATGACGGCCCGCGACGGGATGGAGGCCGTGGAGGTCTTCCGCAGGGATCCGCATGCCGTGGACCTGGTGCTCATGGATGTCACGATGCCGCGAATGGATGGGAGACAGGCGTTTCGCGCGTTGCGAGAGCTCCGCGCTGACACTCCGGTGATCCTCTCGAGCGGCTACCACGAGCTGGAATCGGTACAGAAGCTGCGCGAGGAAGGACTCGCCGGGTTCATCCAGAAACCCTATCAGCTCGAGGAACTGCGCCGCGTCCTGTCGCTTTGCCTGCGACGCTGAGCTCCGCAAGAACCCTCGCGTGATCAATTGACGTCGCGTTCCATCCAACGCACCGGCGCTTCAGTTCCCTTCGCCGGGCTTCTTCGGAGGCTCCTTCTCTCCGCTCATCCCTGACATCGTACGCCGCATCTTCTCCGCATACTTCGCCGTCCCAGGCTTCGAGTAGCCGGGCATCGCGACCGAGGTCACTTCGCGGTGGTACACTCCTCTCGCCATCGACGCCGCCTGCACCGTAATGGACTTGCGCGCCCCCTCGCTCCTCATCCCCTCTGCAATCCGATGGAGGAGAGACAGCGCATGGACGACGGCGCCATCGGTGCCGAGGCCCGCTTCCGCGGCGAGCGCCGCGAGCTTCTCCTCGTGGGCGCGGAGCTCCGCCGGCGTTCGCTGTCCAGCCTCCCGCATCAGCTCCGCCGCCCGCTGGATCACCAGCTCCCGGGCAACCTCCTGCACCATCGACCCCCGCTCGTCCGCCAACACCGGTACCAGCGTGGCCTTCTCGTCCCGCAGCTCGCCGTCCGCCATCGACCGGTACCGCAGCGTCGCCGAGACCCACGGTGTGACGCCATTGCCCGCTAGCGCCTGCGGCTCGATCTCGAGCCCGATCACGATCGCGCGGCTGTCGCTGGGGAGCAACGCAGGAAGGGCGAGCTCCACGTGGCCGGGAGCCTCGGTCAGTCTGCGTGAGAACGACGGGAGGTAGACGAGTCGGACGCCGCTGCCGACCTCGAGGCGCAGGGACACTTCGACCCCGAGCAAGGATCTTTGACGTCCGAGCTCGCTGGCAAAGGCCTCGACGGGAGGCTCGGTGCCCTCGACGAAGTGGTAGTTGCCCTTGCCCAGATCCGAGAGGCGACCGAGCAGCTCGGATCGCACGTCGTCGCCATAGCCGAACGTGCTGAGCGTCGCCTCGCCCATCGCTCCCCCGGCCAGCTTCAGGATCTGGCCGTCGTCCGTCACTCCCGTCGTCGGCTCGCCATCGGTCAGCACGATCACGTGCCGCGGCCCGACCGATGCCTCCTCGCGTCCCAAAGCCAGCGCCAGCAGGATGGCACCCGACAGGTCAGTCCCACCGTGGGCCACGATTCCGGCGAGCGCCGCGCGCACGAGGTTCTTCGCCTGTGCCGTCATCGCGCATGGCCGGACGGCAACCTCCGCGGAGTTGGAGAACGACACGAGCGCGAACCGGTCCTCCGGCCCCAGCTCCTCGACCAGGGCG
>CAYMUE010000080.1:21170-23653 GCA_964393505.1 uncultured Polyangiaceae bacterium
CGCACGCGACACCCCGCGTCGAGGATCAGTAGAACTTCAGCTTGAGCGACACCATCCCGTTGGCGCACGACGTGTAGATGGTCGCCGAGCCGTTTTCGATCTCGGCCTGATAGATCACTTCGGTCACGTCACAGATCGTATCGTGGAAGAGAGTGTCCCGATCCTTGATGACGTAGTGTACTTCGGTCAGCAGGTCGGAGGCGGGCACGAGGAACATGTACTCGTTGAACACGGGTGTGAACGAGTTGTCGATCGTGGCCGTCGTGTGCGACTCGGCGCCGGTGCTGAACTCGACGAAGACGTCAGGTTTGATCGTGTCACCGGAGCCGGGATCCCATTTGTAGCCGGTGTCTTCGACGGTGACCTCGACGATGTCCACGAACCACAGGGAGGTCCCGTCGAACTTGCAGGCCTTGGACGAGCAGGCCTGGTACCACTTGCAGTAGGTGCACACGGCGCCGCCGGCGCCGCAGAGAGTGTCGACGGTGCCTGCCTGGCAAACGCCGCCCTTGCAGCAACCGGTGCAGTTGCCCGGGCCGCAGGTGGTGGCGCTGTTGCAGGTTCCGTTGACGCACTGCTGGTCGCCGGTGCAAGCGGCGCACTCCTGGCCGTTGGTCCCGCAGGCGGCGACATCGCTTCCGCCCTTGCAGACGTTGTTCTCGCAGCAACCAACGCAGGTGGTCGGTCCGCAGGTGGTGCTGCACGCCTGGTCGACGCACTTGTCGGCGCCGGAGCAGACGGCGCACTGGGCGCCGTTCTTGCCGCATGCGGACTGCTGGGCGCCGGACATGCACATGTCGCCCTGGCAGCAGCCATCGGGACACGACGCCGCAGTGCAAGTGCAATCGCCGCTCACACAGGCGCGTCCCGTGCCGCAGGAGGTGCACGCGCCACCGCCCGTGCCACACAGGTCGGCCGCATCACCCGTCTGGCAGGTGCCATGCGAGTCGCAGCAGCCCGAGCAGTTCGACGGGCCGCAGTTCTGCGATTGGGTTTCGCACTTCGCGTTCACGCACGCCTGCTCCGACGTGCACTCGAGGCATGCGGTGCCACCGGTGCCGCAAGCGGTCTGATTGCTTCCCGGTTGGCAGTTGCCGTTCTTGTCGCAGCACCCGTTGCAGGTGCTCGCGCTGCAGGCGACCTTCACGCAGGCACCGCTCTGGCACTGCTCGCCGTTCGCGCACGCCTTGCACTCGACCCCCTTGGCGCCGCACGCTCCGGCCGCGGTCCCCGGCATGCACGTTCCGTTGTAGCAACACCCGCTCGCACACGACGTGGCGTCGCAGGTCATCGCCTTGCACGCCTGCGCCTCGCACTGCTCCTTGGCGGCGCACTCCTTGCACTCGGCGCCACCCTTGCCGCACGCCGCACCGTTGGTGCCCGGCATGCACACGCCCTTGTAGCAGCAACCGTTCGCGCACGTGTTCGCGTCGCACGTCTCACTCGTCACGCACGCGCCCGACACGCAGCTCTGGCTGTCGCCGCACGCCGAGCACGCGATGCCACCACGACCGCATGCGTCCTCCGACCCGCCCGACACGCACGCGCCGTTGTCGCAACACCCGGCGCAGTTGGAGACGCCGCACGCGTTGTCGACGCATTTGCCGCTCTTGCACGACTGCTCGGAACCGCACGCCGAACACGAGGCGCCCTTCGTTCCGCAGCTCGATGCGGTGGGCTGCGTGACGCACTCCCCACTCTTGTCGCAGCATCCGCTGCAGTTCGAGGGCCCGCACGGCGTGTTGATGCCGGGCGTCGTCGTCGCCTCGTCTTCGGACGCACACCCCGTAGCGAACAAGCTCAAGCCGACCGCCATCGCCATGGCGTAGGAATGCAATCGCATCATGACACACCTCTCCAGAAGGGAAGACAGGAGCATATCACCGAATCGCCCACAAAATCCCTCCTCTCTTTCGTTCGCCCCCACGTCACGGGCGCGAGCGTGGGCACCGTGCAGATGCACCCCTGATGTTCCGTCCAGCGGATCGCCGCTTCACCTTCCACTCCAGCCCCATCCAATCGAGACGCTCCCTCCCCGCGTTCGCATCGCGGACCAGTGTTCCCTTCCGCGCTCCGTCGGCTACACTCTGTCCGATGAGTACACCCCGCAAAGTCAACCGCCCTGCCCTCGTCGCCTGGACCGCTCTCATCGCTCTCGCCTGCGCACACGGAACCGGATGCGCCACCGGCGACGACGCTACCGGCGAGGATGGTTCCTCGGGCAAGGGAGGCGCTGCGGGCGCAGCAGGGCTCGGTGGCTCCGCGGGACAAGACGCGGCCGCAGGCGGCGCTGCCGGCACGGCCGGATCGGGCGGGTCGAGCGGGGCCGCGGGACAGGGAGGCGGCTCCTCCGGCGCCGCCGGAAGCGGCGGCGGGTCGGCAGGCGATGCCGGCCAGGCCGGGACCGCGGGCGACGCGGGATCTTCGGGCACAGGTGGCTCCGCGGGCTCGAGCACAGGTGGCTCCGCGGGCTCGAGCACAGG
>CAYMUE010000080.1:23753-27797 GCA_964393505.1 uncultured Polyangiaceae bacterium
GCTCCGCGGGCTCGAGCACAGGTGGCTCCGCGGGCTCGAGCACAGGTGGCTCCGCGGGCTCGAGCACAGGTGGCTCCGCAGGCTCGAGCACGGGTGGTTCGGCCGGCTCCGGAAACGGCGGCTCCGCGGGTTCCTATGCGCCCCCCGTCGGGTGTGCCATCACCGGATCCATCTTCGATTGCAATCCAACGACCAACGCCGGGTGCAACACCGCAGCAGACGAGGCCTGCGACTGGTCGTCCGGGGACTTCGCCTGCTACACGTCGGAATACCCGCTAACCAACACCGCAGAACTCGGCGAAACCTGCGACTTCGACTACGGTCCGATGTGCAAGCCGACGACGTTCTGCTACACAGAAGATGCCTATTCGATGGTGGGATATTGCGTCAAGTTCTGCTGCTCGGACTCAGATTGCCCGACGGGCGAGTGCCTCGCCCTGAGTCCCGGCGACGGCACACTGGGTGGCTGTGTTGATTCCGGCGCCGGCGGCAGCGGCGGTTCGGGGGGCTCGTCTGGCTCCGGGGGCTCCGCGGGCACGGGCGGCTTTGCAGGCACGGGCGGCTTTGCAGGCACGGGCGGCTCCGCGGGCACGGGCGGCTCCGCGGGTACGGGCGGCTCCGCGGGTACGGGGGGTGCCGGAGAGGACGCAGGACTCGATTCCTCCGCAGGCGGCTCCGGAACGGGTGGATCGGCTGGCTCGGGCGATCCCGATGGCGCAGTGGTCGGTCCGGCCCTGTACTTCAGCGAGTACATCGAGGGGTTGTCGAACAACAAGGCTCTCGAGATCTACAATGCGGGAGCGGCAGAGTACGATCTCGGCAACTGCTTCCTGCGCATCTATCACAACGGTGCGCAGCCAGGCACGGCGGACGCAAGCGATCCGAACCTGTCGTTCACATTCGCCGCGGGCACCATGTTGCCTGCCGGCGATGTGAGGGTGATGTGTCATTCGTCGGCCGCGGCGGAGGTCCTTGCGGCGTGCGACGACAAGACCGCGAAGCTGGACTTCAATGGCGACGACGTGCTCGAGCTCGTCTGCGCGGGCGTGTCGCTCGACGTGATCGGGGAGATCGGCACGCAGCCGTCCGCGGGGTGGGGGACCGATCCGGCCAACAGCAAGGACAACACCCTCGTCCGCAAGTGCAGCGTGACCCACGGCAACACGACGGGCCCCTACCCGTTCGATCCGGCCGTTGAGTGGGACGGCTACACCACGGATACGTTCACGTACCTGGGCAGCCGCAACTGCCCGTGATGATCCTCTGAGCGTTCTTTCGACGACGTCGGTGGTGCAACGCCCGATCTGCTGCTACGAGCAGGCGCCATGGACGCCATCGCTCTCACCGTCGCAATCGGCCCGGCCCTCGCCGGTGCCCTCGCCGCCAAAGGCTACACCGACCTCACCCCGGTGCAGATGGCCGTCCTCGACCCGGAGCTCCACGGACGCGACCTGCGCATCAGCTCCCAGACCGGCTCGGGCAAGACCGTCGCCATCGGTCTCGCCCTGCGCGACTGCCTCGACAAGCCCTCCGCCGGCGCCCCCGGTATCGCCCGGCCTAGTGCCCTCATCATCGCACCCACCCGCGAGCTCGCACGCCAGGTCGAAGAAGAGCTCACCTGGCTCTATGCACCGCTGCACACGCGCGTCGCTTCCGCAACCGGAGGCGCAAGCTATCGCACCGAACGTCGCGCCCTCGGCTCTGCCCCCGCGGTGGTAGTAGGCACGCCGGGACGCCTGATCGATCACCTCGGACGAGGTGCCATCGACCTCGCAGACCTGAAGGCCGTGGTCCTCGACGAGGCAGACCGGATGCTGGAGATGGGCTTCCGCGAAGAGTTGGAGGCGATCCTCGGCTATGCCCCAGAACAACACCGAACCCACCTCGTCTCGGCGACTTTTCCCCCCGAGGTCAAGTCCCTCGCCGACCGCGTGCAGACCCACCCGGCCCACGTCGAAGGCACGCGCCTTGGCGAGGCCAACGCCGACATCGAACACCTGGTGCACCTCATCGACCCCGAGCAGCGCGTGGACGCCATCGTCAACCTGCTGCTCGCGAACCCCGACGAGCAGATGCTCGTGTTCGCGCGCACGCGGGCGGACGTGGCCGACATCGCGGAGCAGCTCGAGGACGCCGGCTTCGCAGTCGGTGCACTCTCGGGCGAGCTCGAGCAGGCGGCGCGCGATCGGGCGCTGGGGGCGTTCCGACGCGGCGACGTGCGCGCCCTGGTGGCCACCGATGTGGCGGCGCGCGGGATCGATGTCTCTACGATCGCGCGGGTGATCCACGCGGATCCTCCCGGCGACGCCAACGGCTACACGCATCGCAGCGGTCGCACGGGACGCGCCGGGCGCAAGGGAACCAGCTCCGTGCTCGTTCCTCTGTCCGCGTTCCGCAAGACCCACTACGTGCTCCGGAGTGCCGGAGTGGTCTTCCAGCTCCAGCCCATCCCCACGGCCGAGGAGATCGAAGCAGCCGCGGATGCGCGTCTGCTCGAGCAGCTCACGGAGCCGGAGCCCGAAGGGTTCAAGGGGTATGACGATCGAACCTGGCAGATGGCGAAGCGCCTCGCCGCGAGCGAGGAAGTGACCCGGATTCTGGCGCGCATGCTCCAGCGAATGACCCGCTCGGGCGCACCGCTCCCGCGTTCGATCCGCGTGATCCATCCGCCGACAGATCGCAAAGCCCCTGCTGGGCGTGGCGCTGGCGCCGGGCCCCGCCCCGACGCGATCGGGTGGGTCCAGTTCCGCGTGTCCTGGGGGAAGGTTCACGGCGCTGACAGCCGAAGGCTCCTGGCGGTGGTTTGCCGACGCGGAGGCATCAAGGGCTCCGATGTCGGCTCCATCCGGATCGGCCCCACCTCGGCGATCGTCGAGGTCCGCGCCGATCTTGCCGAGTCCTTCGCCCGCTCCGCGGCTCGCCCCGATCCACGGGATCCGAAGATCCACATCGGCCTCGATCGAGCCCAAGCAGGGGCTCGGCACACTGCGCCGTCCACCGCGCCCGAATCGCTCGGTCCCGAGCGCTCGAAGCGCTCCAAGCGAGCGGCCCCCTCGAACAGCACCCCGCCTCCCAAGCCGCGCAAGCGCAGCGGTGGAGATTCTCCCCCACGCCGTCGCAAGGACAAGTAGGCTGCGACCCTGGCAGACGGGCTTTCGGTCTGCCGTCCCTGCGCTACGCTTTGGTTGCCCGATGCACGCCCCGCACGACTTGAAGGAGTTCCTCTCCAACACCGCCATCTTCGGCGGCCTCGGCGAATCGACGCTCGCGCGGATCATCTCGATGATCCGCGTCGAGCAGTACGAAGCGAAGTCGGTGATCGTCCGCGAAGGCGACCGCGGCACATCCATGTACGTCGTCCGCTCCGGGGAGCTCGCCCTCTACCAGCAGGGCAAAGGGAGCCGCCCCGTGCGAATCGCGCGCCTGTTCCAGGGCGAGTGCTTCGGCGAGATGGCCATCATGGACGTGCAGCCCCGGTCCGCCACCGTCGTCGCCGAAGCCCCCACGACCCTGTACGCCCTCACCAACCAGGATCTGTACGCGCTCTACGTCGAGGACATGCCGGGCTACGTCATGCTCGTGCAGAACCTCTGCCGAGAGCTGTGCCGGCGCCTGCGCAAAGCCGATGCCCGCATCACCGACATCGCGGGCGAGGCCAACGACGAGACGACGCAGATCCGGTCACGCCCCAAGCTCGTCGGCGATTGACGACCGATCTCGAATCCGCGCCAGCTCCCCGGGGACAACGCCATGGACGCCAAGACCGCCACCGCCTGCAACTCCTGCACGCTCCATCTCGTACACCTCTGCTACGAACGCAGCCTCGGCTTCCGCCTCTTCCGCGAACCCCTCGTCTTCGGCATGCGCGCCCTGTCGTGGTGGCATGACATCGACCCCTACGCCTGGCCCGTTCGCAACGAGGCGTGCCGCGGCTGCATCCGCTTCCGAAAGAACGTCCTCAAGCAGGTCTCGCCGTCCTTCCGCGCCCTCAACGATCGCATCAACCCGCTGTTCAACCGCTGGCGCGATTCCATCGTCTCCGAG
>CAYMUE010000081.1:0-27482 GCA_964393505.1 uncultured Polyangiaceae bacterium
GCTCACCCGCGGGCGGCGGTCCCGGAGGAGGCGGCGGAGGTGCGGGCGGCTGCGCCGTGGGCGCAGACGCCGTGGAGCCCGGGGCCGGTGTTCCCGGAGGCGTCGGCGCCTCGGGAGTTGCTGCACTGGTCGCGGGCGGAGCCGCGGGCGGCGTCGGGGCAGTCGGTGCTTGAGCGAGGGCAACGTGAGCGGCCAGAGCAACGGCACCCACGGAGAGGGTCGAGAGAGCGATACGGACGTTGCGCATGCCGCGCACTATCGTCGGAGTGCGGCGATTACGCAATCCTCACTTGGAGCCGCCGTGCCGGTTCGGGGATGCGGCAGGGGGAGCCTCCTCGGGAGGCACGGAGCGTGCCCCCAGCGCGTCGATCCCGGGCTTGTCCTGCAACTCGGCAGAGGAAGCCGCCGGCCAGGCGAGGATCTCAGCCTTGGCCTCGGATGCCGCCCTCCAGCGATCCCAGCCGACCCTCCAGATGCTCGCGCTCCACGGAACACGACCGAGCTGCAGACCGCGACGCAACCGCCCGGCCGTCACCGGACCGACCGTCGTGCCCCCGTGGATCACGTGGTATTCGGGCTGCCGGGTGGCGTCGCGGGCCTCGCGCCCAGGGTGGGTGCGGACCCCGGTGACCGGCGGGGCGACCGCAGTCGAGGACGGCGCCGGGATGCTGGGCGGAGCGAGGGAATCCACGGAGACGAGCTGAAGACGCGGCGGGTCCACGGGGTCGGGCGGGGGAGGGGGGTCGCTCGCGACGATCTGCAGGACATTGCGCCGCTTGGTGGCAGGCGCCGGGGCGTCGTCCGATCGCGACGAGGCCGCCGGCCGCGCGGGGATCGCCGCGATCGACGGCGGGATCTGCTGGGGGATCGAAGTCGAGGTGACGTCCTCGATGCTCAGCACCGAGTCGCACAGATCGGCCAGGGCCTCCGCCAGATCGCGGGCATGCTGGAACCGGAGCGCGGGATCACGATTGCAGGCCTTGGCGAACCACGCGTCGAAGCCCTCGGGCACGTCGGGGTTGAGCTCCGACGGCACCGGCTGCGGATGCACACAGATCTGCAGTACCAACGCGCCCGGCGCGTCCTCGTCGAAGGGCCTGCGCCCCACGAGACACTCGAACGCGATAACCCCCAAGGCCCACAGATCCGACAGGTGATCGACTTCGCGTCCCTGCGCCTGTTCGGGGCTCATGTAGTTGAGCGTTCCCAGCAGCGTCCCCGCCACGGTCTTGCGACTCCCCTTCTCCAGGGTGAGAGGCGAGTCCGCCTTGGCCACGCCAAAGTCGAGGATCTTCGAGACCTCCGCCCCGTCCTCGTCGAAGGCCAGGAAGATGTTGTCGGGCTTCAGATCGCGGTGGACGATCCCGAGCGCATGCGCCTTGGACAGGGCCTTGGCGACCTGCAGAAGGATGCGAGAAAGAGCCTGCGGCGCGATGCGCCGCTCGTACTCCAGACGATCGGCCAGGCTCTCGCCCTCGAGCAGCTCCATGGCAATGAAGGGGCCGAGCTCGGGGTCGACGTCGTGGTCGAAGATCTGCACGACGTAGGGGCTCTTGAGCCTGGCAGCGGCGCGCGCCTCGCGGTTGAACCGCGCGATGGCGACCGAGTGCTTGAGCAGCTCGGGGGAGATGATCTTGAGCGCGACGGTGTTGCCGACCGCGATGTGCTCCGCGGCCCACACCGTCGCCATGCCGCCCTCACCGAGAGCGCGAACGAGGCGATATCGGCCGCCGACGACCTGACCGGGGCTTGGCATCGAAGGGTCCTGAAGATGGAACCATGCCACAAAGACGCGGCGGAAACCATGCGGTGCGTGACAGGGACGGGGATACGCCCGAAGGGAGCGTCAGGGACGAGGTGTCGTGGCGCCCGCGAGGGCCTTGACCGAATCGCGCAGGACCACCGAGGTCATCGGATCCGATGCCCACGCGCCGATCATCTGACGCGTCCCGACGTGGTCGAGCCGCAGCAGTGTGCGCAGCGTCGCGGCCACAGCCTGCGCCAGATCGTCGTCCACCACCGTGCAGCGATTCGCCACCACGAAGCCCCGCAGCGGCTCGAGCTGCTCCGGCCCCGCGAGCTTCTGCAACGCAATCGCGATGTGCTTGACGTCGTCGGTCGGGGTCTGCGGGTCGAGCAGGTGCTCGACGAGCAACGGCGCGGCCTGCTTCGAACCGGCGGAGGCGAGGGCGAAGGACAGCGGGCCCACCGGAGGCAGCACCGAACGATCGTGCAGGAAGTCGTAGCGCATCTCGAGCGCCTTCAACATGTGATCGACGCCTTCGTGCCGGGACGAGAGTCCTTCGCGCACTTCCGGGATCAGGACCGGCGAGGTGCGCGGATCGACCGCGAGCTCGATGAGCTTGCTGGTGGCGAGCGGGTCCTGGTGGTTCGCCAGCTCGCGCACCAGGAAGCGCTGGATGGTCACCATCTCGGTCTCGGGCGAACGGATCGCATCGGCGATCTGGTGGACCAACGACTGCGCAGCATCTTTCGAGGCCGGGCGGGTGAGCGTGTCGGCCTGGATCGCGCACGATATCAACGGTTGCCCGAAGCGCACCGAGCCGGTGCTCCCGCCGCTCGACGCGTCGAAGAACTGCACCGTCCCCTTCTCGTCGCACACCGCGAGCCCGCCCGGGAACGGCCCCGCGGCGATCGCGTCCTGCTCGATCGTGCGGACCCACGCGAGCTCCGCCGATGCGGCCTTGAACCCGAGCACGGCGTGGTAGTAGGTCGCGTAGTAACGGTCCGAGTCGAGCACCAGCTTGCCGGCGTTGTCCGCGGGACGGGCCACCAGCCGGATGCGATCGGTGGCGTCGCCGGTGGCGGGACGCTCGAAGCCGCCCGGGCGGAGCCAGCGGGGAGAGCCCGGCAGCTCGCGCGACGGCAGGTCGATGAAGCTGGCCTGGTTGCGCGAAGCCATCCCGATGCGGTCGTCGAAGCGCGTGAGCCCCAGCTCTCCGAAGTACATCCTGCCGCCTACCGTCAGCACGCGGCTGGTCTGATGGCGCAACGTCACCCGCGCGACCTCGTCGCCGCTCGTTAGATCGTAGACCGTCACATACTGGTTCTGCCAGGGAATGAACGCGAGGTTCGCCCACACTCCCGGCTGGCCCGCCGCGACGTCCACGTCGAGCTGCCGGACGACCTCGCCGTCGCGATCGATCGCCAGCAGGATCGCCCCGCGCCCCGCCGTCGGCGCCAACGATACGACCGTCGTCCGACCGTCGTCTCCCGCACCCCGAAGCTGCCCCCCCGCCGCTCGCTTCCACACCTCGCGGCCCGTCGTCGCGTCGAGCGCGAACACCGACCCGCCACCCGTGCCGACCACCACGTTGCCCACCAGGTATGGCCGCGCGTCGAGCTTGTGCGCGTACTTCCAGCTCCCTCCGCCGTCGAGCGGGAGACCCACGAGCCCTTCGGGAACGACACCCACGGCGACGTTGGTGCCCTTGGGCACTTCCTGGCCGGCAAGGTGCTTGTAGACGGTCGAGATGGAGCGCCCCTGGTCATCCTGCCAGGAGGTGTCGAAGACCTTGCCGAGACGGGTGAGTCCGCCACCGCAGGAGGCGGTGGAGAGGGCAGCGACGCAGACGGTGGCGATGGCGATCAGACGCGACTTCACTGGGCACCTCCCTGCTTGTCGCCGGCGCCGCCGCTGGTAGCGATGACGGCCTGGTCGATTGCCTGCTTGACGCGCTTGGAGCCCTGGGCCGGCCAGCGCCCCTGGATCTCCTCGAGAAACCGGTTGGCCTCCTGCGTGCCGAGCTCCCGCACCCGACCCACCACCTCGAGCTTGAAGTCGTCGCTCACCTCCGACCCGCTCCGGAACAGGATCTGATCGAGCCCCGCCGAGAGTACGTCGAAACCGATGCGTCCCGTGCGATCGAGCAACTGCCTGCACTGCTCCGGAGTGCACAGCGTTCCGATCGAGCCGGCGGCCTCACCCACCTTGCGATCGAGGGCGAGGAACAGGTCGGGGACCGCCTCGCGCACACCGAGCACGCCGAGCCCCGAGGCGGCGGCGCCCCGCACCCCGGGGTCAGCATCCGACATCCGGTGTCGTAGCGTCGCTGCCGCTTGCGCACCCCTCAGACGCGTCAGCGCCTCGAGTGCCTTGCGCCGCAGCTTGGCGTCGCGGTGGTGCGCGTAGGGCACCACCACCTTCGCGTGGGCCTCGGAGCCGATCACCGCCAGGGTCTGCAGCGCCTCGATCGCCAGGTCCGCGGGGAGCCCGTCCGCGAGCAGCGCCTGGACAGAGGGTGCCACGGGCGAAGCAGCCTGGCCGGCGTCGCGTGCCGCCGCGAGCCCGGCGCGCAGGCTGGAGGCCTCACGCGATCGGAGCTGGGCCTCGATGGGAGCCAGGTCGATCTTGGGCGCCGGTCGGGCCGCGGTCTTGCGGGCCGCCGGAGCAGCCTCGGCCGAGGGGACGGCGATCGGCGCCGTGGCGAAGGCGATCGCGGCAGATGCGACGATCGCACGGGCAAAGAGCGAACGGTTCATGGTGACCGCTCGATAGCGCCGTTTGCCGCGCGGGGCCAGTGCCGCGCGCAAGCAGCCGACACCGCCGCCCGGGTCGGACCTCCTCCCCGTCTACCAGCGCCAGGCCAGGTCCAGCTCGGGCACGATCGTCTTCTTCTGCGCCACGAAGTTCACTCCGCCGATGTTCATGTTGCCGTAGCCCAGCCCCACCCGCAGCTCCGCGCTCTTCCAGGAGAACGACGCCCCCGGCACGATCGACCACGCGTTCTTCACGTCGAGCGCGTCGATCCCCGCAGCCCCAACGACCTTCACCGTCGTGTAGTCGTCGGGGTGCAGCACGTACGTCACCGACGCCGACGGCTGCCACTGGTGCGCGAGATACCGGAAGCGCAGCAGCAGCGCAGTCACCTGCGACAGGCGCTTCTCGAAGGTGGTGACGAGCTGCAGGTTGCTGACCGCCGCGGCACCCTCCAGCGACCCTTCGTCGAAGGTCCCGGAGACGTGCATGTACGTGTAGACGCTCTGCAGGCTCAAGGTGATCCCCTGATCGAAACGGTAGGAGCCCGTGAGCTGCCAGGGAACCGAGGTGATCACCAGCGGCGCTGCATCGGCCTTGAGCTTCTGCACGTCGAGCCGGAACGCGTGCAGTCCGGTCCCCAGGGAGAGCCGATCGTTCACGCGGTACTCGTACTTGCCCCCAATGTTCGCTACCCGAACAAACCACGGTATCCAGTAGGTCGAGACGTCCACGCGGTCGTGCACTCCGTAGTCGATCGTCCAGAGCCCCACCTTCCAGACCTTCCTGCCAAGCGTGTACGCCGTGCCGTCGGTCAGACGACGCTCGTTCGTGTGCCACGCCCGCGCCTCGGCGCTCCATAGCCCGACACCCGCTGTCAGCGCGCTCACCAGGAGAGCGTGTCGCCCGATTCCGCCGAGCACGTCTTCGCCTCGAAGTCGCAAGAGAACGCCCCGTTGGCCGCCCGGTACCCCCGCGCCGCCGCCGTCTCGCCGTACACCGTGAACCCCTCTCCCACGAACACCCGGTACTCCAACGACTGCTCCTCCGCAGGCAGCAGCTTCATCCGGAAGTCCGTCTCGACCTTCTCCACCCCACCGCTCATCGTCAGCTCCAGGCTCATCTGGAACAACATCGCGGCGGAGGCGAACGCGTCGAACGCCACGTTCTCCCCGATGTAGACGTTCACCGCGCCGCTGACCTGGATCGCCGAGGACTCGGTGCCGAGCTTGCACGCTGTAGCCGTGCCCCAGATCACCGGGTCCACCCCGCGCTCCGTGAACCCCACCACCACGTCGAGCGCGCCGTCTGCTTCGCTCGCCCCGTCCCCCGTCACCCATCCGGGACAGATCCGGTGCACCGAGATGAACCCCTCGCCCTCCAACGCCTGCACTCGAAGCCCCGGAGTCATTGCCGAGCGCGAGGTCGTTCCCTTCTCGGACTCGTCGAGGCCCCCGTTCACCGAGCTGCGAATCTCCTCCACCAGCGCACGCATCGCGTCCACCGTTCCGCGAACCGTGACCGTGGACTCGGCGACCTGCGCGATGTTCGACGCGTCGAGCGCGAGGGGCGGCTGCGCGTAGCTGCCCACCAGCCCGCTCATGTCCGGAGCCGTCGGCTTCTGCTCGGGCAGCTCCTCCTGGCATGCGACCAGCGGGATCAGCGCCGCGACGAGCAAGGGGCGCAGGCGGATCATCGCCGCTACTTCCAGAGCACCGGCTTGGGAACCGCGTGAGACGATTGGGTCCCGTCCCCAAGCTCCCCGAAGCTGTTGTAGCCCCAGCAGGTCGCGCTGCCGTCCTGGTGAACCGCACACGTGTGCATGAGCCCGCACGACACCTGCTCGACCGCCGACGGCGTCTTCGCGAGCACCGGGGCGTTGCGCTGGACCTTCGTGCCGTCGCCCAGCTCGCCCATTCCATTGTCTCCCCAGCACACCAAGGTCCCGAGGTCCGTCACCGCGCAGGTAGAGCTCGAGCCGCACGACACCGACTTTGCGTTGGTGAGCCCCGCCACCGCGGTCGCGCAGTGCGAGTCCTGCGCGAGGTTGTCCCCCAGCTCTCCCGAGTCACCTCGTCCCCAACACACCACGGTCTTGTTCGCCAGCACCGCGCAGGCATGTCCCCCTCCCACACTCACGGACTCGACGCCGCCCAGCGCGGAGCCGTTGCAGAGCTTGACCTGCACCGGTGTCGGCGACGGCGACGTCGACTGGTTGCCCAGTCTGCCGTTGTCGTTGTTCCCCCAACACCACACGCTGCCGTCGATGCGACGCACGCAGCTATGGTTGCTTCCGCTGCGAACCGACGAGACGTCTCCGAATCCCGCCGACATCGGCTCTGTCACCTTCGTGTCCCCGTCGAGCGCGAACCCGAGCTGTCCAGCATTGCCGCGCCCCCAACACCACAAGCCCGCGGCCTTCACGCCGCACGTGAAGTCGCTCCCCGCGGTCACGTCCGTCCATGGGAACGACACAGGACCCTGGCTCGCGTCGTCCAGATCGCCTGCGAGGCCCACACCCAGCGCTCCCGACGAGTCGTTGCCCCAGCAGCGAAGGTGGCCGTCCATGAGACGCGCGCACACGTGCTGTGACATCGGGCCCGGTCCGATCGCCGCCACATCCTCCAAGGGGCTCGTGCCGTCCTTCACCACCCGCGGCGACGGGCTGGCCTCGCGCAACCCGTCCCCCAACTGCCCATCGGCGCCGAGACCGAAACACCGCGCCGTGTGATTCGACAGCACCGCGCACGTGAGCTGATCGAGCGCCACGATCTGACTCACCGTCACACACTGGTTCTGCTCGCACTCCACCGGACACTCCGGCCCGCACGTCGCTGCCTCACCCCCCGCGTCCTCGATCACGTCTTGGGTCGGAGAGTCGAACGCTACGTCTCCGACGACGTCCCCGGTCGGAGAATCGAGCGTGATGTCCTCGGTCACATCCCCGGTCGGAGCGTCGGCGGAGCCCTCTTGCCCTGCGTCGGTCCCGGTCGCGACGTCCACGGCCTGGTCCGCGGCTGCATCGGTCTGCTCGCGCGCGACGGGCTCTTCGATTCCGAGCACGCTGTTGCAGCCGACGGAGGCGAAGAGGATCGGCGCGAGGGTTGCGGCGCGGCAGAGGTTGGACAGGGGAAGCATTGCGGCGATCCTAGAGCAGGGGAGTAGATCGCGAAACAGGAGAGGCGAAGGGAGAGGTCACGTGGTCTTCCGGAGTGCTTGGGCCACCGCTTCCGAGAGGGGCGTCGTGGGACGACCGATCAGCGCCGAGAGCTGCCGGGAATCGTCGAACAGCGCGCCCCGGGAGGCGCCTACGTCCCACCCGGCGATTGCCTTTGCCACGGCCTCAGGCAGCCCGAAGCCCGCAAGGACCCTGGCGTACTCGTCTTCCGGCAGGTTCCTGTAGGGGATCGGCCTTCCGGTCTGCCGGGAGACCTCCGCGGCGAGCTCGGCGAGCGCGTAGGCATCGTCGCCCGCGAGCTCATACGTCTTGCCCGCATGGCCGGCACCGGTCAGCGCCACGACCGCTGCATCGGCGAAGTCAGCGCGGGTGGCAGACGAAACCCTTCCCTCGCCAGCGCTGCCGATGAACGCGCCGGCGGCGAGGGCGCTTCCGATCGAGGCCGTGTGGTTCTCGGTGTACCAGCCATTGCGAAGGATCGTGAACGGCACACCGCTCGCGCGCAGCTCGGCCTCGGTGTTGCGGTGTTCTTCGGCGAGGCTCAGCGGCGAGGTGTCGGCGTGCAGCACGCTCGTGTAGACGATGCGCCCCACCCCGGCGTGCCTGGCCGCCTCGATCACGTTGTGGTGCTGGGCGGTGCGACGGCCGAGCTCGTTGGCGGAGATCAGCAGCAGCGTGGCGACGCCGTCGAGCGCGGCAGCCAGTCCGGCGGGAGCGTCGTAGTCCGCCGTGCGAACCGCCACTCCGAGGTCGGCGGCTTTCGAGGGGTTGCGCGCGAGCGCGACGATGTCGCCGGCAGGCACCGCTTCCTTGAGCCTGCGGAGGACGATTCGGCCGAGCTGACCGGTGGATCCCGTGATTGCGAGCTTCATCTGGGTTCTCCCTGGTGTGTGTGTAGCGGGGCAACACTTGGCGTCGAGGTTCGTGCCGCACGCGGCGGACAGGAAGGCTACGTCGCGCGTCGGCGCGCGATGTCCCGGGCAAGATCGGCGATCGTGGTCCGAGCGAGCTCGTCTTGCAGGGCACGCTCGGCAGCGCGGAAGCGCTTCTCCAGGACCGCCTGGATGTTTCTGCCGACCGGGCATCGGGGGTTTGGAGCCGGGTGGATCGGGATGACGTCGGCATCTTGCTCGACGGCGCGATAGACCTGGGCCAGGGTGATCTCGCTGGCGGGCCGGGCGAGCAGGGCGCCTCCTCCAGCTCCCATCTGGGAGGTGGTCAGACCCGACCTGGCGAGCCGGGCCAAGAGGCGCCGGATGAGCGAGGGGTTCGTATTGACGCTCCCAGCGATCCACTTGGAGGTCGCCGGCTGCCCGCCCTGAGCGTGCAGGAGAGTCAGGACGTGGGCGGCGACGGCGAAGCGGGTGTTCATCGAGTGTGTGACCTGCATAGGTACACATCAGCGGCGTGTCAACGGCGGTGCGGCGCACGGTCAAGGTCTCGAATGACACTGGCGCTGCCGGGTACCGCGTGGGTGGGGAGCCCCCTCTGTTCTCGATCGCCCGAGAGCGCGTGAGCCTGGCTGAAGGTTCGGGAGCCCCAGGCGGGTGGTGTGGGGGCGAGACGGGGACTCCGGCAGCGACCGTGGCTCGGGTGTCGAGGAGAACGGACGCCCGTCCATATGGTTGAACAGGTCATTGACCCAGGCAATGAAATGCGCCACATCATGGATGCCATGGTCAACGTCGAGCTCAAGGCCACCGCCGAGCTGCGCCATCGCGGCGACGAGCCGCATCTCCTTCGGGAGGTGTTCAGAACCTATCAGGTGCTGATGTCCGTCTTCTCTCGCCGGACCGGCATGCCCGCGTCTCGCTTCGCGCTGATGCGCCTGCTCGCCGTCGCGGAAGGAGACGTCGGTTTGGCCGATCTGGCACGCCAGCTCGGGATCGACCCCGCGGCCGTTACGCGGCAGGTCCAGGAGCTGGAGGCCGGGAACCTCGTGAATCGTCGAGCCGACCCCAGGGACGGGAGGCGAAGCTGCATCACGCTCTCGCCCAAGGGGCGCAGGCAGTTCGAGGCGATCCACGCGCGCACCCACGAGCTGGAGAAGTCCCTCTCCACAGAGCTTGGGACGGAGGAGATGGCCGCAGCAGCAACCACTCTTGCCAACCTGCGCACCTTCCTCGAGAAGATGCGATGAACCGATCGGAGCGATACGAAATGTCATCGGGAGAGAATGCCCAGCGCAGTCGATTCCACCTGCCGTTCCCACGACATGACCGCACGGCGTTTGTCTGCCTCGAGCTGGGTCAATGCGTTGCCTGCGGTGAGTGCGCTGCGGCCTGCCCGCGCCAGGTCCTGGGTGTCATCGCGTTCTTCGGCCATCGTCACGCCCACGTTGATCGCGCGGCCGACTGCCTGGGGTGCCGAAGGTGCGTCGCAGTCTGTTCGCACGGAGTCATTCGGGTGCGGCAAGTCGGGTGTCGCGGCAGCATGGCTCGAGCCACCCGGCAAGAACGGAGGAGCTGACCATGGGAAACCCCGCGAGAGCGTTCAAGCCTCGGGCCTTCGTAGCCATGGCGATGGTCTTCAGTGGCCTCGGGCTGCCGGTGACAGGCATCGCCAACCACATCTACGGATTCGCACCGCTGTCCGTGGAGCGTCACGCCTGGATGTCTGCCCACAACGCCCTGGGGCTCCTCTTCGTCGTGTTCTCGATCTGGCACATCGTGCTCAACCGCAAAGCCCTCTGGAGCCATCTGAGGAACGCTGCAGGGCGTGTCCCCATGGTGAGCCGCGAGGCACTGCTCGCGGCCTCTGCTGTCGCGGCAATCGTGGCGCTCTTCGTCGGGCATGCCTTCCACGCTGCACACTGAAGCGGCTGCCAACACCGTCAACGAGGAGTCGTGTGGGACCCCTCGTAATGCGCGGTTGGATGGCGACGGTCGCGCGGTACGGCCGTCGGTGGTTGGAGAACCGCCCAGCCGCGCGAGAGGCCGCGTGATGGCCCCCGCCGTCCCGTCAGTCTGACCATGCTCGCGGAAACCCGCGAAAGGGTCGGAGTCCGCGCCGGACCAGCTTCGTGTCGGGTCGTGATCTGGTCAGGTGCTCCAGCGCTACCTGACTCGGGCGATCGAGCAGCGCTAGCGTGGGATTGGGTGACGCGTTTCGCCGCGTGATCTGCGCCGTCAATCGCTCCTCAGCGCCTCTGCTTCAGAGCGGCGCTCATCCCCCGCACGAACTCCCGAACCCGATCGCGCTCCCTGGGCGCCTCCGTTGCGACCCAGCCCAGCAGCTTGCGCGCGCGCTCCGCTTCGGACTGGATCTCCCTGCGACGCGCCGGCGGAAACTGCTCGACGTCCTTGCTCGCGCTGCGCTCGAGCTTCTCCCCGAGCTCCAGCACACGATGCGCCCGCATCGGCAGATCGCTCATTCGCAGTGCCAGCTTCAGCTCCGCGTTTGCCACCGCGAGCACGGCCTCGCTCAACGCCGCCTCCTCGCCGCGCGGCTTCTTGCCCTCCGGCCAAGCCAACGTCGCCTCGATCTCGTCGGGCTGCGCAATCACCAGCTCCATCCGCGGCCCACTCGCTGCAACCTTCGCCAGCCGCGCCAGCAGTTGCCACCGCTCCGCCGTCGGCACCACGCCGATCGCGCGCGCGAGCTTCGCAAGGTTGTCCCGATCCTCGAGCGTCGCCGTCGCCAGCTCTGCATGCAGATCGTGCACCGACCTGAACCACGCGTCGAACACAACGGCTCCCGTCTCGAACAGCTCTCCGCGATCGATCGCGTGCGGTGACGACGCGGAGGGACGGAACGACGATGGTGCGCACGCGGAGCTCGAGGCGACGACGAGGCCGACCGCCAATAGCCATGCGGGGATCGAGCTGTTCGTGTTCCGGCGCACGGAGGCATCTTCCCACGAGACGCCATGCAGGTCATCGGCGGCGCGGTCAGCGATCGGGGACCGGAGCCGTTCACGAATCGCTCGTGCGTCTCGTCCGCGATCGTCGGCGCGTCCGAGCACCATCGCCGCCAGCGTCACCGCGGAAGAGAGCCCCCCGGCCACACGATGCGCGCATCACGGCCATCTCAGAGCGGGAACGCGGCTCGCGAAACAGCAGAAGGGAAGCGGAAGAGCGCCTGCGTTTCAATCGGCAGCCGCGTCGGCCGATGGCCTCTTGCCGATGCGTGCGCACATCTCGAGCAACTGCTCGTCGAGATCGCCTCGCTCGCTCGCGGACTCTTCAGGCGACCCGTCAGGCGGCTGCCGCTTCACCTCGTCCAGGCTGCGGCACTGCTCGCGCAACCCGGCAATGACCTCGCACCATTGCCGAGCGTCCCCTTCGTCGAATCCCGGGGTCGCAGGATGGGCCGCGCGGAAGATCTCCAGGGCCCGCTTGCGTTCCCCCGCGCGCTCCAGATCGCACCCTTCCGCCATCTTCGCCAGCTCGTCGAACCAGGCGTCGCGATCGACGCCGTCCACTCGTTCGCCATCGTCCTCCGCAAGAGCCCTCGCCTGGCTCGCAGCCGATGCCGGCGGCCGGATCACCAGCCACGTGCACGCGATTGCGGCGCAGAGGCCGAGGAGTCCCGTCGCAAGGTCCGCCACCAGAGGCACGTTGCGACGGGTCCACGAGGGAGGGGTGAAGTAGCCGAACAGCCCCCCTGCCACGAAGCCCGCTCCGTGAGCGATGTTGTTGGCGTTGACCATGAACCCGAAGAGCATCGTGTACGCCGCCCACTTGAGCATGTGATTGCGCACCGCGCGGCCCTGCGAGGTGCCGTCGCGCTGCCCCCACCCCGCCGCCGCGCCGATGAGCCCCATGATGGCTCCCGACGCTCCCGCCGAAATCGCCTGCAGACCCCAGAGCTGGCAGGCGACGTTCGCCAGCACGCCGGTGAGCATGAACAAGAAGATCATGCGCCCCCGGCCGAAGATCTCCTCGATCCCCGGACCCACCTGCGCGAGCGCGATCAGGTTGAAGGCGAGGTGCCACAACCCGATGTGCAGAAACACCGCCGTGCCATGCCGCCACCACTGCCCTTGCTCGATCGCAGGCAGGAAGTACGCGCCGTGCGCCACGAGCAGATCCCCCGGGACGTCGAAGATCCCCGTGCCCGGTCGCGCAGTCATGATGCGGAAGTAGGCCGCCAGGATCATCACGCCGAGCAGGGTGCTCATGGACAGGAACCTCGGCATCACCAGGCCGATCCTCTGGAGCATCTGGAACGGACGCGCCCCCAGCCGCGCGCCGCAGCGGCTGCAGGTGTCGTTGGACCGATCCTGCACGCGCCCGCAATGAGGGCACACCGCGTGCTCGTAGGACAGGTGTTGGGTCTGGTTGACCGCGTCGCGCTGCGATCGCTCCAGCGACTTGCGCAGCCGCATGAGCTGCCAGCGCACCCTCATGCCGCTGAAGCCGAGCCACTCGGCGACCTTCACCGCCGTGTCGATCCAGTCCCTGTCGTCGTGACCGCGATCCGCCATGCACCCCACCGAATAGCGCATGTCCCCCGCCTTCACGAGCCCCACCGCGCAGCCGGTCTGCGCGCCGCGGCAAGGCCCCGCCGACAGGCGTACACTGGGTGGCGCCTCGGGACCGAAGACCTCCGCACGGTCCGGCGATCGAAGACTCCATGCACCGTTTCGACGAAACGCGATCCCGCGCAGCCCTGTCCCTCATTCTGTGGGCAGGGGTCGGCGCCGCCATTGCCGTAGCGACACTCGCCGCGCTCACGGCCACGGGTCGGGTGGAGCTGAGCCATCGTGAGGTCATCGCGATCGCTTCGGTGCCTGCGCCGCCGTCGGCATCTGCGATCTGTCCTGTGAAGACCAGCTCGCCCATGTGCGACGCCTGCATGCGGGAGCGCTGCAACGCCGCCTGCGTGGCGTGCGCCGACGAGCCCGCGTGCTTGCGTCTGCTGCTGTGCCTGCTCGACTGCAGGGAGCCGTCGTGCTCGAGGGAGTGCGAGCAGCAGCACGCCGGGGCCACCGCGCTGCTCGAGTCGTTCGCGGGGGAGAACGGCTGCATGCGCAAGTGCCGCGACGCGTGTCGCTGAGGAAGGGGTTGCAGCGGCGAGATCGCGACGATGCTCGCGACCGGAGCGACAGTGCGCCTTCGCTCGTAGCGAATGGGGAATCCGGTGGCGTGGATTGGAGAGGTGAAGCTGCGGGAGGGGAGGCTATTCGACGACGGCGAGGACCTGTCGCATCTCGACGTTGTCGCCCTGCTTGACGTTGAGCTGCCGGATGACGCCGGAGACCTTGGCGTGCAGCTCGTTCTGCATCTTCATCGCCTCGAGGATGATCACGGTCTCGCCGGCCTGGACCTTGTCGCCTTCCTTCTTGAGGATCTTGATGATGAGTCCGGGCATGATGGCGGTGACGGCGCCGGCCTGGTCGCCCGCGCCGGAGGTGGCGGCCTTGCGGGTTCCGGCGGTCTTGGGCTCCTCGAGTCCCTCGACCTTGATCGGGTAGGCGATGCCGTCGTATTCGGCGGAATTCGCCTGCACCTTGACGGTGTGCACGTTGCCGGAGACGGTGACCTGCTTGTCCTTCACGGAGCAGGGGAACTCGACGCCGTTGACGATGATGAGGTCTGCGCGGCGCTCGATTTCGTACGGGTGGCCTTCGATGTGGAGCTTGAACTTGTTGTTGGCCATCTCAGAAGCCCCTCGTGTGGATGCCGCGGGAGCTGAGCTTCCACGGTGAGATTTGCGGGCCGTGCGCGACGGCGGACGAGGCGGACCGTGCGCTCTTGGCGTCGGCCTGCTGGAAGAGCGTGGCGGCGATCGCGGCAGCCATCTCCTCGCCGCCCCCGAGGCCGGCGTTGCGGCGCTGGAAGAACGGCTTGGCGATCTGCGGGAAGAGGGCGTAGCTGACGACGTCCTCCTCGCTGCGTGCGAGGCTGCCGAGCTCCTTGGCCGCGGCGGCGAGTCCCGGCGTGAGCATGTCCGCCGGACGGCAGGTGATGGGCGTCTCGTCGCCGATCGCCTTCTTGCGGATCTCGGGATCCATGGGCGCTGGCGGCTGACCGTAGTAGCCGCGGAAGTACTGTTTCACTTCCTCGGGGATGACCTTGTAGCGCTCGCCGAGGACCACGTTGAGGGTGGCCTGGGTACCGACGATCTGCGACGAGGGGGTGACGAGGGGTGGGTAACCCATGTCCTTGCGGACGCGGGGGATCTCGTCGAGGACGTCGTAGTAGCGGTCCATGGCGCCCTGTTGGCGGAGCTGGCTCACGAGGTTGGAGAGCATGCCGCCAGGGACCTGGAACTGCAGGACGTTGACGTCGACGGGAGCGATGCCGGCTTCGAAGGAGGAGTACTTCTTGCGGGTTTCTGTGACCTTGCGGGCGATGTCCGCGAGCTTTGCGAGGTCGAGCCCGGTATCGAAGTCGGTGCCGCGCAGGGCGGCGACGAGGGTTTCTGTGGGGGGCTGACTGGTGCTCATGGCGAGCGCGGACAGGGCGCAGTCGACGGTGTCGACGCCGGCCTCGACGGCCTTGATGAGGGCGGCGGTACCGAAGCCGGATGTGTAGTGGGTGTGGAGCTGGACGGGGAGGCCGACCTTGTCTTTGAGAGCGCGGACGAGGTCGTAGGCGATGTAGGGGGAGATGAGGCCGGCCATGTCCTTGATGGCGATGGAGTCGGCGCCGAGGGCCTTGAGGTCGGCTCCCATTTTGACGAAGGCCTCGGTGGTGTGGACCGGGCTGATGGTGTAGCTGATGGTGCCCTGGACGTGGCCGCCGTACTTCTTGGCGAACCGCATCGCGGCCTCCATGTTCCGCAGGTCGTTGAGGGCGTCGAAGATGCGGAACACGTTGATACCGTTCTTGCACGCCAGCTCGATGAACTTCTCGAGGACATCGTCGGGGTAGTGCTTGTAGCCGACGACGTTCTGGCCGCGCAGGAGCATCTGGAGGCGGGTCTTGGGCAGCGCCTTGCGCAGGGCGCGCAGTCGCTCCCAGGGGTCCTCACCCAGGAACCGCATGGCGGTGTCGAACGTCGCACCGCCCCACACCTCCAGCGACCAGAAGCCGATCTCGTCGAGGTCGGCGCAGCACGGCAGCATGTCCTCGGTGCGCATGCGCGTCGCGAGCAGTGACTGATGAGCGTCCCGAAGGAGCGTCTCGGTGACCTGAACCCTGTGCTTGGCCATCGCTCACCCGTTCTCGTGGAGGTGGTGGAACATGTCCTTGGGCTTGACCATGAGCACCAGCGCGCCGCCGGTGGAGCTGGGGCTGTGGGTCACGAACGCCGGCACCGTGAGGCAGTCGCCCGGGTGCAGCGTCTCGGTGGGCGCGTTCTTGTAGCGGATGAGCAGCTCCCCTTCGACGACATAGTACAGCTCGTCCTTGGTGTGGCTGTGGAACGGGTAGTCCCCCTCGCAGCGGATCACGTAGGCAGCGTGGTCGTTGACGCCCGCCAGCTCGAGGTGGACGAAGGGCTCCCTGAGGTGCGTTGACAGCTCGGTCACGGAAGTCTTCTTGGCCATGACGTCCCTCTCCGATCAAAGCGGCATCGTGCTGTGCTTGCGCGGCGGGTTGGCGTCGCGCTTGTTCTGGCAGACCTTCAGCGCCTCGATCAGCCTGGGGCGCGTGTCCGAAGGATTGATCACGTCGTCGAGATAGCCGCGCGCCGCGGCCACGAACGGGTTGGCGAACTTCTCCTTGTAGCTCTCGATCATCTCGGTGCGCTTGGCCGCCTTGTCCTCCGCCTTGTCGATATCCCGGCGGAAGATGATGTTCACCGCCCCGTCGGGCCCCATCACTGCCACCTCTCCGGTGGGCCACGCGACGTTGAAGTCGCCCCGGATGTGCTTGGAGCTCATCACGCAGTAGGCGCCGCCATAGGCCTTGCGCGTGATCACCGTGAGCTTCGGCACCGTCGCCTCGCAGAACGCGTACAACAGCTTGGCGCCGTGAAGAATGATCCCCCCGTGCTCCTGATCGATCCCCGGCATGAAGCCCGGCACGTCCTCGAACGTCACCAGCGGGATGTTGAACGCGTCGCAGAACCGCACGAAGCGGGCACCCTTGATGCTCGCGTGGATGTCGAGCACCCCCGCGAAGATCAGCGGCTGGTTGGCAACCACACCCACCACGTGTCCCCCCAGGCGGGCGAAGCCGCACAGGATGTTCGACGCGTACTGCGGGTGCACCTCGAAGAAGTCGCCGTTGTCCACGACCTTCGTCACGACATCGTGCATGTCGTACGCCTTGCGGGAGTCGTCGGGGATCACCGTGTCGAGGGACGCTTCCCTGCGGTTCGGGTCGTCACCGGTGTCCTTGTAGGGCGGGTCCTCCATGTTGTTCGAGGGCAGGTACGACATCAGCGTGCGGATCGCCTCGATGCAGTCGTGCTCGTCCTCGCAGGCCAGGTGCGCTACCCCGCTCTTGGACGCGTGCAGGTTCGCGCCGCCGAGCTGGTCCATGCTCACCTCTTCGTGCGTCACCGTCTTCACCACGTCGGGCCCCGTGATGAACATGTGCGAGGTCTTCTTCACCATGAAGATGAAGTCCGTCAGCGCCGGGCTGTAGACCGCTCCCCCAGCGCACGGCCCCATGATCGCGCTGACCTGCGGCACCACGCCGGAGGCCAGCGTGTTGCGCAGGAAGATGTCCGCGTATGCGCCCAGGCTCACGACCCCTTCCTGGATCCGCGCGCCTCCCGAGTCGTTCAGCCCGACCACCGGCGTGCCGTTTTTCACCGCAAGGTCCATCACCTTGCAGATCTTCTCGGAGTGCACCTCCCCCAAGGACCCTCCGAACACGGTGAAGTCCTGGCTGAACACGTACACCGGACGCCCCTCGATCTGCCCCCACCCCGTCACCACGCTGTCCGACAGGTACTTCTTCTTGTCCATGTCGAAGTCGTGCGTGCGGTGCGTCACGAACGCGTCGAGCTCGCGAAACGTGCCCTTGTCCAACAACGCGTCGATGCGCTCGCGCGCGGTCATCTTGCCCTTCGCGTGCTGCGCGTCGATGCGGTCCTGCCCGCCGCCAAGCACGCATTCCTCACGCAACTGCTTCAGCTTCGTCTTCGCATCCATGTCGAGAGCTCCAGGGGTCTGTTTCTCGGCGTACAACCGTACGCGCCTCCGAGGCCCCACAGGCTAGCCGTCTTCGCACCCCGCCCCGCAAGCGAAATCAGCGATTTCTTCGTCCCCCTGGTCGCATGGACACCCTTCTGGCACCATCCTCTCCCCACCCACCCGGGAGGACTCCACCGTGTACGCCATCGCCATCGTCCGCTTCCGCAAGCCCATCGACCAGGTCGACCAGTTCCGCGACGAGCACCGCACCTACCTCGAAGAGCTGCGCCGCCAGGGGATCGTCATCGCCTCCGGCCCCGTCGAACCCCGCTTCCTCGGCGCCATGCTCCTGCGCGTCCCCGACGACGCCGTCGACGCCACGCTGTTCCGCGTGCGCGACAACGACCCCTACGTGCGCGAAGGCCTCGCCCAGTACGAGCTGCTCCCTTGGAACCCCGTCAACGGCCGCGACAACCTCGATCGAATCCCGCCGGTTTGACGAATCCCCCCGCCCACGACAGGATCGTCGGGTGCTACGAAGACAGTGGATGCAGGCCGGTCTCGGGTTCTCCGCAGCCCTCCTCGGTGAGCGCGCGCGCGCCGATACCCCACCGTCCACCGACCTGCGCGCCATCGACCTGCGCCTGCCCGGTGACCCGCGCGTCGCTCGACGCGCCCTCGTGCTGGCCCCAGCTCACGTCCCCCCGGGCACCCGGCTCCCCATGCTCGTCCTGCTGCACGGGCTCGGCGAGACCGTCGACGAACGCCTCGGCATCCATGCGTGGGGCGAACGCTACGGGTTGGTTCGTGCCTACGAGAGGCTCCTGCGCCCGCCGTTCGAGCGCACGCTCGCGCGGCAACGCTACCTGACCGACGAGCACCGCGACGCGATCAACCGATCGCTGGCCGCAGCTCCGTTTCGCGGAATGGTCCTGGTGTGCCCCTTCACGCCCAATCCGTGGAAGCTCGACGGGGCGCACACGATCGGGCGCTATGCGGACTGGCTGGTCGGCACGCTGCTGCCGGCGGTGCGCGACAGGGTGCCCGTGATCGAAGGCCGGGGAGCCTGTGGCCTCGACGGCTGCTCGCTGGGCGGGTACGTGGGCCTCGAGGTGTTCCTGCGGAAGCCCGAGAGCTTCGGCGTGCTGGGCGTGGTGCAGGCGGCCATTAGCAAGCCCGGGGCGGCCCAGTACGCCCGACGCCTCGCCGACGCCGTGGCGAAGGCCGGCTCGTGCCCCGTGCACGTCGAGACGTCCACCGGAGACCCCTATCGCGCGGCTTGCGAAGAGCTCGGCCGGCACCTCGGGATCGCCGGGCTCCCCCATGATCTCAAGGTGATCCCCGGTCCTCACGATCAGCCGTGGCTTCGCGAGATCGGCACTCCGGAGCTGCTCCTGTGGCACGATCGCGCCCTGCGACGGGCGCCTGTCCCTTCGGCACCCGCACCGTCTCCGTCTGCGCCCGCGCCAACTTGAACCGACTGCGAAATTCCGAATCGCTCCCGATCGACTCTCCGATCGGGATCGGATTCGATCCCGAGGAGCTCGACGATGAACCAGCTGGCCAACGCATCCCTGGACACCTCCGACATCGTGGCGATGGTGCTGTCCTTCCTGCTGCCGGGGGTGGGGCACTTCATGCTGGGTCAGGGCAAGAAGGGGATCGTGATTCTGGCGGCCGTGATCCTGTCGTGTGGCGTGGGGTATATCGCGTCGCTGCTGGTGGTGCTCGACGCGTACCTGGTGGCGCGCGTACGCAAGGAGCGGAACGTGGGGGAGTGGGAGTTCTTCCCGGAGCATCACCGGATGCTGGGGATTTGAGGGGCTACTTGCCGGGGGGGACGACAGGTTCGGTCTTCTTCTCCGGGGAGGCAGCGGGCTCGGCGGGACGCTGGAGCGCGTGGGCCCCTTCGAGCTCCACGCGCCAGGTGAAGCCGAGGAGCACCGCCTTGTAGGCGCTCCCGATGAACCCCCGCACGCCGAAGTCCTTGTTGCCGAACGCCGCGCCGGCGCCCATCGAGAACATGCTCGCCCCCGAGCCGAGCGGATCGGTCCCGAAGCTCGCCGTCGCGTACCCGTCCGCCACCACCGATAGCGGATGCACCGCCCGCCCCACGATCGTGATCGGCGAGGCCGCGGTCCCCGAGGTCTTGCGCGCCGATGCGCTCATGCCCGCCGACAGCACCGTCCGCCCCGAGAGCGTCGTGACGGTCGCGATGCCTCCCAGTCCCACGGTGTAGGCCGAGTACTTCGCGTCGGTGTCCACCAGCGACGCGCTCGCATAGGCCAGCGGAACGAACCCGCCGAACCCCCAGGTCGTGTTGGGCTTGCGCAGCTCGTAGCCCAGCGCGGGCGAGATGTTGAAGCCGAACTGGCTCAGGTCGGTGCGCTTGCCGTACAGCAACGACCCCTGCACGTTCAGGAAGTGCTTGTCCGACAGGTTCTTCGCGTAGGCCACGGGCAACACCGCCGCGTTCGTGTCGGTCCCCCGCTCGTACGCACCGCCGATCGTCAGGCTCGGCCCCGGAAGCACCGCCGTCACCTGTCCCTCGCTGCGCAACAGCCCCGCGTTCGCCATGAACGCTTCGACCTGCGCGTTCTGCATCGCAAAGGAGCCCGCCGCGGCCATGAACGGATCGCCCCCGCCAACGCTGCAGATCGCGTTGAGCAGCGAGGCCGCCCTCAGGTCCATCGGCTGATCGACGTCGTCGTGCAGATCGTAGTCGGTGCCGTTGATCGTCAGCGGGCGACTGACCGCCGGGCCCGTGGGGAGCGAGATTTTCGTGCCGCACACGTTCGCTTCACACGCGGCCCCGGTGGTGAAGGCATTGGGACAGGCGCTGTCCCATTCGGACTTCGCACGTCCGGTGAGGTGTGCGTAGAACTCGGCCCCTCCGGCCGAGGCGTTGGGAGCGAAGAGCAGGATGGCGGAGGCCGCAAGGGGGGAGGCGATGAGCGGCACTGCGAGGCGGCGGAAGCGAGCAGCAAGCCGAGCGGTCATGGGTTCTCTCCTCAAGGGGGCCGCCGGCTGCGAGGCGCCGGATGTCCGGACGAATCGAGCGGCTCCCGAGATCAGAACAGCAGAGGTCGCCCCCGCGAATCAACAGGTTTTCATCGGGTTCAAGGGGTCGAGCGCGCCGCCCGTCGCGCCAGCCACCCGACCCCCCCCAACGCCACCCACAGCGGAAGCCACAGCGCGATCCCCTCGCCGTTGACCTGCTTGAACCACCACGGCATCGCGTTGAGCAGCAGGCCCAGCACCGACATCCCGAGCAGCGCCCAGACCACGTGCATGAACCACTTGCGCGCCCATGCGCGCGCGCCGATCAGCCCCACGCCCAGCACCGCCAGCGCGAGCGCCAACGGGCTGGTCTGCAGCAGGTTCTCGTTGTGCCACGCCACCTCGTGATCGGTCGCCGTCCAGAAGAACAGGAACATCGACCCCAGAAACCCCGCGAGGAGCCCGACAACGATCAGCGGGAGGCCGAAGCCCAGGCGCCAGCCCAAGGCGCTCTTGCGCCCCTTGGGATCGATCACCGCGCGCGTGCCGATCCAGCCGAGCAGCGCGCTGAGCAGGCTGCTCACCACGAGAAACAGCAGGATCCGGTTGGGCGGGGAGTCCGGAGGCGGCTCCATGACGAGCGGGAGCATGACCTTCTCGCTCTTGACCAGCGGCACGACCTCGCCCGCGGCGTTGCGGTTGGTCGCCTTGCGCGCCATCTGCATCACGCGCTCGGGCACGAACATGTCTTCCCACAGCGTGACGGGCTGATCGATGAAGCTGCCCATCGCGAGGTTGAGCGCGATGTAGGCCCACATGACGTCGGCGACGAGGCGACGGGTTTCTCCGCGGTACGTGAGCGGGGAGGGGGCTTGCGAGACGGCGCGCAGCGCGCCTGCGGTGCCTGCGTCGATGGCGTCACGCACGCGGGTCGAGCAGTTGTCGCGGTAGTAGTGGTACCGGTACTTGCGGTTCTCCGGACGCGCGTTGTCGCGCATCGCCTGCACCATTTGCAGCTTCTGCGCGCCGGTGAGGTTCAGCTCCTGCGACACGATCGAGCGCTGCTCGTACTGGTACGCCCGCAGCGTGGCGCTCATGCTCTGCACCGACAGCCAGTAGGTGAGGCGGCCGCGCAGGAACTTGGTGATCAGTCCCGGCTCCTCGAACGAAAACGTCCCCCAGTTGAACACCTCGTCGCGACCGGTGCGGTCGTCGTGCACCCAGATCGCGTTGTGGCCGAACCGGAAGAACACCGGCTCGCCCGGGCTCATGGTGACCAGGCTGATGGTGTAGTTGTCGCCGGGCTCGGCTTGCGCCGAGGGAGCGCGCAGCGAGATCAGCAGCAGGACGACGAAGGCAGGCAGCAGTCGTGCGAGGCGGTTCATGGAACGCGAGCGTTCTAGCGCCCGCCGCGCGCGGAAACCACAGGGAACGCTCCGACGACCGCCGCTACGGCGTCTCCCGCATCGTCGGCGACACCGTGCACCCGCTGGCAGGACAGCTCACGTCCATCTCGAGCGTGCTATCGGGCTTGCCGTCGCCGTCGAGATCCGCCACCGCCCTCGCGATCCCCGCGGTGGGGCTCTTGAGGATCCACTGGTACTGGTAGTACTGCGGCACGGTCATCGAGAACTTCATGCACTTGAACGCGGGATCCTCCCAGTCCTTCGCGGAGCTCGCGTACTTCTTGCCCGACACCTGGCTCAACGACGCGGGGACCATGGCGCTGGTGGCCGGGAGCTTGCCCCCCGACAGGGCGGCGCAGGCCACCACGCCGCTGGCCATGCTCGCGATGCCGGTCTTCCCCTCGGCCTTCTTGGACTGCTCCAGGTACTTTCCCACGCCGCAGCATCCCGAGACCAGCAGCGCAAGTCCGACACCCCAGACAAACACACTCTTCATGACCGCCTCCGGATGGGAGGCCATCGTGTACCAACCCGGACGAATCGTCGAGAAGAAGCGCTGCCCCCGTGTTGCCCGCCTCGACTTCGAATCAGCGCGCCGGGTGCCACTCGACATCGGGTGACGGCAGCGGCGGCGCGGGACGCCACATCATCGGCGTCATCTTCGGCGGCAGCGTCCCCGACCAGTCGGCGTCGTAAGTCGCCGTGGGACGCTCGAGAGAGGGCAGGCAAAGCGTGTAGGAGAGCTGGACGTGGTCCGGTGACTGAGGGAACAGGTACAGGATCGCGAAGCACCCCTGCTGGTCCCGCAGCAGCATGCTGTGCAGCTCGATCCAGGAGCCCCCGGGACAGTCCGCCGTGCAGTCCACCGTGTTGAACGGCACCAGGCCCCACGTCTCGCCGTCGAGCTTCACGTGTCCGCCCGACGGTCCGAGCTGCAGATCGGTCCCCTGGATCGTGATACCCGTGTCGATGGGCTTCGGTGTGACCGTCAAGGCCGGCAAGCTCACGCTCGCCTGGGTGGGCGTGTCATCGCCGTCGCACAGCCCCGTGGTGTTCTCCCAGTCCATCGGATGCAGGAGCGACTCGGTGTAGGCGTACGGGAGGCTCGTGCCCTGGCAGTACAGGTAGGTGACCGCCAGATCGCTGCCGTCCTCCGCAATCGACAGCACGTCATAGAGGACGTATCCCGCGGAGCCCCAGTCGTGGGCCTGATAGGCAATCCCGTGGTGCGCGGAGCCGACGAGCTGCAGGCTTCCCGTGTTCGAATGAAGGTCGAGCCCGTCGAGCCGCTTGTCGCCCTGCGCGTTCGCCGTGAGCCCGAAGTCGATCGAGGTGGAGCCGGAGGTGGCGGCGATCACCGCGGCCGAGGCCTCGGTGGGGCCGTCTGCGCCGCTGTCGCCGGTGCCGATGTCTGCGAGAGCGTCCGTGGCAACGTCCGCGGGAGGCGCTGCATCGGATGCGTCGTGTAACGAAACATCGTCTCCGCTCTCGGCCGCGACATCCTGGACCGCCGAATCGAGCGCGACGTCGGGGATCGGAGCGGTCTCGTCGCCGGACGACTCGCATGCGCCGAGGGCGAGGAGCAGGAACCATGGGGCAGCGGATCGGCTCATGGGGCGGAGACCGATCGTATCACGGTCACGTTCGGTCACGGCGCACGCGAGGTTCTCGGCGTCACCACCCGGAGTTTCGTCTCCGTTGCGCGCGCCATCGCTCGTTCACGCCCAGGAACAACTGCATCGCGATCTGGTTCGCCTCCGCGTCCTGCCGGCCTTCCTCCTGCATCCGACGCAGGTTCTCCGCGTGCCACTGGCGCTCCCACGAACGCACTTCGGCCGAGGCGATCACGCTCGAGATCTCTCGGGCGTCGAAGAAGGTTCCGTGTTCCCGGCACACGTCGACACGCAACACAGGCTCGCGCGTCTCGGTCTCGACGAGGGGTTCCTGACACACGGGGCAGCAGCGCGGGACTTGCGCACGACTGCGGTAGCCGTCGGCCGACGGCGCCTCGAGGGGGTCGGCTCCGCCGAAAGACTTCGCGAACGCGGTGGCATCTTCGCCGAGGGCGCTCTGGAGGAGGGCGCGGCACGCGGCGTTGTCGAGCCAGAATCCGCCGCAAGCGCGACAGGCTGCCAGGACGCCCGACACGCTCTCGATGCGGTACATCGGTTCACGGCACCCGGGGCAGCAGGCTGAAACACGCGACCACTTCATGGCTGAAGAACGTATCCGGCTCGCCACGAGGGCGCCAGCTTCGCTTCGCTCGCGCGATGGGGGGAGGGCGCAATCGGCATTGAGCGCTTGGCCACAAAGACCGACGATGGTTGCTCTCCGAACCCGTGACGAGGATTCCATGCGAATGAGAGTCGCCTTGCTGATCGCGGTCTTGCTCCCTGCGTGTTCCGGCAGCCAGCCGCCTGCAGCGCAGCCCGCCGGTATCGCCAATCCCGCGTCGGTGTACTGCACGGAGCAAGGAGGAAAGCTCGAGATGCGAGAGGGGCCGGGCGGGACCTCGGGCTACTGCCACCTGCCCGACGGCCGCGTCGTCGAGGAGTGGGAGCTGTACCGCGCGGCGCATCCTGCACGATGAGCCCTGGCGGTGCTTCTCGCGATCCGGAAGCGAACCTTGGCGGAGCGGAGGGCGAGCGTGGTAGGACGGCATCCATCGCCATGACGATCGAGATCCGAGAGCACACCCCGGGCAAGGACATCCGGCCGTTCCTCGACGCAGCCTACGTGGTCTTCCGCGACGACCCCGCGTGGGTCGCGCCCCTCGAGTTCGAGATGAAGGAGCGCCTGAACCCCAAGCGCAACCCGTTCTTCTCGCGCGGAGAGGCGACGCTGTTCACTGCGTGGAAGGACGGGCGTCTGGCGGGGCGGTGCTCGGCGCAGGTCGATCGGGAGCACCTGCGGGTGCACAAGGACGAGACGGGGTTCTTCGGATTTTTCGACACGATCGACGACGACGCGGTGGGGCAGGCGTTGATCGAGGCGGCGCGCAAGTGGCTGGTGGCGCGCGGGATGAAGCGCATGCGGGGGCCGCTGTCGCTCTACGTCAACGACGAGATCGGCCTGCTGATCGAAGGGTTCGAGCACCCGCCGGCGATCATGATGCCGCACTCGCGCCCCTGGCAGGACCGCGTGGCGCACGCCGCGGGTCTCGAGAAGGCCAAGGACCTGCTGGCGTGGCGCTACTCGGTCGGCAACATCAACAAGCGCTCGCGCAAGGCCTGGGAAGACATCCACCGCCTCCCGGAGATCCGCATGCGCACCGTGGACCTGAGCGACATCCAGCGCGAGGTCGAGATCATCATGGATGTCTACAACGACGCCTGGGAGGGGCAGTGGGCCGTGGTGCCCGCGCTCCCCGACGAGGTGGCGAAGGTGGCCCAGGATCTGAAGCTCATCCTCGTGCCCGATCTGGCGTTCATCGCCGAGCTCGACGGTCGCCCGGTCGGCATGTGCATTGCGCTGCCCAACCTCAACGAGGTCACGCGCGATCTGAACGGCAAGCTGTTACCCCTTGGTTGGGCGAAGCTGTTGTGGCGGCTGAAGGTCCGCGGTCCCAAGTCGGGACGCCTCATGATGCTCGGGATCCGCAAGGAGCTGCGCGGCGTGCGCAAGTACGCCGGCCTCTCCATGGCCATGTACGTAGAGATCGCGCGTCGCGCCGAGAGGCTCGGCTACACTTGGGGCGAGCTGAGCTGGACGCGCGAGGACGCGGGGCCCATCAGCGCAGGGATCCTGGCGATGGGTGCGCGCGTCTACAAGAAGTACCGGGTGTACGAGCGGGAGGTCTGAGCCCCACGCGGGCTCAGTCGATCTTGACGTACTTGTCGGCGGGAGCCTTGCAGATCGGGCAGCGCTCCGTGGGCTTGCCGAACTCGATGTTGCCGCACACGGTGCACAGGTAGACCTCGGCCGCGGCCATGTCGGTGTTGGCCTCGAGCGCGGCGAGCGCCTTGGCGTACAGCTTCGCGTGGACCTCTTCGGCCTTGAGCGCAAAGCCGAACATGGTCTTGGCCCGGTGGTTGTCCGACGTCGCCAGCTCGAGCATCGGCGGGTACATCTCTTTGTACTCGTACGTCTCGCCCGCGACCGCGTCCTTCAGGTTCTCGAGCGTCGTCTTCACGCCACCCATCGCCTGAAAGTGCGCCAGCGCGTGGATCGTCTCCGCCTCTGCCGCCGCCTTGAACAGCTTCGCCACCTGCGGATACCCCTCGGTGGCGGCCTTCTTCGAGTACGCGAGGTACTTGCGATTGGCCTGGCTCTCGCCCGCGAAGGCTTCCTTCAGGTTGTCCATCGTCGTCTTCATCAAACCCTCCAATACAGGACCTGTGTTGCAGCGAAGCGGCGCATGCACCGCTTCGTCCAGAGACCGAGCCCCTGCCTAAGACCGAACCCGCCCGTCGTCAAAGCCTCGCGGCAAGATCGACCCGCGAATCGTCAGCGCCCGCCCACCGCGCGGCACTCGTGGATAGGCCCCTTCTTCGCCGTGTGCACGCAACGGCTGTAGGCCGCGATCCCTTCCTTCCACTTGCCCGATGACTGCAGGGCGCTGCCCAGCAGCAGGTAGGGCAGCGCGTCCTCCGGATCCCGTTCGATCGCCGCTTCCGCGTAGCGGATCGCATCCTTGTAGCGCCCGCGGTTCAGCAGGCTCTCGGCTTCCTTCTTGGCGTTCACGCCCTCGGGGATGTCGGAGGCCGATGACGACGCGACCGACGCAGAGGGGGCCGCAGAGGCAGCGGCTTGCGCGGATGCGCTCGCCGAAGCCGCCGGTTCCGCGCTCGGCGCGGCAGCCATCGAGGCTGGGGGGCTGGCCGCCGGGGCCGCGCTGCGCACCGGAGCCATCGCCGCCGTCGTCTGCGATGCGCGCGGTGGGGGCGCTACCGACGCGACCCTCGACGGGTCCCCGAGAGGGGTCTGCTTGCCGCGATCCTGCGCCAGCTTCACGCCACCGATCACGACGAGCAGTGCGGCGCCCGCGACGACGAAACCGACGATACGGCGCAGCTTGCGTTTCCGCTCGCGCATCTCGGGCGTGATGACGATGGGCAGTGGGCGGTTCTGGCTCTGATCCTGCGGAGGTTCACTTCGTCCCTTCGCGTGCGCCTCGAGGTGCTCCTTCTCGACGAGCTCCCCGCGCTGGAAGAAGGCCTCGTGGATCTCATGGTGATCGGAGCGTCCGGGATCGGTCTTCGAGGGCTTCTTGCCCTTGCGTGAGGCGCCCTTGTCTTCGGTGCGCGCCGCCGGCGCTGCGGAATCGATGCGCCGCGGTGGCGCCTTCTGCACTTCGTACCCACGACGGCTTCGCACGAGCATGCCGTCGGGTCTCGTCTCGAGCTCCCTTTCCGACTCGTCGCGCTGGGGCTTGGATTCCTTCCGAGACTCCGGTGCAACCTTGGGCTCTTCGGCCTTGGGCTC
>CAYMUE010000082.1:0-2420 GCA_964393505.1 uncultured Polyangiaceae bacterium
TCGGTGAGCCCGAACGGCACGCTGAAGTTGTGCGTCTTGGCGTCCGGATCCCCGGCGACGGTCCACGCGTATCCGTCGGAGAGCCGCACGATGGACAGCGAGCTTGCGATCGGGGAGCCGAAGAAGTCGCATCGTGCGGCGTACCCGTGGCCCACCGCATACGAGTCGGGGCTCATCCCCCGCACGTCCTTGCGGACGCGGTGCGCCGTGGCCTGCAGCACCGCGGGGTCGGTCGTGTAGGGCGCGGTCCAGATTTCCGGATTGGGGCCGTCATTGAGACAGGCTCCTGTCCCCTGGCTCTGGGTCCACACCATGTCCTTGCCATCGGTCCCGAAGTTGCCTGCGGCGCGTGTGAAGTCACTATACCAGCGCAGCAGCGGCCGCAGCCCGGCGGTTGGACTCCACGACATGACGCCGCAGAGCTGAAGGTTCCCGACCGTGAAGAAGATGTCCTGACCTTGCACGATGGGGACGTGGGGTTGAAGCCCGTTGGGGTCCGTGCCCCCCGCATAGACGTTCTCGATCGTTTTGCCGTCCCACGTCCATGCGTTGATCTTGCCCAGCGTCAGCTGCACGAGCCAGTCCTTCGAGACCCGCCACGACGAGTTCTCCAACGTGGTGGCGAGAACGGCGGGGGTCATGTTGGTCATCGGGCCGCCGATCGCCCCCTCCACGTCGGCTTTGCCGCCATCCGACAGCGTCTCGAGCCTGGCAGGAGCATCCAAGACATACAATCCGTCGTTGAAGTCCTCGGCGTAGTAGGGACAGTCGTCCGTCGAGTAGGACAGGGGGTACATCTGGGCCATTCGGACGACGCCGTCGGGCTCCGCGATGATGAAGGGAACCAGAACGATGTCCAGGCTCGAACGCGTCCGCGCGAACGCCAGCAGGGGCTTGCCGGTGGAGGGCTCCCGCCAGAATCTGGCGAACATCGTGACGCTGCCCCCCCAGGTGTTCTTCATGACCCTGCATCCGGAGGCGTGCGGCACGAAGGACGGACACGGCTCCCATTCGATGGGAGGAGGCAGCTCCGCATCGGGGCCGGGGACGTAGACAGGGCACTTCGCAGACCAGCCTGTCCAGGCCCCCCATCCCGGAGGAACCCCCTCATGGTCCACGAGGACATCGGGGGCGGCGTCGACGGACGGCTCAGCCTGCGCGTCCGCCTCGGGACGGGAGTCGATCACCCTGTCCACCCGTACGTCGCCGGGCGAGCCGCCGTCCAACGGCTCGGTGCCGGTCGGGCTGCTCGAGGAACAGCCACGACATGCTCCCAGCAGCAGCACACTGGCTGCGACGCCGAGAGCGGTTGCCGCGAGAGCATCGGTCACAGGCATGTCCCCATTCCTCCCCAATGACCGATCCCGCCAGAGAGCGCCTTGATGCGGACGACCACAGGCATCTTCTTGGGCGCGATCCGGGTGGTGAAGGCGTAGCCCTCCGAGTCCACCACGGGGGGCAGTGCCAGAGCGTGCTGTCCGGCATACGTGCGGTCTGCCTCGGGCACGGGTCTGGTGTCATCGAAGTGAATCACGACATGCTTGTTGACCATGTCACTGGAGGTGGCGAGCAGGACGCTCGCATCGCGATCGAGGATCAGCCAGTGCTTGTCGAACTTGCCGCTTCGCGGCCATTCCCCCAGCGTCTGGGCACGTCCGGTTCCGGGGTCGAGGCGGATCAACCGGGCCGTGGCACCACGTCCCTCGCCCGCCGTGTCGAGGATCCAGAGCTTCCTGTCCCGCGGAGAGTAGGTGGTCGCCAGCACCTGGCCGAGCGTTACGCCCTTGGGCGCGATTCGGGTCCAGCTCCCGGTATCGACGTCGGCTCGCCCGATGTCGGTGAGCTGGGAACCGGTGTTCGGATCCCGGCCGCCAACGACGAAGAGCTGTCGAGACGATCGGCTGTACACAACGAGCGGCTCGACTCGCGGCGCGAGCGGCGAAACATGTGAAGCGGTCTCGGCCCCGGCTTTCATCAGCAGATCTCCGTGCGTGGGACTGATGTCCATCTGTCCGAGCAGACGTCCGGGCAGCAGGTGAACCCGCTCGACGATCCTGCTTCCGTCGGGGCTCAGGCCCAGCGCCGTCGGCGCGTGTGCCCCCGCCCCGGCGGCCGGCTCATTCTCCGCGGCATCCACCCAGCGCAGGCCGAGCGAGAGGCTCGCTCGGAGTCCCGCTCCAACCGTGTCGGACACGTCCATGAGGGAGCCGTCGCGAAGCAGCACAGCCAGAGCGTCGCTGCCGGGGACGGTGACGATCTGTTGCGCTTCGCGCGGCGATGCCCCGGGCGTCTGAGCCAGGGGATAGCCCCAGGAAGGACGCTCGATGGCGCCTTGCTCGAACATCTCCGGTCCACACGCCAGACAGGGGCGGGCCGTGAGCTGGAGCCTGATCGGTTCCTTCGTCAGCACCTTGTGGATC
>CAYMUE010000082.1:2520-20827 GCA_964393505.1 uncultured Polyangiaceae bacterium
GTGAGGTTGGCCGCCCAGGCTTCGGTGGCGGAGCACGGAGCCGACTCGGTCCCGTTGGTCGCCGATTGAATCCCAACCACGGTGTCGGTGCCGAGCAACACCGGGCCGCCGGAGTCCCCGGGGACCGCCATCGAGCCGTTGATGCCCTGCAGCCGAATCGCTTGCCAGGTGCCTCCGACATAGCCGACGGACAGCTCCGCGTGCTTCCTGTACGCTCCGTGTGGCGGCACGGATCCTGGCTTTGTGTTGCATTCCTCGTCGACCACGCAATCACCATCATCCGTCCTGGCTCCGGCCCCGTATCCCACCTCGGAGACGACCGCACCGCTCAGCACGGAGCCGACGTCGCCCAGTCTGGCGTAGGGAAGCGAGCGGGCCGTCCGTCTGAAGGCGACGTCTGGATCAGCCCGCAGAGGGAGGATGGCGATGTCGTGAGCAATCTGCAAGTCGTTGAGACTGCCGCTTGTCGAAGGGTGGAACCCGGGCATGACGATGGTCGTGGAGAAACTCCATGTGTGACCGTCTTCGCTATGTCCGCAGTCCCCCGCGTGGTAGCGAGTGAAGAAGCTGCCGCGGTCGCAAGAGTGCGAACCTCGGAGACAGTGGGCCGCCGTGAGGACGGCACCGCAAGAGAGCTGCACCCCCGAGCAAATGCTCTCCCACTTGTCGTCTGGAGTGAACGCGGAAACGTATCCCACGAAGGGGTACTTCAGGTCTTCATCGAGACTGGCACCAAGAAGCGGCTGTCCGCGGCTGGATGTGTGCTCGGGGGGGGGCGTCGTCGGATGATGTGGACAATCCGCCGCACCCGCTCGAGAGCCCTCCACCCGCGAGAGCCAGCCCTGCCGTTGCCGAAAACACCGCCGTTCGCGCCGCTGCGCGGAGTCGATAGCCTGCCATCGGTCCACCTCCAAGTGGCTTGAGAGAAACCCCGTCACGCAAGTCTTGTATCGGTGATTGTTCCTGCGGTCAACAGGAATAGAACGGAACGCTTGGAGACGGGCGTTTGGATCGACTCGGATGCGCACGTGTCCGAACGTGGCAGACCGTTGGCGAGAGCGGGCCTCTGCCCCCAACATCGGACATCGCCTGGCTCGTGCGCTACGCTCGGTCACTGCTCTCGAATCCACAGCCGGACCGTCGGACGCCTCGCGCCGAACAGTTGGTGCATCGCGCGCCCCGAGACCTCGCCCTCCGCAACGAGACGCAGCCCCTTCGAAGCCCGGGCCTTGTCGCATTGATCGCGCAGCAACGCGCGCGCGTGGTGCAGCCTCGGCGGTACCGGATCTTCGGGCGTGATCGCGCACGCCGCCCCCTCGTAGTAGGCCACACACTCTCCCGCTTCCCCCTGGGGGAATCCGGATTCCGGCAGGGCGACCAGTCCCAGCCCCGGATGCGCGAGCACCAGCGGCGATCGCGGCATGTCGACACAGCAATCGAGGTCCATGCCGAACGCGTCCTGACGCACCGGGACCTGGTACACACGGCACTTGTCCGGGAGCTTTGCCAACGACGCCCGCAGGAAGTCGTACTCGTCCTGGAACGTGTGGCGCTCGGCGTAGGCCCGGATTCCGGTCTTGAGCTGCGCCGTGACGAGCACCAGCAGCATCGCGCCGATCGTCTTCATGCCCAGCGCGTGCTTCCTCCACGCAGCCCAGCGCTCCAGCAGCCACCCGAACCCGAAACCGGCGGCGACCGCGAACGCGGCCAGCGGCGTGAGGAAGTAGCGCGCGCACACGGGCCCGCACTGCATGTCGCGTCCGAGGGGGAGGGTGCCGAACAGCACCGTCGCCGCGACCGCCGTGATCAGCCCCCATCGCCGCGTGTGGGCGAGGCCCGCGAGGCCGATCGTCGCCAGAATCACCGACAGGGGCGCGATCCACGCAGGATCGGCGAAGCCGAGCTGCGCGAACTGGGACACGACATTGCGGGACGCCGCGAGCCAATCCGAAGCATCCGGAGAGGGGTGATGCGAGGGAATGACCACTCCGTGATAGACCACCACGGCGGTTGCGATGAGCACCGCCGCGAAGGCGGCGAGGGCGGCCCACCGGCGCGCGGCGGCAACGTCGCGCTCCCCGGGATCCCGGAACCATGCCCAGAGGGGAATCGCTGCGAGCACCGGCAGCGAGTCTGCGCGGGTGAGCGCGACCGCCGGAATCAACGCCAGAGCCGTCGCCTGCCACAGCGGATCCGTGCGCCGGGAGCCGCGGGTCCAGGCCAGCATCGCGGCGATCGCGAGGGTGGAGGCGAGGACGTGATCGCTCGCGGAAGCCGAGATCCTCACGTGCAGCGGCATCAGGGCGAGGACCGCGCCCGCCGCGGTGGCCGTGTACCACTCCGCTCTCCTCTCCCGGAGCAGAGCCACGAGGAGTGGAATCGCCGCGGCCCCGATCACCGCGTTGACCGCAAAGAGCGTGGTGTCGGTCCACGGCAGGATCGCCCGCAGCGCCTGCTGGAACACCACGCTTCCCGGGCCGAATCGGGCCCACGGAAGCGCGCCTTGGGGCGAGACGACCTCTGCGTACCAGTTCGCCATCGACGGGCGGACCATCCAGCGCAAGGCCAGGGCAACGACGAAGAGCGCCGCTCCGGCGGAGACCCACTTCCAGGGGAGCCGCGGCCTGCGAATCGCTGCGCGCCCCGCGGCTGCGAGGGCGAGCGCGAGACTCGCCGCGAAAGCGATGAGGGTCACGTCGCGGATCGCCTCCGGGGTTTCGTTCTCGACGACCGGCGCGGGCAAGGGGCGCGATGCCGTCGGCTCGACGATCTCCCGGAGTCCCCGCGCCGCCGCAGGACATGCCTGCTCGAGCCCCTCGGGGACCGACACGTCGTAGCAGCGCGCCGCGGTTCCCGCTCCCCGCGCGCAGGCCCGCGGCGTGATCACCGCGGGCGGAAGCTTCGCGCCGTTGCGCGACCACGCGGCATCCATGCTCGTCGCTCGTGCGTACACCCCCTCGAATACGCAGCCCTCGACCTGCAGCGCGCGGAGATGATCGAACACGCGACGCGTAGCGGCTTCGGAGATGTTGCCGGCGCCGAGAGAGGAAGGCTCCTGAGTCTGCGCCCGGGAAGACGCGGGGACCGCCACGAACAGGGCAGCGGCGAGCGCCGCTCCAACAACGCGCCTCACTGGCACGCGCCGCGCCCGCGCAGACGTCATGGGCCCGCGTCTCCCCGCAGGATGCGATCGGCCACGAGGGTCGCGCCGTTCACCTCCGCGGCGAGCCCGCTGCCGGGCTCGATGTCGCGCCCGACGAAGAAGAGCCCTTCGACGTGTGACTTCGCAGGAAGTGGAGAGCGGTCCGCGTGAAGGCGCGCAGCCTTGCGCAGCGTGAGCCTGCCTGCGAGCTCGGGGAAGCAACGCAGAAGGGCGCGGGACGCGGCGTCTTGAACGCAATCGTGCGCTGCGATGAGCGTCAGTGCCGGCCGAAGAGGCGCGTGGGAGAGGATCGAGTGCGGGCCGATCGGACCCTCGGGAATCAGGACCAGCTCCGACCCGAGCTCGTGTATCCCATCCAATTCGAACTCCATCGCCAGGACCCCCGCAGCCGGGTCGGACACCGGCATCGGAGGCTTTGCGCCGATCAGCGACGAGAACGTCGCGCGGGCTCCTGCGCCCGAAACGACGAGCCCCGCCCGCAGCCTCTCGCCGTCGGAGGTCTCGACCGCAGCGACCCGGCCTTGCTCCACCACGACTCGCTCGCCCACCCGCCCGCGGAGCACGCTCCCTCCGTGCCTCTCGATCGCGGCGGTCAACAAAGCCCTGAGGGCGGGCGTGCCACCTTCGATGGACGCGGGTCCGTCGATCCAGACCTCGAGCTCCGGCGCGAGCCTTCCGACGGTGCAGGCGTCGGCGCGTTCCCACGGCCGGCTGCCCATGCACCACAGCAGCGCGATCAGGCGCGGATCCCGCACGTGGGCGCGGAGAAGGTCGTGAAACGAACGATCCTGCCAGGGGAAGAGCCGCGGGTGGTTTGCGGGCCAATAGAGCTCTTCGTCCACGGTCGAGGCCGGTGCGGCGACTCCGCCGTTGCGGTCCGCTCCAATCAGCGCCTCGGCCCGCATGGACTCCAGCAGCGACAGCAGCGTTCGAATGCCATCGGCATCGGAGGGAAACGCGGCGCAGAGCGCGGCCGCCAGGGCATCCCGTCCGGAAGGGAGGGAGACCCGCGCCCCGTCGATGATCGCGGCGCGACGCAATCGTCTCCATGGCAGAGCCTCGTCGGCCCCGAGCCTGCGCAGCAGATTCGTGACCGCGCCGCCGGGGCCGAGGCCGCTCGAGCCGACAACGTCGCAGGGACGGACGGCGGAAGAAGCGATATGGGGCGATTCAGGGGATCCGACGACGGTGACCGTGGCGCCACCGCGTGCGAGCAGCGCGGCGGTGGCGAGCTCGGCGATTCCGTTGCCGATCACGATGACGGGTGAGTCTGCGTCGAGGGGGGAGGGCAGGGGCCAGCGGTGGGGGTCGAGGCGCTGGAGCTTGCGTCGGATTTCCCTTCGGGGATACCACGCGGGGAACACGAAGGAGAAGACGGCGGCGAAGGCGGTCGCGAGGTTGGGCGCGACGTAGCGGAGCACGACGACGCCGCGGGTGGCATCGACGGCGATCAGCGCGGTGGCGGCGCCGAAGAAGAACGCCGCGGCCCAGACCCACGTGAGGATCGCATTGGTCCGCAGGAACATCGGGTCGCGCCAGTAGGGCTCGGGCCAGTCGTCGCGCGCGTATTGCCAGGTGAAGGGGCGCCCGGCGGCGATGGTGCCCACGGCGGTGAAGCCGAGCACGAGGTTGAGGACCACGGTGCCCCAGGGTTCGAACCAGGCTCCGTGGCCGGAGAGCCAGGCGGACATCTCGACGACGAGGAAGGCGAGGGTGGCGAGCTCGAAGGACTTGAGGTTCCTGGTGTGGGCGCGCCAGGCGTTTTGTCCTGCGGAGGTGACGAGCGCGCAGGCGACGCCCTCGGGGCGATGGCCGATCCACGACAGGAGGCCGAACACGATCCAAGGGAGAAATCCGGCGAGGATGCCGATGCCGGGCACGGCCGACCGCCGGGCGTGGGGCGGGGAGTCGGCTGCGGCGGCGGGTGCCTGCATCCCCGTGCTCGTAGCATCTTCGGCGGCGCGGAGGGGCAGGATCGTGCATCATGGGGGAGCCGCGACAAGGACGAGGTACCGCGATGATGCTTCGAGGATGCTGTCGATTCGTTGGGATTCTCTCGTGGGTTGCTGCGTGTGTCGCGGTTTCCGCAGCGGCGGATGCCGCTCCCGCTCCCGCTCCGAACCAACGCCTGGCGCGTGCGCTCGAGGTAATGGAGCAACGCGGTGAGCTCTCGGCTTCGGATGCGCAGCGCCTTGGGCGCCGGGCGCTCGATCACGGTGAAGGCCCGCGCATCGACGCCCTGTCCAAGCCCGGGACGCGGACGTGCAACAACGCCGCGCGCGAGGCGATCCGGCGTTGGCTGCGCTCGAACGGCGCCGATGGTCCGCCGGCTCCGCCGCCCCCTTCATCCATCGGGCACCTGGAGTCGTCGTCGCTCCCCCTGCGGGTCTACTACCAGACCGAGGCCGATCAGCCTCTGGCGCAGCAGGTGCTGATCGCCGCCGAGCTGGCCTGGCAGAAGCAGGTCGTGGAGCTGAGCTACCCCAAGCCGTACACCGCCGCGAACTACACCGACCCGGCCGTGCCCGGGTTGTACCTGTACGTGGGCGACACCGGCATGGGCGGCGGCGGCTTCACCGAGTGGATCCGCAACGTGCCCGACACGCCGCAGGCGGATTGCTCCGCGCGGGTCGCGATCGATTCGGCGAACTACGAGGGCGACGTGGCGTTCGTGGTGGCCCACGAGTTCAACCACGCGACGCAGATGGCGACCGACTGCGTGGAGGCGATCTCCGCGTGGGAGAACTTCGCGACCGCATCGGGGGACTACTTCTACCCGGGAGACTGGACCACGCAGTACTTCATCCAGGCGTTCCAGCAGTACCCGGAGATGCCGGTGGACTACTGGCAGAATCCCGATGGGAGCAGCGACTTGTCGTACTACCAGTATGGCGCTTCGCTGTTTCCGATCTTCCTGCGGGATCGGTTCGGCAAGGGGAGTCAGGTGCTGTTGCGCGACGCGTGGTATTCGTTTGCCCAGGAGGGCACGGTGACGTGCTCGTTCTTCGGGTGCGTGGCGGACAAGCCCAACGATCCCGACTGGTTCAAGGGACTCGACAACATGCTGCACCTGCACGGGAGCACGTTCGACGATGCGTTCGACGAGTTCGCCGCGTGGCGTGCGATCACGGGCTCCCGGGACGACGGCTTCCACTTCCAGTCGGGCTCGTCGATTGGCGAGGTTTCCACCGCGGCCACGCACTATCTCAAGCAGGGCGGGGCGAAGGGGAAGCTCGATGTGCACGAGTACGGGAGCCGGTACATCGAGCTGCGGACCGACGGATACTCAGGACCGGTTCACGTGCAGGTGAAGCCCGACGCGGCGGCGTCGTGGTCGGTTTCGCTGCTGTCGTGGCGCAAGGCCGAGCCGGTGGAGCGGCGCGCAACGGTGTTGCCCGCGGGGAAGACGGCGGATGTGTACGTCGCCTCTGCGCAGGGGATTCAGCGCATGATGCTGGTCGTTTCGCAGCGCAAGGACGCGACGCACCTGCCGGACGAGCAGGAGTACGAGACGACGCGCGTGTTCGAGTACGTGGTGGACGACGACCTCGAGCCGGATGCGGGGACGAAGCCGGAGCCGATGCCCGAAGCGGGGGTCGATGCGAAGTCGGACGCAAAGCCCGACGCGAAGCTCGACGCCGGAAAGGACGTCGATGCGGAGCCGATCGGCGTCGAGACCTCGGCCGACGACGGAGGCTGCGATTGCCGCGCATCGCGCGGGACCGCGCCGCGCCGCAGCGTGTTCTCTGTGCTGCTTGCGGCGATCGCAGTCTGTCTGCGGCGTCGATCGGGGCGGCGGAAGTCTTCAGCGCGTGCTTGAAACGTGGCGGAAGACCCGTCTCGGGGTATGATGTTTCACACCCTCCGACGGGAGAGCGAGCCGTCATGCGTAGAAACCTTCACCTTGCGATTGCTTCCCTGGGCGCACTGATCGTGGCTGCAGGCAGCCTCGGATCGTGTTCGGCGGATGGAGAAGACGCGGTCTGGACGCCCGGAGGGGGAGGCAAAGGGGGAGGAACGCAGGATGGTTCCGCGGGGGCGTGGGACGGTGGGGCCGGCATGGGCAACCCCGATGGGTTCGTTCTGAACGACGTGACCACAGAGAGCTGTCCGGCGACATGTTCCGACGACTACAAGGCGGTGGTCGGGTGCAACGGCGTGCCGATCATGACGTGCAACGACGATCAGCTCTGCGCCGCGGGCGTGTGCAAGCCGGCGTGCGAGGCCGTCAAAGAGAACCGATCGAGCGTGGGGTGCGAGTACTACCCCTTGGCGATGCTGGGCTACGGCGGCGCTCTCAAGGGCTGCTACGCCGTGTTCGTGGCGAACACATGGGGCACCGCGGCCCACGTCTCGTTCGAGCGCAGCGGTGCTCCGCTCAACGCATCGAGCTTCGGCCGCCTTCCTTCGGGAACCGGAAGCTCGCTGACCTACGGGCCGTTCGATCCGACGTCGGGGATCGCCCCGGGAGAGGTCGCGATCTTCTTCCTGCAGGGATCGACCGACGGAGGGACCTTCGGTGCGGTGCCGTGTCCGGCGGGGATCACGCCTGCGTTCCCGGACGGGACGCAGATCGCGGGGACGGGCATTGGCGAGGCGTTTCACCTGACGAGCGACGTGCCCGTGGTCGCGTATCAGATGCTTCCGTACGGCGGCGGATCGGCTGCGGTCACCGGCGCATCGCTGCTGCTCCCGACGAGCGCGTGGCACACGAACTACGTGGCGGTGAATGCCTACAAGCAGAGCCAGGCTGCGGGAACGAGCCCGTCGCTCAACCTCGTGGCGATGGAGGACGGGACTTCGATCACGCTTCTCCCGAAGGCCGCCGTGGTGGGAGGCGCCGGGGTGCCGTCCGGAGCTGCGAACGCGCCCCTGACCTTCACGCTGAATCGCGGGCAGCACGCGCAGATCACGCAGCCCGCCGAGCTCACCGGGAGCCCCATCGAGTCCTCGCACCCGATCGGTCTGATGGCTGGACACGAGTGCCTCAACGTCCCGGCGAATGCTTCGTATTGCGATCATGCCGAGCAACAGATCCCTCCGGTGCGCGCGCTGGGCAGCGAGTACGCGTGCGTCACGCACCGCCAACGGGCTGCCAAGGCGGAGAACCCGCCGTGGCGGATCATCGGCGCGGTCGATTCCACGGCGCTCACGTTCGAGCCCGCCACGGTGCACGCGGCGGCGACGATCGGGCTCGGGGAGATCCTGGAGCTGACGACGGCGGAGCCGTTCGTGGTGAAGAGCCAGGACGCGGACCATCCGTTCCTGGTCACCACGTACATGACGGGGTCATCGACGGTGCAGGATGGCTACGGCGATGCGGACTTCGTGCGCATCGTGCCGTCGGGGCAGTACTTGAGGCGCTACGTGTTCTTCACGGACCCGAGCTACCCGGAGACGAACCTGGTGGTGGTGCGGAGGAAGGACGCGAAGGGGCAGTTCCAGGCGGTGAATCTCGACTGTTCCGGGGACCTGGCGGGCTGGCAGCCGCTGGGAGCGTCGGGCAACTACGAGTACACGCGGACCGATCTGATCCGGCACGACTTCCAGGGGCAGAATGGCTGCAGCAACGGGCGACGGGAGATGAAGTCCGACGCGCCGTTCGGCCTGTGGGTGTGGGGGTGGGGGACTCCGGAGACGAAGATCTTCACGGAGAACGTGTCCTACGGGTACCCGGCCGGTGAGAACGTGGTGCAGATCAACGAGGTCTTCGTGCCTCCGACGCCGAAGTAGGGCTGGGCAGGGCGGCTCAACGGGGAGACGGCCAGGTCGCGAAGTCGTCGGGCAACGGCCCCGGGAGCATCGGCTGGACGGGACGTTCGAGGATGCCGAAGTCATGGCTTCCTGACAGGGCAGGGAGCTCGCCACGAGAGCCGGAAGAGGACCACGCGCGCACGGTGCGCAGGTTCTGCTGCAAGACGGCGTGCAAGGGATCGCGCGATTCTGCCTCCCGCAGCGCGTCGAGCATGGCAGCGCGGTCGCCTTCGAGGGAGGCGGCGCAAGCGAGGTAGTTCAGCGCCAGGCCCGGGACGGGGAGCCCCAGCTCCAGGGCGCGGGAGGCGTGGGCGCGAGTCGTCCGCGGATCGCCTGCGCGCCACGCGGCTCCGGCGACGTCGAGGTGCGCTGCGTGGTGGTCGCCGAGCAAGGAGAGGGCATCCCGGCACTCGGCGAGGGTGGGGCGCCGCAGATCGCGCAGGCCGCGGTGCTCCTCGAAGACCCGCGACATCGCCGCGAGGTCGGCCTCGGAGGCGTCGAAGGGCATCTTGAGCTCGAGGAAGTCGGAGCCGAACCAGTCCTCCCGGTGGATGTATCCCAGTTTCTCGAGGTCGGCGGCGTCGCGCGTGCCGGGGTAGACCGAGAGGCACGCGAACACGTACTGATCCGGCTCGGAGCGTCGCAGGAACTCGAGGCTCTCCCGGATGGTGGCCTGGGACTCGCCGCGATTGCCGAGCATCATGAAGTAGCGGACCTGCAGGCCGTAGCGCCTCGCCGCTCGCGTGACCTGCGCGACGCGATCGGGGGTGAGGTTCTTGCCGATCGCGCGGAGCACGGAGGGAGAGCCGGATTCGACGCCGAGGCTGATGCGCTGACAACCGGCCAGGCGCATGGCCCGGAGCAGGTCGTCGTTGAGGGCATCGGCCCGGGTGTCGCAGCTCCAGAGAAAGTGTATCCCACGCTGTCGGATTCCCTCACAAACGGCGAGGGCGCGCCTGCGATCCGCGGTGAAGGTGTCGTCCTTGATCATCAGCATGCGCACGGGTACGCGGGCGACGGCCTGCTCGAGGCGGTCGAGCACGGCGCCCACGGACAGCGCCTTCCAGGGGCGACCCCAGACCGCGTCTTTTGCGCAGTAGCTGCAGCGCCCCGGGCATCCCCGTGAGGTCATGACGATGTGGGTGGCGAAGTGCTCGTGGGGCGAGGCGAGGGAGTCGAGATCATCGATTCGAGCCCTGGGGCTCGCTCTGTGCGTGCGCGTAGCGAGGCCCGGAATCCCTTCGATCGGCTCCTGACGCTGCAGCCTGTGGGCGAGCTCGAGGAGCGTGAGCTCCCCCTCACCGACTGCGACGCTGTCGATCCCTTCGTGGTGAGCGAGCAGCTCGGGGGCGAGGGCGCTGGCGTGGGGGCCGCCGACGACCACGTGCGCCGCGGGGTGGTGTCGTTTGATCGCCTCTGCGGTGAAGGCCACACCGCGGCGATTGGCCGTGTAGCACGACATCCCGAAGAGGTCGGCGTCGAGGCGCGCGATCCATGGATCTACGCGGTCCCAAGGCCAGGCGGAGAGGTTGGCGACGCGGACCTGGTGTCCGGCTCTCATGGCCTGCGCGGCGAGCGCAAGCAGCCCATAGGGCATCTGGAAGAAGTCGGCGTCGAGGTCGCCCTCGCGCAGCTCGCTGGGCGGGCCCTCTGCGGGAGCGTAAGCAGCACCTCCCGGTGCAGGGATCTTCCAGGGGGGCGGGTAGAGCAGGGCAATGCGCATCGCGGTGGACGCGGGCGATCCTATCACGGCAGGGGCAGAAGGAAGGGTAGCCTCGGGAGCGGCGTCGCGCCGCGAAGAGAGCCGCCAGGCCCGCGAGGATCCACGCGCTCGCGCCGGTCGGTGAGCGCGGCCGGGGGCACGCGACACCAAGTGCCCGAGCAGCGCGAGGATCTCCTGGATCCCCCAGAGAGGAACCAGGAGATCCTCGGACCAGAACCGGCGGGGCTCCGCGCTCCGGTGAGTCTCTCGGGCATTTGCAGCCGCACGTTCCGTCGTGCTCGGCGAAGTGGCGACGGCACACGGCGTGCTACTCTTGCGAACGACCCCAGCAAGTCCCGATCACCCAAGGAGCAGGCGGCATGGAATCGCGATCATCCGGACAGGCCAGGAGAGGACTCTCGCGGAGCCGGGTTCTTTCGGTGCTCTCGGTGTGGGCGATTGGCTCGGTTCCGTGTCTGCTGATCGCGTGCGGCGACGGGGCCGGTTCGCAGTGGATTTCGGTTCCCGGCGAAGGGGGGGCCGCAGGCGCCTCGGGCGAGGGGGGCGCGCCCGAAGACGCGGCAGCGGGCGGAGCGTCGGGGGACGGCGGCGCATCGGGCAAGGGCGGTGCTTCGGGCAAGGGCGGTGGGTCGGGCAAGGGCGGTGCTTCGGGCAAGGGCGGTGCGTCAGGCGAAGGCGGCGCCGTGGGTGAGGGCGGGGCCGCGGGCGGAGTCGATGCGGGCGGCGCTGGCGGCGCTCCCAGCACGCCAGCCAAGACGCGGAAGATCAAGGACCTGACCGGGCCGGGGACGAGCGCTCAGCCGTTTGGCGTGGGCGGCACCGACCTGGGGATCGCGGTGCGCCAGCCCAACGGCCAGATCGCCTACATTTTCGGTGACACGTTCGAGCAGAACGGCGTCGGTGGTCCGGGCTGGCGCTCGCCTGTGCTCCTGCGTTCCGCGCCGGGGGGGCTCGCCAACGGCATCACGTTCACGAGCGCGGCGGGGGGCGCCTACGCCAGGCAGATTCTCGACTACAGCCATTCGAGCCCGGACTACTCGACGTGGTTGCCGACGGACGCGATCACGATCGGCGGTCGGATGTACCTGCACTTCATGGTGAACCAGGGGCTGGGCAACGTGCGCTGGTCGCAGATCGCGTACTCCGACGACAACGGAGAGAACTGGGCCGTGAGCAACGCGCGCTGGGAGGGCGACGAGAACTTCACGCTTCGCCAGCTCTGGACCTGGGAACGCGGCGATGACGGCTACGTCTACGTGCTGTCCACGAGCTTCAAGCGTGCCGATCCGATCATTCTGCACCGCGTGCCCGAGGGCAAGCTGCTGGACAAGAGCGCCTACGAGCCCTGGGGCTACAAGGACAACGCGTGGAACTGGGGCAATCCTGCGACCGTGGTCCTCCCCGGGAAGTTCGGGGAGATGTCCTTGCGGCGGGTCGAGAACAAGTGGCTGCTCGCGTGGTTCAACGCAGAGGACTACGACATCACCATCAAGGTTTTCGACGGCCCGACATCGAATCTCCACACCGCGAAGACGTACAAGCCGATCAAAGGGGGCGCCTGGGGGTTCGAGAGCGATACCGTCGTCGCGCAGCTCTACGGCGGATACATCCACCCCGACTCCACGCTCCACGAGCTCCACCTCGTCGTCTCGCAGTGGAACACCCAGACGAACTGGCCGTACCGTGCGATGCAGTTCATCACCGGTGTGGATTGACTGGGATACCTGAGCGGAGGTGCCGGAGGCGATCGGCCGTCTCATCTCCTTCGGCTACGCTAGAAGCCTCGACCTCTTCCCCCATCCCGTCACCATCACGTCCCGCTTCGCCCGCGTCGCTGCCACGTACAGCAACGCTCGCTCGTGGATCTCCGCCTCGCGCTTCACGACCGGGTCGTCGGACTCCAGCTCGACCACGTTCAGCGGCACCACACCTTCGCGCACGCTCGCGATGATCACGTGGTCGAACTCCAGCCCCTTCACCCGGTGCATGGTGGCAACGCGCACCCCGGGAGAGCGACGGTCTTCCGCCTCCGTGCGGTGCACGCGGTAGGTCTCGATGCCCTTGGCTTTGAGAGCGCTCTCGTACTTGTCCACCAACTCGTTGGTGCGCACCACCAGGCAGCAGCCGTTCAGCGCATCCCCCTCGGCTTGGATGCGCTTCAAGTGCGCGACGATCGCCTCGATCTCCTGATCGAACGTGTCGAAGTGATCCAGCCGCGGCTCGACGCCGTGAAGCAGGGACCGGTACCCGGAGTTGTCGTCCGTGCCGTCGTCCAGGTCGTCGATCGCGATCCCCTCCAGCAGGCGGACCGCCCAGCGGCGAGTCTCGTCGGTCGTGCGGTAGTTGATGCGGAGCTTCTTGCCGCGGCCCCGGATGTCGATGCCGCACCGTCCGAGGACCACCTTGTGACGGTAGATCCGCTGGTGGGCGTCGCCCACGATGAACAGGCTGGCGTGATCGTCGTTGGCCGGAAGGAGGGCCCGAATCAGCTCGAACGCCTGGAAGCCCATGTCCTGGGCTTCGTCCACGACCACGGCCCTGTACGGCCCGCGGACTCCCTTCGCTGTGAGCAGGACGCGAGCGTCACGCATGGCATCGACCGCCTCGCGCATGCCGGCAGCGTTGAGCTGCGCCCGGTACTCCTCGAAGACCGGCCAGACCTCCTTGCGCTGCTTGCGGCTCAGACGCGTGCCGCGACCGACCCGGCTCGCCTTCTGATAGTCATCCAGCGTTGCGATGGATTGCGGCTGGACGACCAGGTCCCACTCCTCGCGGTAGAAGGACTCGTCGAGGCCGAGGTCGGTGGGGGCGACCATCAGCGCCCTGGTCCAGATCTGCTTCGTCTTGTGCGCGAAGACCAGGTTGTAGCTCGAGCCGTTCGCGCGCAGGAACTCGGACACCCAGCGATCGAGGTTGATCACCTCGATGCGCTTCATCGCGTCGTCGGGGCAGATCTTGCTCAGGTTCTCGCGGATGTCGGAGGCGAGGTTCCGGGTGAACGTGGTGAAGAGGATCCGGTCGGTCGGCGCCGTGAACTTCTTCGTGGCGAGCCACCTTGCCCGGTGCATTGCCACGACGGTCTTGCCCGTTCCTGCACCGCCAAGCACGCGCACCGGCCCGTTCCAGTCGGTCTCAATCAGCTTCTGCTGCGACGGGTGAGGGAAGACTCGCCACTTCTCGAGCGGCGCGTTCAGTGCCTCGGCGAGCTCCTGCTCGTTCTCCACCACGAAGAACCGCCGCTTGGAATCCGGCTTCTCGAGCGCGGCTGCGAAGTCGCCCGTGTCGACCGGCTTGGGCTCGGTGGGAAGCTCCAGCTCCTTGCGGACGTCCTCGATCCTGTACCCCGCCGCGAGCATGTAGAGCGCTTCAGCGGCCTCTGCGGGGAAGTCCGAAGCAACCCGGTCGAGGTCGTCGTCGGTCTTCATGTTGCGGACCATGGGCAGAAGGAGGTCCGGGACTCCGAGGCTGGTCAACTGCTGGTTGGTGACTCCGTCGAAGAGGCCAGGCTTCTCGGGAGCCATCGGAATGATCTGCGCTGGCCCCTCCTCGACGGGGATGACCTGCAGGCTGCCCGTCTCGGGATGCACGCGGCAAATCTTGTTCTTCGCCCACGCGTAGGCCTCGTCGTGGTGATCGACCCAGAGGAGCACGTACACGTTGCTCCCCTCGGGCCTGAGAACGATGCCCCGGTAGGCCTGGTCGATTCTCACCGAGCAGAGGTTCTGGTCTCTGGTGTCCTTCAGCTTCTCGTAGCTGAGCCCAGGAAGCGAGGGATCAGCCCGGAACTTGCTGATGAACGACAGGACCTTGGCCTGCTGATTCCGCGGGATCCGGGCGAAGGCCGAGAGGAAGTCGGAACCAACGGCAACCGTGGGCTTCTTGGCAGCAGCAGTCGTCATGGGCTGTCTCCGGGAGTACGCGCAGCGAGCAGGGGCTCTGGGCTGGCCAGCACTTCAGCCAGCGAGAATACCTTCCAACCGCGAAGCTCGAATCGGGGGGCTCTCACCATCTGGGCATCGTCGAGTACAGCGACCTTCAGCTCGGGCCACCCGAGCTCGGCCTCGGCGACCGTCTCGCCGCCGTTGTCGACCAGCTCGAAGGGCGGGTCGGCCGGAAGCGGCCAGTCGCGGTCGGCGAGCACCGCAAGCAACGGATGAATGCCCGGGTCCGTGTTGTCCTTGATGTCGGCCCAGGGATCGGGCCCAGGCGGCGGTGGCATGATGGTCGGGCGAGCGGGCGGCAATCCGCCGTACACATCCGAATCGATTCCGCTCTGGCTCATGAATGCCAATCTGGGCAGGAACTGGAAGAGGTTGCCCAGACGCAGGAATCCGGACCAGATCCCCTCGAAGTCCTGACGCTCCCGGACCTCCTTCGTGTCACGCAGGTGGATCGCGACGCGCATGGCGTCGAGCTTGCGGCCATGCACAGCGGCCGCCTCCGCCGACGCGAACACGCGAAGGATGCGAGCTTTCGCCTGGCCCTCGCGCTCGAAGTGGGACAGCGTGGCCGGGAAGGGCGCAGCGAACTCCTCGCCAACCTCCTCACCCACTGCCTCGACGAGCTGTTTCTTCCACTTCGCCGCTCCACTCGGGGTGGAGGCCTGGGCGTCGAGGAACATCGATGCGTGGACGAACGCGTACGCCATCCACGATTCGAGGCACTTCTCGGGCTGCGGGTGGGACAGGAATCGAATCAGCCAGGCAAAGCTGCTCTCGCTGTTCGCCTTGATGAGCTCCTCTGCCGCGAACCGGATGGCAAGCCCCTGGAACACCTTCACGCCCAGGGTCTCGGCCGGGTCCAGGTAGTTTCGGAAGTGGTCGCCGTCGCCCTTGGTGCCGCTCTCGACGTCCTTCCACGTCAGCGACCAGAAGAGCATCTTCCTCGATCGCGCGATCGCCATCCGCTGCGCCGTGTCGGTGCCGATGCGGTCGCGGTGGTGCACCAGGCCGTCGGTGAACACCGCGATGGGCAGCGCACCGGCCCGCGTGGTGGCTGGCCGGATGACGAAGTCCGCTCGGCTCGGGACGGCGACTCCGTCGTTGGGACCGAGCGAGACCTGGGGCTCGATGTAATACGACCTCTCCCCGATCATGAAGAAGTAGCCCGGCTTGCCCCCCACGAGATCCTTGCGCAGGATGACCTGGCGCTGCTCGTTGCCGGAGCGTCGCAGGGCCTCGATGAACTTCGCCTCGAGCGCGCTGTCGAACAGCGAGTTGATCGACACGCTGCGCAGGCTCGTGGTCTCGACGAGCTTGTCCCGGTTCTTGATGACGTCCGAGAAGAGACTCACCGCGGTATCCCGCGAGGTCTGCTTCATGTCGTAGCTGTTGCGGTACGCGTAGAGGCACCGGTAGCAGCCGTCGCGCGCAGGGTCCCTGTTGCAGGAGCATTGCGTCAGCACCTGGAGCGCGTCGGCGAAGACCTTCATCAGCTCGTCGCCGGAGAGCATGAGCTGCTTGAGATATCCGGTGCCGCCCGGGACCGTGTCACACAGGAGCAGGTATCGCTTCCGGAAGCCGGTCTCCGGCTCGGGCTCGTCCTGGATCGCGGTCTGGAGGTGATCGATGCTGCCGGCGAAGCGTTTCTTGAGCCCCAGGTGGAGGGCTGCGATGAACGAATGCAGCTTGCGATCCGACTCCGCGAAGGTGGCAATCGGGAGCAGGATGCGAATCGCTTCGGAGGTGAATTCCCGGTACAAGTACACGCAGTCCGTGAAGTTCTTCCCGGATTCGGGGCTCCGCGCCGTGCAGGTGTGGGCATGCTCGGGCTTGTCCGGCTTGTGCTGCACCTTGCCGCAGAGCCTGCAGATGACGAATCCCTGCCGGGGCAGGTTCACCCCCGCCACCGTCAGGGGCTGGCCCTGTTCGCCCTTCTCCCCGAAGTTGATCTCCCGGAAGGAAGCCCGGCTGAGGAACTCGAAGCCGAACGGCAGATCCTCGCAGTCGAGGCGATACGCCTTGCGGATGTGCGCCGCGTTCACATCGACCAGCATCTGCTTGTTGTAGAACGTCGGCTCGCGGTCCTCCGCATCGTCGCCAATCCTGCTGTCGCGGTCGCTGGTGGTCGCGAACACCTGGCGCATGCGGAGCATCTGCCGCTTCTGTCCCCCATCGGCCCAGCTCGAATCACCGCAGCGCGGGCACGTCGACTGCGCCTCGTGCTCCCCTTGCAGCTCGGCGTGCGAGCAGCTCGGGCACAGGCGCCACGTCTCTATCTTCGACAGAGACATGTCGATCTGGTCAATCTGCACCTTCCGTCCGCCGGCGTAGAAGTGATTCGCAGGAGCCAGCTCGGCAAGGGCGGAGCTCGCCGCTCGCTCGTACTCGTAGACCCAGGTCTCGAAGGGGCTCTCTCCCTGGCCGCTCGTCTCCTTCTTGCGATAGATGATCGACCGCAGGACCACGCCCGCTTCCGGGAAGGCGTAGTTGGGGAGGAGGCCTTCGTCGGTGAAGAAGTTGAACGTGTTGCGCTTCACGATCGAGGCGGATAGCTGTTGCAGGGCGCCCTTCTCGCGCTGCAGGTCCGCGAGCTCGCGATCGTAGTTCTGGTCGCGGGCCTTCTGCTCCTTCTTCTTGGCGATGCGCTTCGCGAGCAGCGAGACCTTCTCGTTGAGCGACTTGCGCTGCTGGTTCAGGTCGTGAAGCCCGGACATGATCCGATAGGGGAGGGAGCCTTCCGATTGATCATCCCCCTCCATGAAGGCCTTGACGTGAAGTCCGATGGGCGATGCGGGGTCGATTGCGAAGTCCTCGAAGAACCTCTCCAGCAGCTCCGTCCTGTGGTCCTGCACGAACCGTCGAAGGTTGTGCGGGAATCGGAGCGGGTTTTCGGGATGCAGGTTCTTGAGCACGGCGCCGATGGTTGGCGGCACCGGCGTCTGGCCCGAGGTCTCTTCGACCCAGCGGTCGAAGCAGAAGGCCATGAGCTGTCGCTCGAGTACGGCGGAGGCTCCGAGGAACACCCCGGGCGGCTCGACGCGGCCCGCGATCATCTCCTCCGGCTCGGCGAAGAAGAACAGGTCGTGGGGGCGCGCGTTCGCCACGGTGATGTTCAGCGAGTTGCCGTCGCGACGGCCCGTACGCCCGACGCGCTGCACGTAGCTGGCCTGGGCCGGTGGAACGGAGCAGAGGATGAGCGAGGAGAGGTCTCCGATATCGACGCCCATCTCGAGTGTGGGTGTGCACGACAGGAGGTTCGGGTACCAGGGCTTCCGTTCCGCCTTGGTGGCCTTGAACTGCCTCTCCAGCTCGTTGCGGGGATCGCGCTCGAGCAGGCCGCTGTGCTCTGCGCTGAACACGCGCTGCACGTCGCCTCCGGCGTACAGCTTGCCGTAGTAGTCGGGACGAGGTTCTTCGAGACCATAGCGTCCACTGCAGTGGAAACGAAGGCAGGGAGCGCCGGCCCAATCCGATTCCTCGCAGGAGGCGACCGAGGCGTCGTGTCCGCAGCGCTTGCAGCGGAGCTGGCGCACAGACCGCGAGATGCGCAGTGCCTTGGGGGAGATTCCCCAGACGCGGGCGCCACGGTTCGTGGTCCGCTCCTCGAGGATGCCAAGCCCGGTCAGCGTCTTGATCACCCGGTCGAAGATTCGCTCGGACTCGTTGCCGAGCGCGAGCGCAGGCTGCTCGAAGCAGTCGTCCGCCCATCGCTGGCACCAGCTCGGG
>CAYMUE010000082.1:20927-22126 GCA_964393505.1 uncultured Polyangiaceae bacterium
GAGCTGGTCTTCTCGAGGGTTCGTCCGATGCGGGCGTTGAATCCGTATTCGGCGTGCAGCTCCCAACTGAGCCTCTTCTTGATGTCCCGAAGAAGAGGGCTGTCGTCCTGGAGCGTGCCGTCCTTGCGGACCCGGTCGAACTCGGCGAACCAGGCCATGTCCGGCGCCAGGAAGGTGGACACGAACGCCAAGTCGTCGTTGAAGCGGGCGCTCCAGTGATCGCAGAACCGGTCCGGCAGCTCGCTCAGGCGCAAGCCGTCGCCCTCGGCCAGGATGAACTGCTGCAGGGCGGCGCGCAGGTTGAACTTGTAGGTGCGGGCCGTGAAGAAGCCGGCGCGGTGGGCCGCGTCCTGCACCGAATCGGAGAAGGTCAGCAGCTTCTTGTCGTCGTTGAAGGTCGACGAGAAGAGCTGCGCAACGAGCACGGCGGTGAGGCTGGCGGCGCGCGAGCCGAGGATCGTGAGGCTGTCGATTCCGAGGCAGTAGGGGCAGTTGTGCGTGCCCTTGCGACGTCCGTTGTGCGTGACCACGGGCTGGTAGTGCAAGGCGTAGACGGTCTCGCCGTGGCCGCACGACGAGCACGCCGTGTCCTGGGTGCTCAGGTGCAGGCACTTCGGGCAGACCCGCGAGGGCACGACGTTCTCGATTCCCTTGCTCCTCTGGTCTTCGGGCTCGGGGAACAGGAACGCGGTGTTGGGACTGTTGCCGAAGAATGCGACGTAGAAGCCTTGCAGATCGGTGCGGAGCTTCTCCTCGCTCTGGCGCTTGACCCCAGCCCACCCCATGGCGCCGCACTCCCGGCAGTGCATGACCGGGAGGTGGTTCTCGAGCTGCTCGTCGGTGAGATCGTCGGCGAAGCGGAGCACCGGGGAGGGAGACACCTCGGCGACCATGCGGCGCAGCTCGCGGAGCCAGAGCTGCACGCGGACATTGAGAAACGGCTCGATGCGGGGCGTGCCGTTGGGGCCCGGCCGTTCGATGCGCGCCTCGGAGACGAGGGCTGCGAGGCTGTCGAGCAGCAAACGGGGATACTTGGGGTCTGTGCCGCGCAGGCCGGGGGGCACGCGTTCGAGGCGGCTGACCAGGTCGGCGTAGCTGCAGGCGCGTCCGCCGAGGGCCTTGAGCAGGTTCTGGAAGAAGAGATGGCTCTTCAGGGACGCGGGGAGGGCGAGGCGCCAGTCCTTGCCGGCAAAGGCATC
>CAYMUE010000082.1:22226-24441 GCA_964393505.1 uncultured Polyangiaceae bacterium
CGCGGAGGCGAGCGAAGGCGTGTTCCTGGTGAAGGTACGGGGCAAACGCGAGGGGGATGCTGGGGAAGTAATCGGGACCGCTCTTGCCGGGGAGGAACGGGAGTTGAATCGACAGGAACGGACCTTGGAAGACGCTGCCGTTCTGAGCGATCAGCCGTTCGAGGAGGCCGTCGAAGAACGGGCTGGAGATCGGGAACGTGGTGCGGAGGAAGTCCTCCACGCCGCGGCGCACGTGGTTGGCGAGGACGGAGGGGATCATGGGCTCATCAAGCTCGCCGTCTGGCTGGGTGGGTCCGAGCTACGTGACGCCGTTTCTTGGGCCGCTTGGGCGCGGCCTTCTTGGGCACCAGGCGCTTGAGAGCGCGGCACAGGGCGCGGAACGAGGGCGATCTGTTCTTGCTCGGCAGAGTCGTGACCTTCGCGCCCATGGCTTCGGCCCAGGCGACCTTGTTACCGCCGCCGTCGCCGACGACTTGGCCGAACAGTTCCCAGGTATTGCAGATCGAATCCGGGACGTACTTGCGGGCGAGTCTCATGTCCGCGTCAGGGAACGCTGCCTTCAATGCGTGGAGGTCCCCAAGGTAGAAGGCCTCGATCTCCTCGACGGCGATTCTGACCATGACTTGCAGCCGGCCGGCCACCCGCGCAACGGCCTTCCTGAGCGTGCTGGCTAGCTCCTCGCAGTCGTCCTGGTCGGCATCGACGAGAATGACGACACCAAGTTCACCGGAATCTGGGGCCGAGGCAAAGGCGCGCAGCTTGGCGGGAAGTTGGTGGAGGAGGGAACGGTCGCGATGGTCAGGGGCGGCGTCGAGGTCGTCGGGCAGCTTGCCCTTGCCCTGATGCGGGTGCACGCGCACGCTTTCTTCGCGGAGAAATCGCTTGGTCCACGGCTCCAGGAAGGCGCGTTCCGACGGACCTTCCACGAGGATGTGGATGGTCATGGTTGGTCGCCCTCCGCGAAATGATTGCTGTACCAGAGGGAACCGAGGGGGAGTCCCTGCTCGACCAGGGATTGGACCTCCGGAATGTCGGCGGCACGCTGCGCGTGAGTCTCGCCCTTCTCGTTCTTCTGCAGCAGCCAGACCTGGGAGGGCTGCAGCGCATCCACGAAGTAGGGCGAGTGGGTGGTCACGAGGAGCTGCGTGCGGGACTTGCCCCGGTCCGCATGGCTGGAGAGATTCGAGGCGAGCCGTTCGACGAGACGGACGTAGAGGCCGTTTTCCGGCTCCTCTATCCCGATGAAGGGGCGAGGGGAGGGGTCGGCGATCAGCACGGCATAGGCGAGCATCTTCAACGTGCCGTCGGACATGCTCTGCTGGTAGAAGGGGTCCACGTACCCCTTCTCGTCGAAGCGGAGGAGCAGCCGCTTGTCGTTGCTGATCTCCGGAGTGATCTTGCGCAGCCCGGGGATCGACTCGGCAATCTGCTTGAGAATCTGCTTGAACTGCTCCGGGTACTGCCGCTGGAAGTACTGCAGTACGTTGCCGATGTTGGAGCCCTCCCGATCGAGCCGGCGCTGGGCGCCTGCGGCGGGGAGCACTCGAGCGGCATTGGGAACGAAGTACGAGAGGTACCACTGCTCGATGTAGCTACGCAATCTGACGATACGAGGGTGCTCGGACAGGTTGCCGAGGGTCGTGATGCCGAGGCTGCCGAGGTCGGCGAGGGAGACCTTCTGATGCTTCTTGGAGTCGGCGCCGTGTTCCACGTAGTCGCCAGCCCAGACCTTGCCCTTGCCGTTGTCGAGCTTGAGGAAGTAGTACGGCTTGCCTCGGACCTCTCCCTTGCGACGCTGGCGCAGGGTTTCCTGCACGACGACCGGGACGCTCTGCACCTCGTCGACGCGGAGCTGGTAGACGATCGGGCGATTGGACTCGCCGTCGTCGAAGAACAGCTCGAACTCGATGGGCTCTGTTCTGCCCTGGGTCCGGAGGTGCTGGAAGCCTCCGCGCCACGGTTTGTCGCAAGCGGTCTCGACTCCCTCCAGCAAGCAGTCGGCGATGAAGCCGAAGGCGTCGAGCAGGGTGGACTTTCCGCAGCCGTTGGGGCCGATGAAGCAGGCGAGGCCGGGCAGAGGGTCGCCCTCGGCGTACTTGACCTGGCCGAGGCGCAGGTCCTTGAGGGCCCTGTAGTTCTTGATGTGGATACCGAGCAGCCTGCCGTTCTTCGCCTTCGTCATGTCAGACCTCGGGGCCAGTATACACGGAGCTTC
>CAYMUE010000082.1:24541-27154 GCA_964393505.1 uncultured Polyangiaceae bacterium
TCACCTTGCCGTAGCGTTTCTCGAACTCGGCCCAGACGACCTCGTAGTCGCGCTCGCGGTCGCAGCGGTCGAACGGGGCGTGATAGGTGATCGTCTTCTTGCGCGGTCCGCCGGGGAGGGTGTCGTCCATGACCGTCTGCTCGACGGTGCCAGATTGCATGCCCTTCACGTCCTCCCAGCAGGGGCCGTCGCGGGAAGTACGGGGGAGGCCGACGCCAATGAGTCCCTTGCTGTTCGTGAAGACGATGCGGCCTTTCTGGTCGTACCAGGTGTCGGACTCGTACATCCCCATGACGGGGAACTGAACGCGGTAAACGGTCTTCAGTTCGTCGAGTGTCATGCCCAGTCCCATGGCGACCAGCGCATCCACTTCAACCAACGCTTCACGTCGTTCGAAGTCAGTTCTTAGCGGCACTGCAGCGTTCCACTCGTGTCCTAGCTGAGCGAAGCGCTTGGCGTCGAGACGGGCGTCGTCGCGAGCCCATGAGTCCCGGAGGAATTCGCGGCGAAACTGCGTCTTCCAGAGTTGCTGATAGTGAACAATCAAGCAGTTCAGAAGCAACGCACGAAGCTGCAGCTCTGCTCGGAAGGTCGTGGCAATCGGTAGACGACGGGCCATGTTCGGCTGCAGGTGTCCGGCACCGGTGCTCTTCACCAAGAAGTCGACGGGCAAGCCGAGCCAGGTTGCGGCCGCGGTGGTCATGTCCTCGGGGTCGGCGAAGACGTAGGCATTGACCGTGTGAACATGCGCCAAGCCGGGAGGGACGATCGCCGGCTGAAAGGTCCGCTCTCCCGGGGGCGAAAGCATGTTATTGACGACGATTCGGAAATGGTCGCTCACGAGTGGGCTACTGGCCGCCCAGGCAACCTTGGGCGTTCTTGTCCGGTAGTCCGCAGGCGAACACCGCGGCAAGTAGTTCGTCCGCGGCAAGTAGTCGTCCGGGATCTCGGTCAGGTCGATGACATCGTAGTGACTATTCTGCGTGCACACGCGCCGGGGCGTCTTGTAGAGCGGGTTGCCCACGAAGAAGTGGGGACCCGAAAGGATGAGTTCCTCTGGCCCGCTCGGAAACCGTGTGGCGCGCTTGATTGTCCCGTCGCGTTGAGCACGAGTCTCATTCCACATGTCTGAGGCCCGATACTCCTCAACGTCTCCGAGCGTCCGCTCAACATTCGCAAACCGACTCACTGCGGATTGCAGTTGTCGCGAGTGCAGCGCCGGAAGCCGGGCCTCTTGCGGGGACGTTCCGGGCTCGTCATACACGCGTGCGAACAGCTCCAGTGTTCTCGCATCTACCTCGATGATTCGGTCCCGATGCCCTCTCGTGTCCCAAGCGTTGTCCTCGTCCTTGATGCCCGGCACGGGACCGTCTCCGTCGTGCGCGATGCTCGCGTCAACCGTCGAGGGCGCGAACAGGTTCGCCATGTGCTGGAAGCGAGGCGATTTTGATGGGCCGTAGATGTTGAGGCTGAACGTGAGGCGGCCGTGGTCATTCGTGCCGGTGAACAAAACGAACTCGTTTCTGAACTGATAGTGCCGCCGAAGACGGGCATAGAGTGCACGTCTAAGCGTCCCGCCGTTGGGATCATCGTACGGACCTTCCGGGTGCAGCAATCCTCCAGCGCCGTGGTCGCTGACATTCGCCCACAGAAGGCTCATGAATCCCTTGTAGAGGTTTGGCTTGGACCCTTCGAGCTCCGGATAGCACTGACGCGCCGACAAGAATGCCTGAACGCCCGATGCCGCTTCGTGGGCCTCCAGGTAGAGGGTGCTGTTCCCTCGGCGCTGGAATGTGTGCTCGCGACGGTTCCCGGCCTCCGTGGCCGACAGACTCCGCAGAACAAAGGACGGGTCCGAGTCTCCCAGCACGTCCGCCTCGCTCCACTGCACGCGTACCCACGGCGGATTGCCCAGCATCAGGTCGAACCCGCCACGCTTCCCGAACAGGTCCGCGAACTCCAGCTCCCAATGCAGGAACCGCTGCCGCTCCTCCGCGATCTCCCGCACCAACGCCAACCTCGGATACGTCTCGCACAGCTTGTCGACGTTGACGAACCCGAATGCGTCGATCAGATGCCGCGCCTCCTCCTTCGGCTGCGTTGACGGGAACAACTGCATCTGCTCGTCTGCGGGTCCCGACACCTCCAGCACATCCCCCCGCAGGATCAACGACAGCTCGAGCAGGAACTCGCCACGTGAGGGCAGCAGGTCCGCTTTCTCGATCGGCCAGAACCAGAGCGCGCACCAGTAGTCCATCGCCAGCTTCAAGCGCCGGTACGGGCTCGACGCACGCACGTCCTTCGAGAACATCTCCTGCTGCAGTACCCGGTCCTTCCAATCCGTCGTGGTCGGCGGACGCTCGCTCTCGGGTGCCGGCTGCCCCCACACCCGCATCGGGTCCGTCGTGCGCTCCCGAATGCGCGCCTGCATCTTCACGTGCTCGTCCCACAGCTCGTCGATCGCGTCGGACAACTCCTGCAGGCCCGTCCCCTCGTCTTCGGTCAGCGGCTGGCAGAACTCCTGCCTCCACGCCTTGATGGCCTGCAGCTCCCTGCCTGCCATCTCCCGGATCGGCTTTCCCTCGTTGCCCTCGCCGTAGACCGACATCCCGC